>JAZSLN010000091.1:0-10219 GCA_045535385.1 Eubacteriales bacterium
ATGCCGAACACCACGCTCTTTAATGCGGGGTGTATATCAATAAATGCTGCGCCCACGCATATTGCAAACGCCGCGGGCAGCATTGCCAGAATACCCACCGAACGTCTGAACATAAGCGCCGCCGCAAAAGCTAAAATAACCGTAAGTAAAAGTTTTAGCGTGTAGACGAGCTCTTTTTTGCGCGCCAACTTAGCGTCATTCGTCATTTGTATTCCTCCAAATTGTATGGATTGGTAAGCTTGATAAGAAGCGCAGTATCGTCGTCGGATTGCATCTTGTTGTTCCGCTCGGCACCGCATACAACACATTTATGTGTAATGATGAACCCTTTTTTGGGGTGGGACGTAACCGCACTCGGACGCATCAAGCCCTTGCATTCCGAGGCGCGGTCGCCCGGATTTACGTCAAGATGACGCGAATATAAACAGAAGGGGCAGTGGTTTCGTGAGCTGTAGCCGAGAGGCGGAACCTCTCTTCCGCAGTTTCCGCATATGAATCCGCTGTCGTTTTTGGTGAAGGTTTTGGTTTCCATATAACGATAATACCCTGAAAATTCCCGAAAAATCTAACGGAAATAAGGCTTTCTTGTAAATTTTTTGAAAAAGGGTTTTATTTTTGAATTAAATATAGTATAATACACAATCGAGATAAAATCAACCGTAAAGGAACACAAAATGAGTAAAAAAGAACAAAATAACCCCTGCTGTGCCTCCAAAGAAACTGACCCTTCGCTTAAAAAAAGGCTCGGCGCGGTAGGCGGTCAGGCTATAATCGAGGGCGTTATGATGAAAAGCAAGCTTCATACCGCTATTGCTGTCAGAAGACTGGATAATAAAAAAATCATCGTAACCCGCAAGGGCAACTCCTCGATATCCGATAAGATAAAGATATTCAAGCTTCCGCTTCTTCGCGGTGTTGTGAACTTTATCGAATCTATGGTACAGTCCTTCTCGACGATTACCGAGGGAACCGATATGCTCGGCCTCGACGTTGCTGAGGAAGAACAATCGAAGCTCGATAGATGGATCGAAAAGCATTGCGGTAAATGGCTTATGGGCGTCATTTCGACGATTTCGGTCATCCTCGGTGTCGTGCTTGCACTCGGTCTGTTTATCTATCTCCCGACTCTTGTCGGCGGATTTGCGATGAATATTTTCTTTGACCAATTCAAGAACGGCTTCGGTGACACGATATACGTTTTCAAGGATTGGATAGAATCCCTGTTGCCGTGGTTTGTCGATCTTTGCGGGCACTTGGCAGAAGGCGAAACCTTCCAAGGCTTTGTGGCATACGAGGCGGTACCCGGTGCGTTTAGAAGTATCTTCGAGGGTGTCCTTAAGGTAATAATTTTTATCGCGTATATCTGGCTTACCGCGTTTATCCCCGATATGAAGCGTGTTTATAAATATCACGGTGCCGAGCATAAGAGCATTTTCTGCTATGAAAAGGGGCTCGAGCTTAATGTCGAAAACGTCAAGAAGCAAAGCCGATTCCATCCTCGTTGCGGAACTTCGTTTATGTTTGCGATGATGTTTCTTTCTATCTTCATCGGCTTTTTCCTCTGGTGGGTGGATATTACTTGGCTGAGAAGCCTTATTAAACTCGCACTTCTTCCGCTCACCGTTGGTATCGGCTATGAATTTATCCGTTATGCAGGCAGACACGATAATTGGTTTATCCGTCTTCTTGCAACTCCCGGACTTTGGATGCAAAAGCTTACTACGAAAGAACCCGACGACGATATAATCGAGGTTGCGATAACCTCGCTTAAGTGTGCGCTTCCCGACGATTTTCCCGGATTTTACGAGGAATGTGTTGCCCGTCAGGAGGCAGACGAGGCGGCTGAAAATGCCGAAACCGCTGAAAACGCCGAAACTAACGAAACTGCGGAAGATGCGCCTTCCGTTACGGAGGAAGAAATTGAAGCTTAGAGATTACCGAAATAAATTGCGCGAAATGCTTGCCGAAATATCTCCCGAGGAGGGCGACGTTATTGCGGATATGCTTCTCTGCGAGGCGCTTTCGATCGAAAGAAGTGCTCTTCTTGCGCGCCTTGATGACGAAGCTTCGCGGACTATCGACCCGTTTATAAGCGGTGCTGTTTTCGAGCTTTCACTCGGAAAACCGATTCAGTATATCCTGGGTAAATGTAATTTTTACGGATATGATATTTCCGTCGGCGACGGCGTTTTCATTCCCCGAAGCGATACCGAGATCGGTGTAAAAGCTGCGCTCGGCGTTCTTCCCGAAGGAGGAAGATTTGCCGATATTTGCAGCGGAAGCGGATGTATAGCTAAGGCTATCGCTTCCGAGAAGCCCTCGGTAAGCGGTTATGCGCTCGAGCTTTCCCGAAAGGCGCTTCCTTATACCGAAAAAAATCTCGCCGATTGCAAAAACGTTTCGGTGCGTCGTTTCGATGCGCTCGATGAGGACGATTATATCGAGCTCGCGTCGATGCTTGAGCAACCGCTTGACTTGGTCATTTGTAATCCTCCGTATATTCCGACCGACGATATTCAGACTCTTGATACACAGGTCGTTGGATATGAGCCCGAAACCGCGCTCGACGGCGGCGAAGACGGCCTCCGCTATTACCGTATAGTTACCGCGCTCGTGCCTCATATATTAAAGCGCGACGGCATCTTGATTTATGAAATCGGTATCAATCAACGCGAGGACGTTTCCCGAATCCTGCGTGAGCACGGCTTCGAGGTTGCCGTTATCAAGGATTACGGCGGTATCGACCGTATTCTTTTGGGAAAAAAGTTTTAATTGAATATTGACAACATAAAGAATCCGTACTATTATATATATTATTAATAGTACGCTTCTTTTTTTTGAGGGTTTATAAGCGCACGGATACGAACATACGTCTTCGCTTGCGGTAGGTTGCTACCGCTTCGGTTTCCGTCTGTCCGTCCCGCACACTTCTAAACTCCTCAAAACCATACGAATAAAGTAAGGGCATGCGGACACAAACATACGTCGCTGCTCTCATTCGTCTTTCTCAAAAATCACATAATTACGATACCGTAAAAAACAAAATCGGGGAAATATATGAAAAGAATCGAATCACGTAATAACCCGACAATTAAATCGATCAATGCGCTGTCTGCAAGACGCGAAAGGAACGAAAAGGGACTTTTCTATTTCGAGGGAGTCCATCTTTTGGAGGAATATGTCCGAGCGGGCTATAACCCGGAGGTTGTTTTGGTCAGAGAAGACGTCGTTTCGCGTTATTCTGTGTTGCTTGATAAGCTTTCCTGCGAGATTATTGAGGTCACCTCGTCGGTTTACGATAAAATAACCGAAGAGAATGCACCTCAGGGAATTTTTACGGTTTCGAAATTTTTGTCGAACGTTCGCGATATAGGCTCCGATATTTCTTACGATGAACTCCCGAATATCCAAAACGGAGTTTCGATAATGCTTGTCGATCTTCAGGATACCGGTAATGTCGGCACGGTGATCCGTACCGCCGCCGCGCTCGGATGCGACGTTTTGCTGTGCGGTAAGTGCGCCGATGTCTATTCTCCGAAAACAGTCCGTGCGACTATGGGAGCGCTTTTCACCAATAATATCTTTGTCTGTGCCGATGCTCTTTCGGCGATAAATTCTCTGAAAAAAGGCGGAAAACGCGTTATTGCCGCCGCACTTACCGACAAAGCCGAGGTCCTCGGTGAATTTGATATAATCGACGGCGATTGCTTTGTTGTCGGTAACGAGGGTAACGGATTGAACGATGATGTTATTTCGAACTGTACCTTCACCTCGATTATCCCTATGTCGGGACGTACCGAAAGCCTTAATGCTGCTATGGCGGCGACGATACTTCTGTGGGAAGCCAAAAGGGGGAGAATCGGTTGAAAGGTAAAGTGCTTTATATCTGGCTTCAGCTTGCGTTGGGATTATGTAACCGTTTGACGCGTGAAATATTCGAGCGCTTTGATAATATCGAAGACGTTTACAGTTGTACGGATTATTCCTTTCTGGGCGAGAAACGCCAAAAATATATAGACCGTCTTTCGGACAAGGATATGTCTCAGCCCTTTGAGATCGCCAAGCGTTGCGAAAGCGTACACGCGAGCATTATCGGCTATTATGACGAGCTCTATCCCGAATCGCTTCGGGTCATAGAAGCACCTCCGGCGGCTCTCTATTGCATCGGCAATCTTCGAAAGCTCGATTCTATCCCTTGTATAGGCGTAGTCGGAACGAGAAAAATGTCCGATTACGGACGCGAGGTTACAGAAAAGTTTGCCTATACCTTCGCTAAAAGCGGAGCTTGCATAGTAAGCGGTCTCGCGAAAGGCATTGATACCGCCGCACATCGAGGTGCGGTTATGGCAGACGGATACACCGTTGCTGTTTTGGGCACCCCTATCGGCGACGTTTATCCGCGTGAAAATCTCCGCGCGTTCGAAACTCTTTATAAATGCGGTGCCGTTATAAGCGAGCACTATCCCGGATGTCGGAGCACAAGAGCCGATTTTCCTAACCGAAACCGTATAATAAGCGGATTGAGCGATGCAGTTATAGTTACCGAGGCGGGAGAGGGAAGCGGAGCTCTCATCACGGCGCGCCACGCGATAAATCAAGGCAAACCGGTTTTTGCGATTCCCGGAACGATCGGTTCGGAGAATGCCGGTACGAACAGCCTCATAAAACAAGGTACGCCCATAGCGACCGAGCCCTACGACGTGCTTTCCGCGCTCTCGCTCGAATACCCCGAAACTCTTCATCCTTATGAGCCGCCGTTGATCGAAAATCTTCTTTCGTACGGCGTTGCCAGACCGAATTATGAATCGGTCAAAAAACGTGCTCAAAAGGAAGCGCCTAAAGAAAAGCGCGAAATGCCGCCGCAAGAAGAGCTGAGCTTTGAGCCTATTGTGCTCCCCGGCCCTGATTTGACGGAACCCGACGGTGATGAGAAAAAAGCAGTGCCCGAAAGAATACTTTCGGTGCTTGATTCGGTAAGCCCCATTACCGCCGATGAAATATCTCAAAAAACGGGCATACCTATAACCGAGGTTTTGTCCGAGCTTACGCTGATGGAGATTTGCGGCGATGTTAATGCCGCCGTCGGCGGACGATATACCAAAAATTAAACGTTTTATTGCACCATTTAAGGAGAATATTTGATGAACACACTCGTAATCGTTGAGTCGCCTCATAAAGCGAATACAATTAAAGGCTTTCTCGGAAAGGGATATAAGGTCAAAGCCTCCAAGGGCCATGTGCGCGACCTTCCGAAAAGCAAGCTGGGTATCGATATCGATAATGATTTCGAACCTCAATATATCAATATTCGCGGAAAAGGCGAACTCATTAACGAGCTTCGTAAGGAAGCAAAAGCGGCGGACCGCGTTTTTCTCGCTGCCGACCCTGACCGTGAAGGCGAAGCCATCAGCTGGCATCTTGCAAACGTTTTGGGACTTGATCCCGCCAAAACAAAACGTATAACCTTTAACGAAATTACAAAAAACACGCTTAAAGAAGCAATAAAACATCCCCGCGACATAGATATGAATCTTGTCAACAGCCAACAAACCCGCCGTATTCTCGACCGTCTTGTCGGCTATAAGATCAGCCCCTTTCTTTGGAAGCATATCAAAAACGGTCTTTCCGCAGGTAGAGTTCAGTCGGTTACGACGAGAATCGTTGTTGAACGCGAACGCGAGATCGAAGCGTTCAACCCCGAAGAATATTGGGTAATAACCGCTATTTTCGTTACCGAGCAGGGCGAGTGCTTTAAGGCTAAATTCTACGGCAAGGACGGCAAAAAGCTTGAGCTTTCCTGCGAAGCTGAGGTCAAAGCGATCCTTTCGACGATCGATAACGGTAACTTTACCGTAGAATCGGTGAAGCGTGCGCTCAAGAACAGACGTCCCGCACCTCCCTTTATAACATCTACGCTTCAGCAGGATGCAAACCGTAAGCTGTCCTTCCAGTCTCAGAAAACCATGCTTATCGCGCAGGAATTGTACGAGGGTGTAAATATCGGCGAGAAAAGCACCCACGGTCTTATCACCTATATGCGTACCGATTCTCTCCGTATTTCCGACGAGGCTCGTGAAGCAGCTAAAAACGTTATCGTTTCGATGTACGGCGATAAATATTATCCCTCTACACCGAATAAATATAAGCTTAAAAAGAATGCTCAGGATGCGCACGAGGCTATCCGTCCTACCGATCCTTCGATAACGCCCGATTCGCTTAAGGGCAAGATCACTAACGACCAATATAAGCTGTATAAATTGATTTGGGAGCGCTTTATCGCTTCTCAAATGTCCCCCGAAATAATCGATACGGTTACAGCCGATATCGTGTCTAACGGATGTATGTTCCGTGCTAACGGACATACCGTTAAATTCCCCGGCTTTGCCGCGGTTTACGGCGATATATCCGACGAAAGCTCCGACGAGGAAAGCGCAACCGCGCTTCCTGCTCTTGAAGAGGGCGAACGTCTTACCGCTGCACAGATAGACCCCGAACAAAAATTCACCCAGCCGCCTTCCCGTTTTACCGAAGGTTCGCTGGTAAAGGTGCTCGAGGATAAGGGTATCGGCAGACCCTCGACCTATACTCCTACCATAACGACCATCATCTCGCGCGGATATATTCGCCGCGACGGTAAGTATCTGGTGCCTACCGAGCTCGGATGCGTAACTACCGATACGATGATGAAAGCGTTTTCGCATATAGTCGACTATAACTTTACCGCGAATATGGAAGAGGACCTCGACCGTATCGAGGACGGCAGTACCGAATATATCGCTGTGCTCCGAGAGTTTTACGGTCATTTTAAGAGTCAGCTTGAAGAAGCGGAAAAAACGCTCGGAAGCGAACGTGTTGAGGTTCCGCGTGTTGAAACCGGCATAATTTGTGATAAGTGCGGTGCGGTAATGATCGAAAAAACCGGTCGCTACGGTAAGTTTGCCGCTTGCCCGAATTATCCCAAGTGCCGAAATACAAAGCGTATCGAATCCGAACCCGAAAAAGAGGAAGAAAAGAAGGCGCCCGAGGTTATCGCTGACGAAAAATGCCCTAACTGCGGTAACGATATGGTGCTTCGTAAGGGCCCCCACGGCAACTTTTTCGCCTGCCGTAATTACCCCGAGTGTAAGACGGCTATTCCTTACCGCCGAGACAGCGGTGTTGCGTGCCCCGAATGCGGTAAGCGCGTTATGATCAAACAAACCAAGAGCCGTAAGACCTATTATGCTTGCGAGGATTATCCCAGCTGCGGATTTTCTTCGTGGGATATACCCGTTGAACGTCGTTGCCCTCAGTGCGGCGCACCGGTTCTTAAGAAAAAGAACCGTGAAATGTATTATTGCAAAAACGATTGCGGATGGAGCGAAGGCAAATGAAAATAACCGTTGCAGTTGATATAATGGGCGGAGACAATCCTCCGAGCGAGCTTGCGTCCGGTGCGATTCTCGCGGCTAAGGAGTTTTCCGACTCGCTGGAGCTGGTTCTGGTGGGTACGGAGGATGCGATTTCGTCTCTTCCCGAGCTTCCCGAAAATATGAAAACACGAACCGCGGTTAGTGTTGTAGAAATGACCGACGACCCTTCGGTTGTTATGAAGACAAAAAAGGATTCTACGCTTGTTGCGGCGGTTACGCTCTGCCGCAACGGCGAAGCAGATGCCGTAGTAAGCGCAGGAAATACAGGCGCGCTTTTCACCGCTTCGTCGCTTATAATCCGCCGAGTAAAAGGCGTAAGACGTGCCGCACTCGGTTCGGTTATCCCGCTTGAAAAGCCGTTTATCCTTCTCGATTGCGGTGCAAACCTCGATGCAACGCCCGAGGTGTTGCAGCTTTACGCGAGAATGGGTTCTATTTATGCGGAAAATGTCCTCGGAATCGAAAATCCTCGGGTAGGATTGCTTAATAACGGCTCCGAACCCCATAAAGGAAATGCGCTTCAAATCGATACATATGCGCTTCTTTCCAATGATGAAACGATAAATTTTGTAGGCAACTGTGAGGGCAAAGAGATTCCTTTCGGAGCCTGCGACGTTCTTGTGTGCGACGGATTTACGGGCAATATTACGCTTAAACTTATCGAAGGTATGGGTAAGTTTATGTCAAATACGATAAAGGGTATTTTCAGCGCGAGCCCGATCACTTATATCGGCGGTGCGCTTACCCTGAAGCAAACTAAGGCACTCAAAAAACGTCTTGATCCTGCCGAATACGGCGGAGCACCCTTTTTAGGCCTCGCAAAACCCGTTATAAAGGCGCATGGAAGCGCCGATGCTTATACTTTCCGTTCTGCAATAAAGCAGGTTATGCTCTATTGCCAGAGCGGTACCGTTGATAAAATGGCGGCAGCAATGCAGAAAAAGACAACTCCCGCGGAGGAATAAAACAAAATGAGCAAAGAAAAGTCCCTGAGCTTGCTCGAAAACGAAATTAATTATAAGTTTAACAATAAAAATCTTTTGAGGGTCGCGCTTACCCATTCGTCCTACTGTAACGAAAACCGAAAAAGAGGCTTTACCGAAAGTAACGAGCGGAGCGAGTTTTTAGGCGATTCGATATTGTCGATCATAACGGCGGAATTTCTTTATAACCGTTTTCCCGATGCGGACGAGGGCTTTCTCACCCGCACTCGCGCCGCACTTGTCTGTGAGGATTCCTTGGCTGTTTTCTCGAATCAGCTGGATTTGGGCGATTATATGCTTTTCGGCAAGGGCGAGTCTGCCGCGTCCGGCGGACGCCACAGAAAAAGCACGATAGCCGATGCCTTCGAGGCGGTTATCGCGGCTATCTATCTCGACGGCGGTATGGAAAACGCGAAAAGCTTTGTGCTCCCTTTTATAACCTCTCATCTCGAAACCGTTATAAAGGCAGGCACAGAGGATTATAAATCCCGCCTCCAACGTATTGTTCAGCAAACTCCCGAAGAGGTTCTTACCTATTCTCTTGTCGGCGAAGACGGGCCTCCCCATGACCGCACTTTCAGTTATGAAGTGTTTCTGAACTCGAATCTTTTGGGAAAAGGCAAGGGCCGTTCCAAACGCGAGGCGGAACAGGCGGCAGCGAGGGAAGCGTTGATATTACTCGGAGAACTAGATGAAGACCCATCGTAACCTTCCGTTTTTCGTTCCCCATGCAGGATGTCCGAATTGCTGCGTTTTTTGTTCCCAGGTAAAAATAACAGGCGAGCGTGCCGAAAAGGATATCCGTACCGAGCTTTGCGAATTACGCGAAATGCTCGATTCGGCAGAAGGCTCTTTCGAAGAAAGCCTTATTGCTTTTTTCGGCGGAAGCTTTACCGCTATTGAACGTTCGAGAATGGAGTCGCTTCTTGCCCTTGCAAATGAATACATAAAAAAGGGTATCGCGACGGGAGTACGTATTTCGACCCGCCCCGATAAAATAAATACGGATATTTTGAAATTGCTTTCGAGGTATAACGTAACTCATATCGAACTCGGGGTTCAAAGCACCGACGAACGAGTGCTTTCTGCTTGTGAACGCGGACATACGGCTGATGATTCCTTCGAATCGGCAAAGCTTATTACAGAGAAAGGCTTTGTTTTCGGCGGACAGATGATGATAGGACTGCCGTGCTCTACCGTCGAATCCGAGATTAAAACGGCGAGGGATATCGTAAAAATGGGCGCGAAAGAAGCGCGTATTTATCCTACTGTCGTTTTCGAGGGTACGAAGCTTTATGATATGACACTCGACGGAAGCTATATTCCTCTTTCGCTTGAGGAAGCGGTAGAAAGAACAGCCAAGTGTTACAGGATCTTCCTTTCGGCAGGCGTAAAGGTCCTACGGGTAGGTCTTCACGCTACCGAAAATCTCGTTGACGCGCCCTTCGGTGCTAACCATCCTGCTCTCGGCGAGCTTGTGAAAAGCCGTGTTTATACTGATATCATCGCCGAAAAAGCAGGAGATTGTAAAGATAAAATATTATGTGTCGGAATACGAAAAAACGATATTTCGATGCTTCGCGGTCATAATAATTCCGCGATAGAACGGTTAAAGGCGGTTACGGGTGCCGCCGAGGTGGAAATCGTCGGTTGCGACCTTCCGCAGTTTGAACCCGAGGTTAAAATTAAGGAGAGTATAAATTATGCGCCTTAAAGCCATAGAAATGCAGGGTTTTAAGTCCTTTCCGGATAAAACCCGAATTTCCTTTGAAAGCGGTGTTACGGCAATTATAGGCCCTAACGGAAGCGGTAAATCGAATATTT
>JAZSLN010000054.1:0-17932 GCA_045535385.1 Eubacteriales bacterium
CATGCCGTCGACGGTGATTCGCTTCTCCTTTTCGGAGACGGCGGAATTACGGTCATAGACCGAAAGCTGCTTCCCGAAGGCACTTCGGCGGTAGTCAAACGCTTCTCTATCGACGGAATCGACCTGTATTCCTACGGTAACGGAAATATTTTCGGTTTCGGCGGCGGTAACGCTTATATCATCGACACCGAGACCGAAACGGCAGAAGCTGTCGCCTCGGCAGGCGATAATTACGGTGCGGTGCTTCATTCGGGAAACGAAATTTGTCTTTTATCCGACGGCTCAGACCGTCAAATAGAAATTTTCGATTGCGAGACCTACGGCCTCCGCCGAATCAATACCGACGTTTCGCATATCGGCAAATCGGTTTATTTCGGAAACGGCTATTTTGCGATAGGAAACAAGCTATATAACACAGCCAACGGACGTTTGACCGTCGAATTTTGTGCCGATTCCGCCGTTACGGTGCTTGATGAAAAGCTATTCACCGCCAACGAAATAATCGATATCCAAACCGGTAAAACGCTTGGAAGCTTCCCCTATCCCGTTTCGGATATTGCATGGACCGACGACAAGACCTATATTTACGGTCTCGACGGAACGGTCGTAACCGTAAACACGACCGCCGAGGGTATGAGCCTTTACGGTGCCGCCGAAAGCGTTAAGGTGTCGGTAGGTGAAAACGAAACCGTAAACCATTACAGAAAAAATATGTTCTACGGCGGAACCGCTGTTTCTGCGGCGGTGTCCGAATCCTATGTATATTATCTTCTTTCGGAAAGCAATTCTCTTTATATCGTCGAAAAATCGACTCTGAACGGAAAAACCCCCGTCGATCTGAGATATATCCCCTCGAAGGTCGTTTCTTCCGACGGTCTTGTAGCGGTTTCGTTCGAAAATATCAACAGCATCTACGTTGCAAGCGAAAGCGATATCTACGACGGCACCTACGTCGAGCTTTCTTCGGAATGCTCCTCGATGGTCATTTTCAACGGAAGAATTTATATCGTGTCGAGCGGACGTGTTATAGGATGTTCGGCGAACGGAAGCGTTCTTTCCGAAACCTCGGTAAGAGCCGACCGTATCTCGACCGACGGTGAATATATTTACGTTCTCAACGGAAGCGAGCTTTCGGTGTATAACTCCTCTTTCTCGAGGGTTCGCTCGGGAACAACATCCAAAGGAGAGCCTTTCGTAGGAAACGCTGTCGCTGTCGGCAAGACGCTTTACGATAAGGTTACCTTCGAAAAGATCGCGGTTCTCGATTCCGACGTAACCGCTCTGCGCGGAAATACGGTCATAACCGAAAACCGTGTATACAGCCTCGAGACCAACGAATATATCGGCTATACCGGAACCGACGCAAGCCTTTCTGTCATAAGCGAAGACAACACGCTGTATTCCTTCGGCGAGCATATTATTTCCGTCTGCTCGTTCGGAAACGGCGACGAGCTTGTGAAAATGCCTGTTATAACAGGTGTTTCCGACGGCGAAATATATATAGACGGTGTTGATATCTCGTACGATATCGGTATCGGGCATCTCGACGGCGAAGCCTTCGCCTCGGGAAGCAGGATCTCCTCGGCAGGCAAGCATCTTCTCCATATCGTTCTCCCCTGCGGCAACGGTGTTTCGGTCGGATTTACCGTTGAAGAGCAGGTTTCGTCCATCGAGTTTCTTGTCGGCGACAGAACTATGTCCGTCGGCGAAACGATAACGCTCAGAATCAAATATCTCCCCGAAGGCGCAAGCTCGCTCCCCGTCAAGTTCTCGGGCGATTCGAAGGGCTTGAAATTCGGTGAAATGGGCGAGGTTACGGCGCTCGCAGTCGGTAAATATACCGTAAAAGCCGAGGTCAAAACAGACCGCGGTACCATCAGCACAAGCTGTGTTATCACCGTGCGCGACGATCTTCTCACCTTCGTTCCCGAAAGCGGAATAACCGTCGACCGCGATAACGGATTCGTTCTCGGCGTAAAGGCGGGCACTCACGTTAAAACGCTTCTTTCCTCGCTTTACACCGGCAAAAAAACAGCGGTGCTCAACAGCGACGGAAGCGTTGAAAAGAAATATGCGGGCACGGGAGACAGAATAGTTCTCTACGATGCCGACGGAAAGATCGGCGACGAGCTTACGGTCGTTGTTCTCGGCGATACCGACGGCGACGGCTTCGTTTCTGCTTACGACCTCTACGTCCACGGCAGGATCCTCCGCGGATATATCTATCCGTCGGAATTTGTAAAAGCGGCAGACCTTAATAAAAACGGCGCGATAGCCGATAACGACTACCGCGAGCTGAAAAATATAATCCTGAAGCGTGCAGAGTTTGAATCGGGCACCCCCGACCAAAACCTTTTCGGTAAATGCTCGCTCCAGACACTCAGCTACATCGAGACCGATTCCTATATCGACGTAACCGTTTGTATAAGCGGATGTAAGTATGCACGCGGCGTTATGGGTGTCATCGAATACGGCGAGGGCCTCGAATTTGTCGAGGGCTACGGCACAGGCTGGGAAAGTGATTTCCAGGATTTCGGCAAGAAATTAAGCT
Source organism: Eubacteriales bacterium (assembly GCA_045535385.1). Classification (GTDB taxonomy): domain Bacteria; phylum Bacillota; class Clostridia; order Oscillospirales; family CAG-382; genus Coliplasma. The sequence continues at coordinate 2,552 of JAZSLN010000054.1, forward strand.
TCTATTCGTATAAAGAAGACGGCTCGGTAAGCGGACACGCGTTCAACCTTGTTTTCGGTATGAGATTCAAGGTAACTGCCGGTGCGGATAAAAGCATCAAGCTTTCCTCCGACGGTATTATCGCTTCGTTTGCCGACGGAACGAGAAGCGTGCGCTTCGAGGGTATCGAATCGAAGGTAAAGGCTCCCAACCGCGGCGAGCTTGATATAATCATTTCGAACGCATCCCACTTTAAGTTCGAAGCCGATAAATATGAATACGATATAACCCTTCCCTATAACCACGCGCTTGCCGACGTAAGCGTTATCCGCCCCGAGAATTATGATTTCTCTGTCGAGGGTGCGGTCATCCCCGATAACGGAAGCGGCTTGATGATAGTCAGCATAACCGACGATAAGGGCAACAGAACGTTTTATAATTTCAACGTAAAGCGCGATGACGAGCCGAAGTTCGATACCAACTGCCGTCTCGATACGCTCGAGATCGAGGGCTTCCGTCTCGACCCGCTCTTTAACCCCGATATCACGGAATACCGAATCAGCGTTCCGTTCGGCACCGAAAAAATCAAGATCTACTGTACCGCCCAAAACAAAACCGCCGAGGTGTTTATCGGCGATACCGCAATATACGGCGACGGTACCGAAATAACGATAACGGTCGGTGCGCCCGACGGCGAATCGCTCGTTTATACGATAACCGTTACGGTTTTACCTCCCGAGCCCGACGTTTCCGACGTTTCTGGCGACGAATCGGACGGTAACGGCGCGGTCGTTTGGATAACGGTCATCATCCTTCTTGCCTGCGCGGGCGCTATAACGGCGTTTGTGCTTGTACGCGCGAAGAAAAACGAGTCTTCGGAGAATAACGAAATATCGGAAGAAGAAATAACCGATACTAAAGAATCCGAAGAAAACGAAAACGACGTTATGTAATCCCTAAACAAAAACCGATTTGAAGGCATTTGTCTTTCAAATCGGTTTTATTTATTCGTTTCTTTTTTGTCGGTGCGGTTAAGCAGATAATCAACCGAAACCTCGTGAAAATCGGCAAGCTTTATCAATATCTCTGTGGGAATATCAAGCTCCCCGCGCTCGTAATTGCTGTAAACGCGCTGACTGCAGGACAAAACCTCGCCCATCTGCTTTTGGGTCATATCCCTGTCCTCACGAAGATCGCGTATTCTTTTATACAGCATATCATCACCGCCGATTATATTATATGCCATATTATACTTTAGCGGAATATACGCTATTGACATTTAGCGGAAAATCCGCTATAATGTAACAAATTCATGCGTTGTAACGCAAAAAGGAGTGTGTTTTATGAAAAAAGTTTTGGTTTTAGCGCTTGCGGTTGCGCTTGCTTTCGCGGCTGTGATTGTGCCAGCAAACGCGGTTTATGATGAAAACGTCGAACGCATAGCGAAACGGACTCTTAGCGACATGGCATTTGGAGGGGTTATTCATGCCGTTTATGTTGATTTGTATGAGCATTACGAAAGTGCCGAGGAAGGTAAGTACGAAGCAATAGACACAGGCTCTTGGTGCTTGGACTATATCGTGCCTGCTGATGATTTCGAAGCGGAGTTTAACAAGAGGATAGTCGTTACCGACGAAATGCTCGCGGATGCAAGAAAAACCTTTAAGTACGATGCCGAAAATCAAACTTACTACTTATGGTATCCAGGCGGCATGGGCGGCACCACCTCATACGGCTATGTCGGCTACGTTGATAACGGAGATGCTACTTATGATTTCTATTACGGTGACATAATTTACGAATATCTCTCCAGTGTTATCGCCGAGGAGGATATTCCCGAGGGCATGAACAAATGGGATTATATTGAAACCTTGTATGATCCAACTATACATAAATACGTCTATAAGGGAAATGAGTATAACTCGGGTCCCGAGGGTGGTGTATTCCGTAAAGTCGGCTTTAATGACTACGGCTTGAAGTACACCATTGAAATCAACGACGGTGTCGTGCGAGTGCTTTCTTACGGCGAATACACCGCCGAGGACCTTCCCGAAAAGTTTGAGACTAAGCCGAATTACGACATCAACGGCGACGGCGAGTTCAATGTGTTCGACTATGTTTCGGTCAAGTCGCTTTGTATGAAGGATGAACCCACCGAAGATGAAATCGCTTCTGCCGACGTTAACGGCGACGGAAAACTCAACATTTTCGACTATGTTGCAACAAAATCCGCATACTTCGCTCAATAATTCAGCATAACAAATAACAAACGAACGAAGCAATTAAATAGAAGTGAGCGCGTAGCAGAGTGGATGCAGAATAAGAAATCGGAACCCGAAGGCGTACGATTGTACGTCGAGAGGTTCCGATTTTTTATAGCAAAAAATTCAATTATTCCTTATAAGGACAAACCCTTATAAGTTAACTTTCTTATCAATATAAACACACTAATAGGTGTTTATTAATAATTTTTTGCGGTCTGCGCCGCTATGCCAAGCGCAATCATTTGTCCTCAAGCTTTTTCAAGTCATCGCTGACTTCTTCTTTTACCTTAATCATACCGAGAGGCTTAAGCTCGGATTTGCCGAAAACCTTAAGGCTCTGGTCGTTATTCATCTTGACCTTGATTTTACCCGTCAAGAAGCTGCTTTCGACGATAACTCCCCTACCCTTGGGGGTATCAACGATAGTATCGACCTTCGGGAAGGTCGCGTATTCTCTCTCGTAGGTATCCTGCTCGAAGCGGAGACAGCACATAAGACGTCCGCAGGCACCGCTTATTTTCGTAGACGAAAGCGAAAGGTTCTGTTCCTTCGCCATTTTAATAGAAACCTGAGCGAAATCGGGGAGGAAGGTATTACAGCAGAAGGGTCTTCCGCAGCTTCCCAAGCCTCCGAACAGCTTAGCTTCATCGCGTACACCGATCTGGCGAAGCTCGATACGGGTACGGAAAACACCCGCAAGGTCTTTTACAAGCTCACGGAAGTCAACGCGTCCGTCGGCGGTGAAATAGAAGCAAAGCTTCGCGTTATCGTGGGTATACTCGACGTCGACAAGCTGCATTTCAAGGCCGTTTTTCTTAACCTTTTCCTGCCAGATGGGTTTCGCGCTTTCCTCGAGCTTACGGTTTTCGATATGACGCTCGTCGTCCTCCTTCGTTGCCTTACGCAAAACAGGCTTCAAGGGGAAAACGACCTCGGACTCACCGACCATCTTATTGCCGAGCGCAACCTCGCCGTATTCCACACCGCGGACGGTTTCAACAACAGCGTGCTCACCCTTGGCAAACTCGATCTCAAGCGGGTCGAAATAATATATCTTGCTACCGTTGCGGAATTTTATGCCGACTACCTTTACCGTTTTAGCTTCTTCTTCTGCAACGGCTTCCTCGATAGGCTCGTAATCAAACATATATTTACGCTCGGCTTCGGGCTCGGGCACAAACCCCGTGGATGCGGCTTCTACAGCTTCGACGTTTTCGACGTTTTCGACGTTTTCGACGCTTTCGGTATTCTCGGTGGTTTCGGCAGGAGTTGTATTCTCGCCGTTTAACGGCTTATTCTTCGGTTTATTGCCGAAATGTCTTCCGTGCTTACCGCGGCGATGGTTATTACGGCGCGCTCCGCCGTTATGATAGCCGTTCGGCTTTTTTTCGTTGTTCTTTTCGTTATTTTCCATTTATATGCTCCTGAAAATTAATCAAAACTTATAATCAACGCGCCGCGGCGGTTATAAGGTCGAAGGAAAGCTTCGACATCGTCGCGGTTATGTTGGAATTGTTCTCGAGCGAGATTATACAAAGCTGTGCGACCTCGCACATCGCCGCAAGAGCGCGTTTGGACGCTTTATCTACGGCACGGCCCGCCTCACCCTCGTCGGGCGCGGTGTCGGGAATGCCGAATTTCCGTTTTTCCGCCTCGACGGTTATTATTACAAATTCCGAAAGTATGGAAACTATCTGGTCGCGCTTATATTTCGGAAGGGTCAACGCGCCCGCAAGCTCATAGATCTGGCGGTTAACGGCATGGACGAATATTTTTTCGGCTTTTGCGCGCACCGACGCGTTTTCCTTTGCGAGATATTTAACGGCAGCTCCGAGGTTTCCTGCCGCAAACGACAAAGTATCCTCGATCTCCCTGCCCGTCGCTTTCGGGAATTTTTCACGAAGGCGCTCGCGCATTTCCGTTTCGGGCAGACCGTCAAGATGGATCCTCTGACCGCGCGAAAGAACGGTCGGAAGAAGCGAAACACGGCTTTCGGTAAGAAGGAAGATCGCAACCGTTTCGGGCGGTTCCTCAAACAGCTTCAAAAGCGCGTTTTGGGAATCCTCGCGCAGTTTTCCCGCGTTACAAACAATAAAGATCTGTTTATCGGCATCGTTCGGCTTCAGCGACGAGCGGCGGATAAGCTCACGCACGTCGGCTATAGAAGCGTTTTTCTCGCGTCCGATAATAAAAATATCGGGATGATCGCCGCTTTTGATTTTTCGGCAGTTCGGGCAGACACCGCAAGGCTTGTCCGCGTTTGTGCAAAGCATTGCGCTCGCACAGTAAAGAGCGAAATCGAGCTTACCGATACCGACAGCGCCGTCAACGATATATGCGTGGGAGCATAATCCCTTGCGTGCCTTCAGCGCAAAAAGCGCAGCTTCGTCGGTATTATACATCGGCATCCTCCCGTAAAAAATAATTATTCAATATATATTACCACAAATTTTCGCTTATGAAAAGGGTTTTTTCAAATTTTCGCGCTTTTTACATATTTCTTCATAATTTTTCTTTATTCGACATTATTGACACCCGAAACCGTTAGGTGTATACTGTTTTCAGAACGGCGAAAGGAGTATATTATGAAGAAATACATAGCTTTATTGATTTGCCTGTCCTTAGTAATGCTTTCTTCATGCTCGGTTTTTTGCGAGCACGAATGGGAGGAAGCTAACTGCTACAACCCCAAGGTTTGTAAAAAATGCGAAAAAGTCGAGGGCAGACACATAGAACACAAATGGAGTGAGCGCACCTGCTCCGATTCACAGCACTGTACCCTTTGCGGTGCGATAAAAGCGCCTCCGCTCGAGCACGAATGGACTCCCGCAACCTGTATGTCGCCCGAAATATGCTCCGAATGCAGTACGATACGCGGCGCACTCACCAACCACAGCTGGAAGGAAGCGAACTGCGAATCGCCCGAAAAATGTGAGATATGCGGTCTCACCAGAGGCGAAATATCCGATCATATCTATACAACGGCCGTAATAAAAGCGGCAAGCTCCTACAGCAAGGGCTCGTCGAGATACGATTGCACAATATGCGGTCATTCCGAAACCAAGGAAACCGCACTTCCCTCTCTTTCCGCCAACGAAATTTACGAATATGCGCTCGAACGCGTTTGTGAGATCGTAGTCGGGAACGGATACGGCTATTCGCAGGGTTCGGGATTCCTCATAAGCGCTGACGGACTTATCGTAACCAATCATCACGTCATCGACTACGGCGGAACAATAACCGTAACCTTTAACGACAAGGAATACACCAACGTCGAGGTTCTCGACTCTGACAAGGATATCGATCTGGCGGTATTGAAGATACACGGTCAGGGCTTACCTTATTTCAACGTTGCAAAGAGCGGCTACCGCGAGGGCGACACCATTTACGCCTTCGGCAGTCCGATCGGCTTCACCTCAACCCTTTCCCAGGGCATAATCTCCTCCGCCGACCGCGAGGTTGACGGAAGACTCTGCGTTCAGCACGATGCTTCGATAACCCACGGAAACTCGGGAAGCCCGCTTATAAACGAATTCGGCGAGGTCATCGGCGTAAACACCTTCACTTACGAGGATTCACAGAACCTCAACTTCGCCGTTGCGATATCCGAGCTCGATAATCTGTACTTTTAAGCTGAATTAATCATAAAGGGGATGTAAAAATCCCCTTTATTTTATTGTATAGATTGACAAATAGGTAAAAAAAGAATAAAATTGTATATAATACTTTTTTAGAGGAGGACTTCTATGAGTATCATAGTCGGTATAGACGTCGGCGGAAGCACCACAAAGATCGTCGGCTTTGACGGCGACCGTCTTCTCGAGCCTCAGCTTGTAAAGGCGAACGATCCGATCGCTTCGTTTTACGGAGGGTTCGGCAAGTTCACGAACGATAATAACATTTCACTTTCCGATATAGAAAAAGTCATGGTAACCGGCGTAGGTTCATCCTTCCTCGGAAATAATATATACGGACTCGAAACGGTACGCGTTAACGAGTTTGTAGCCAACGGAAAAGGCGGTATTTATTTAAGCGGTATCGACGAAGCGGTCATCGCAAGTATGGGAACCGGCACTGCTTTCGTTTATGCGAACGCAAAAACCGGAGAATATACCCACTTAGGCGGCACGGGCGTCGGCGGAGGCACGTTGGTAGGAATAGCCGGAAAGCTTCTCGGCGTTCATTCTGCACAGCACGTTGCCGAGCTCGCGCTCGAGGGCAACATAAAAAACATAGACCTTATGATATCCGATATAACCGAGCGCGGAATGGGTCCCAACCTCACCGTCGAGACCACCGCGTCAAATTTCGGCAAGGTCAGCGATCTTGCTTCCCGCGAGGATATCGCTCTCGGGCTTGTAAATATGGTTTTCGAAACTATCGCTATGATGGCGATCTTCTCGGCAAGAACCAAAGGCATAAAGGATATCGTCCTTATCGGCAACCTTTCGATTCTTCCCCAAGCCGAGGAAATATTTGCAAAACTGCGCGAAATGTTCGGAGTTAATATAATCATTCCCGAAAATTCCGCATACGGTACGGTTATCGGCGCGGCGCTCGAGGGCTGCCGTTTCGACAAATGACCGATTTATCCCTTTTGAATTAAAGGAGTTAATATGGCTGAAAATCACAGATGGAATAAAAAGATTTTTGCAATGCTTCTCGTCGAAGCCAAGGGCGTGCGCTCCTGGCGTCAATTTGCCGCCGATTGCGATATCAGCTACGTTCAGATGAGAAAGCTCGCGCTGTGCACACAGGACAACCCTCCCCGTCCCAAGCTGATCCGCAAGGTCGCCGCACACGCCTTCGGGGAGATCGATCTCGAGGATCTGATGTTCGCCGCCGGCATTTACACCGGTGAATCGATGACTGTCCGCGAAAATTCAGAATCCGAATCTCCCTATTTCAAGTACCGCGCGTTATCGAACAAGGACCGAAAGACGGTAGAGCGTTTTATCGACTTTCTTATTTCCGAAGCGAATCATTGAAACATCAATAAAAACGCTATAAGAAACACAAATATATCGTTTTCGCTGTCCGAATCGAGCAACAGCAGAATCCCTATTCCGATCAGAATAAGGTCGTCGAGCTTCAGATCTCTTAAAAAGTCGAGCGAAAAGCCTTTTTTCGGCAGATTGGGAACGCGGTCCGCACTCTCACGCTCCTCTTTATGCACTTCTTCGTGAGGAGGATCGCGGTGCATTGACTCATTATATTCCCTTTCAAGATTATAAAGCTGTCCGTCGCTTTTGATCCCGCCGAAATCCCTGCTATACATTAAATCATCTCACTTTCGGAAATTTTTCATCATCGAGGTTATCGACAGAGCGCGCGTCAACGCGTCTATCTTATCGCGTTTATCCTCGCGCAGAAGCGGTTTAAGCGAACCGAGCAACGCTATCCGAGGGTCGTTGACCGAAGACGGCATCAATTGCGAAAAAGCCGAGGCGATATCTATTTCCTCCCGCTTAGGTTCGGGCGCTGCTTCGGGCATTGGCTCGGGAGCTTCGGGAGGCGCGTTCGGGTTCATCCCGAGCGATGACGCTATCGCGGTTATTTTCGCCATCGCTTCGGGATCGGATAATACGCTTTTCAGTTTTTCTCCGAAATCATTGTCCAATGTCTATCCCCTGCGAGCGGAGCATATTCATTATCTCCTCGCTCTTTTCCTTTCCCGCCGAATCGACGAGACGGCGCGCTTCCTCGGGCGTTATTTTCGAAAGACGCTTTTTAATAACATCGGGGTTATTCAGCATCGCTTCGGTTTTCGACTTGTTTGCGCCTGCCGCCTCGGCGATGGCGCGCGTGAGATTTTTGAAGCTTTCATCATCCATAGATAGGATTTTGTCCAGAGATTCGCGGTCGAAATTCATTATGTATTTTCCTCCGTTTATATAATTTTTAAGGAGTAGATCGGATTGTATATCTGTAAACCCGAAAGAAACGTCACCCAGGTCAAATTAATTCTCTTTATCAGCGTTATCGTAACCGCGTTGCTTTTCTTGGTCGCGTCCTTCGACACGCCGATAAAATCATTCGTTAATCTTGCCGCGTTTGCCGCCCTTGTAATAGCTATTCTCGTGAACGTACGCTATTCGCTCACCGAGTTTGAATATACGGTCGGTAACGGCGACTTTTCGGTAACCAAAACGGTCGGCAACCGCCGCCAGGTCGTTTGCTGCGTGGCTCTCTCCACCGCGATCGAGCTCATACCCAAGCGCGATTACGACCATCTCCCCTCAACGGAAAAGGGTATCATCAAATATTCCCTTAACCAGAATATGAAGGCGGAAAGCTTTGTGTTCCTATGCGACTTTAACGGAAAACGCGCTATGATAGAGTTCGAGCCGAATAAAGAATTTGTCGCGATCCTTACGGACGAGATCGCAAAAGCCAAGCATTCCTCCGACGTCGAAGAATAACCCTTTACATCCTATGCGTAAAATCGCGGTTTGTATGACTCGGCTTACCGTTTTTTTACCGCGATACCTGTTGAATCCGCACGAAAATCAAAGAATCATCTCCCATCCACCAAGACCCGAATACGAGGTTTTATTATGTCAGGAAAAAAGAATTTGCCGATTAAAACAAAAAGAGAAATAATGATAGCGATTCTTCTCGTCGCCTGCTTTCTTTTAAGCATAGCCGTTATGGTTCTTGTCGAGAATTCGGTCGGAAAACCCGTTTTTTACAACGGCGAAATGAAGAATCTTATAGTAGATATCACCGAGGTTTGCTCGTCGAACCGCTCGATAATTGCCGACGATAACGGCGAATATCACGACTACATCGAATTTTACAACCGAGGCGAGACCTTCAATTTAGACGGCTTCGGACTCGCAAACGATACGGGAAACGGCGTTGCCTATACCTTCGGAAACGTAGAATTCAAGTCGAACAGCTATCTCGTCGTGTTCTTCGACGGAATCAACGTCCCCTTCCGTCTTTCCTCCGACGGCGGAGAATATGTTTCGCTCGTCGCTTACGACGGAACGGTCATAGCCAGTGTAACGACGATGGCGTCCTCCCCCAACGAGGTCATGATCGCGTCGAAGGACGGCTACACCCTATCGAGCGAGGCTTCGCCCGGATATCCGAACACCGAAGAGGGCGCACGTCAGTTCCTCGAAAACAGCTTCGACGGCAATATGTCGCTTGTTATCAACGAGATTTTCACCGCGAACCAATCGGTGCTTCCCGATTTTGAAGGCGAATTTTGCGACATCATCGAGCTTAAGAACATCTCTTCCTCGATAATCTCGACCAAAGGCTATTATGTTTCGGATTCCATCGAGGATAAGGCGAGATGCGCGCTCCCCGAAAAGGAATTGGCGCCCGGCGATATCGTTCTCGTTTACGCTTCGGGCAAGGATACCCTTACGAAAAGCGGAGAATTCCATTCGAATTTCCGTCTTTCGAAGGACGAGTCCGCCGTCATCTCCTTCGGCTCGAAATATTATGCCGAAAAGGCGGTCTCCTGCATTTCCAACCACTCTCTTTCTCGTGTTGTTACCGACGGAAAAGCCGAATACAAAGAGCTTTTTGCGACCCCCGGATATGAAAACGACGAGGCGGGAAAAGAAGCGCTTGAGGCGATACGGATCAACGATAATGCACCGATCGTTATAAACGAAATACTTTTAAGCTCCGATAAAACTCCTTATAAAGGCAAGCTTCGCGACGTTATCGAAATTTGCAACGTTTCGGATTCCGACGTTTCCACCAAGGGCTATTATATTTCGGATTCCGAGGATGACCCCTATCGCTATGCTATTCCCGAAAAAACGTTAAAATCGGGCGAATGTATGGTTCTCTATGCCGAAAACGGCGAGGGCGAGAACATTTGCGGATTCGCTCTTTCCTCGGGTGAAGGCGTTTATCTCACCCACCCCGATTTCAGACGAAGCGAATCGGTCCCCTGCTCCAAGGCAGGCGAAGGTCTTTCGAGGATACGCGTTGACGAAAACGGAAAATCGGTTTACGCTTCGGGCGATATCTCGATAGGATATGCGAACAGCGATTCGGGCAGAGTTTCTTATGAATCCTCCGTCAGACCTTCGGGAATCGAAATAAGCGAAATAGTCGCTTCGAACAACAAATATCTTGCCGGTCCCTACGGCACCTACCACGATTTTGTCGAGCTTCATAACCGCTCAAATTCGGAAATAGACCTTACCGGTTATTATCTCTCCGACGACCCCGAAGAGCCGAGAAAAGGCTCGCTCGACGGAATAAAGGTTCCCGCGGGCGGATACGTTACGGTAATTTTGTCGTCCGAGGGCACGAATATTCCGAACGGTTATCATTCGGTTCCCTTCGCGCTCGCTTCCTCGGGCGAAACGGTTTGTCTTTCCAAGGGCGACGAAATAATCGACTCGGCAACCTTTGGCTCACTCGGAACCAACACGTCATTCGGCAGACCCGACGGCGGAGACGGATTCGGAGTCCTTACCTCGGTTACACCCGACGCGAAGAACTCGGGAAAAGCACCCAAATCGGCCGCCGCACCGACGGCATCGCTCCCCCAAGGTGTTTACAAACAGGATTCCGTAACCGTTGAGCTTAAAGGCGAGGGCGCAGTGTATTATACTCTCGACTGTACCAAGCCCAGCGCCGCTTCCAAGCTTTATACAGGCCCCATCACTCTTAAATCAACTACGGTTATTCGCTGTATCTCGGTTGCCGACGGCAAGCCGGCAAGCGAAATATCCGATTTTTCCTATATCATAAACGAGCCCGACACGCTCGAAGCGATCTCCATCGTTACTAACCCGAACAATCTTTGGGATTATTATACCGGCATCTACGAAACCGGACCGCACGCAAGCGCCGCGTTCCCTTACGAGGGCGCGAATTACTACAAACGCTGGGAAAAAGAGGTAAATATTTCTTTTTTCGATAAAGACGGCGGCGGCTTTTCCGAGGATTGCGGTGTGCGCATATTCGGCGGTCTCTCGAGAGCGCTACCCAAAAAGTCTTTTGCATTTTTCTTCCGTAACGCCTACGGTGCGGGCGAGCTTAATTATCAGCTTTTCGAAAACGATTCGCTTAATTGCTTCGAATCCTTCGTGCTTCGTAACACCGGTCAGGATTTCAGCTATACGAGTATGCGCGACGCGATGATAAGCAACGTCGCTTCCGATAAGCTCGGGCTGGATATCCAGAAGAACCGCCCCGTTGTCGTCTATCTGAACGGTGAATATTGGGGATTGTATTTCATCCGCGAGAAGCTTACCGAAAATTACGTCGCGGGCCGTTACAACATCGACGCGTCAAAGGTTGAGGTTACCTTCGCCAACGGACGCTCAAGCGAAAAATATATGGCGCTCGTCGATTATGCTTCGAGCCACGACCTTAAGATAAAAGAGCATTACGATTACGTCGCTTCCCAAATGGATATCGAAAACTATATCGACTATTCGGTAGCCGAAATGGTTATCGCAAATACCGATAACGGTAATATCCGATTTTTCACCTATGAGGGCGGAAAATGGCGATGGATAATGTATGACGTCGACCACGCTTTCCGTACCGCCTCCTACAATACCGTTTCAGAGCATTTGAATCCCGCGGGCACGGGCGGCGGAGATAATTTCTCGACAAGGCTTATCAATTCGCTTCTCAAAAATCCCGAGTTCAAAAAAAAGTATCTCACGGAAATCGCTTACCAGGTAAACAACGTTTGGAATTCCGAAACGGTCGACCCCTATATCGACCGCTACGTGGCTCTTATCGAAAACGATATCGAGCGCGACAGGATCCGCTGGAATAAAAGCTACGACGGATGGAAAAACTCGGTCAAGAGCCTCTATTCCTTCACGAAAAACCGTGAAGCATACGTGATTCAGTACGTCCGATCCTATTTCTCGCTTTCGGACAGCGAGATGAGGTCTTACGGCTTTAACGTTTAATCAACTATCAAACTCCAATCAGGAGGTGATGCGGCTTGGCAGAACGCCGCGAAGAAAAATATCTTATAAGCTATCCCGAATATTCGCTTATCGTCAACCGTATCAAATCAGTGCTTCAACCCGACAAAAACGGTAAAAACGGCAGATATTCGATAAGCTCGCTCTATTTCGACGACCCTTACGATACCGCGCTTGCCGAAAAGGAAGACGGAAACGCGGTCCACATAAAATACCGTATACGTACCTACGACGGCGAGGACAGGTTTATAAAGCTCGAGCGTAAAACGAAGCGCGGGATCGTTACCGAAAAGCATTCGGCATCGATCACCGTCAACGAGCTTAAGGCGATAATGTCGGGCGAACCGATAGATGAAAACTCGGATTGCTTCGGGCTCGCCTCGGAAATCCGTACGAAAGCGTTCCATCCGGTCGTTACGGTCAGATACGACCGCGAGGCTTACGTTATGCCCTCTTTGGGGATACGCGTAACCTTCGATATGAACGTCGATTCGCTTCCGCCCGATATCGGGACCCTGTTCGGACACACCGAAAGGGCGCTCCCGGCTGTCGAAAGAGATAAAATTATAATGGAAATCAAGTATTCCGAACGGTGTCCGTCGTTTATACGCAAATGCTGCAGTACGTTCGGCTCGCAATTATCCGTTTCCAAATACGCGCTATGCAGAAACGTCGGCTTGACCGACGATTAAAGGAGAAAATTTATGAGTATTTTTGATGCTATTAAAAAAAGCGTTCTCGAGGGCTTTTCCGCCGAGATAACTCTCGCAGACATTATGCTTTCGCTCGCAGTCGCCTTTCTTTCGGGATTGTTTATCCTTCTTATCTACCGCCTTACGCTTAAAGGCGTTTCGCGCAACAAGACCTTCGAAATAACCCTCCTTCTCATAACCCCGATCTCGGCGATGATCGTACTTACGATAACCTCCAACCTCGCGCTTTCGCTCGGTATGGTCGGTGCGCTCAGTATTATTCGTTTCCGTACCGCGATCAAGGACGCTTCCGACACCGCGTTTATGTTCTGGGCTGTCGCCGCAGGTATCACCGCAGGCGCGCATTTCTACAAGATAACGATAGTCGGATGTCTTTTTATAGGTGCCGCCGCGTTCGTTGTTATGAAGCTTTCGGCAAGCAATTCCCGCCCCTATCTTCTTGTCGTTCGTGCGAACGGCGACAAGGCTATCGACTATACGGCGCGTCTTCTTTCTGAAAACGGCATTAAAAACCGCCTGAGCTCGATGGTCAACAACAACGAATACACCGAGGTCATTTATGAAATCTCCTTGAAGGGCAACCACCAAAAGCTCGTAAACGCGCTCTCCAACCTTCCCGACGTTCTTTGCGTATCGCTCGTCGATTGCAGAAATTAACAATCCGGAGCAAGATAAACTCGTTCTTTACACCCTTGAAAGAATAAATAAACAGAAATATGCTTCTCGAATCAAAATCGGGAAGCATATTGTTTTTTATAAGGAATTAAAAATTTTTATCGTATTTTCAAGGGTTTCCACGAAAAGCTCGACTAACTTACCCTTGTAAGCCTACGCTCGCTTTTCGCGGAAAATAACTTCGTTTCTCTTGCTCTGTCTTGGTCTGCAGAGACGTAACGTCAACCGACGTTCGGCTCTTTTTCTTCGATCTCGCGGTACAGCTCGAGTATCCGCTTTATGATTATTGCGCCGACGGGAAAAACGAACAGCCCGACCACACCCATAAGCTTCAGCCCGATATACATCGAGGCGAGCGCCGCAAGCGGAGGGAGCCCGATAAACTTTCCGACGATGCGCGGCTCGATTATCTGACGTACAACGGTTATAACGGCATAAGCTATAAGGAGCGGTATTCCGACGCGGTAGTTCCCTAAAACTATGGAGATGATTCCCCACGGAACCAAAACAGCACCCGCGCCCAGCACGGGAAGTATATCGACGAGCGCGATAAGAAGCGCGATAACGAAGGAATATTCTATGCGGATTATGAGAAACGCAACGAAAAGCTCGCTAAAGGTTATGAGGAATAAAATTCCGTACGCTTTAATGTAGCTTCCCACGGTATCGGCAAGCAGATCTCTGCCTATTTTCAGCAGCGGACGGAGCCTTTTCGGAAAAAGCGAAAGAAAAAAGCAATTTGTTCTTACGCGGTCGATGGCGAAATAATAGGTCGCGATAACGGCGACGATCGTAGACAGAACCATTTTCGGAAAGAATGCCGCCGCGTTTCCTACCAAAGATATGAGCGTTCCCGAAAGCTTTTCTCCGAACATCATGATAGACGAACGAAGCTCGTCCCCGAGGTTATCCCTTCTGTCCATGATCCAGCTTCGTATATCAAAAAACGGAATAAGCGAGTCGATCCGTTCCGCCATATCCGACGCATAGCCGTCGTCGGTTCGGATGCGCTCGAGCATATCCGAAATATACGATGAAAGCTCGGTTATTTCGAGTATCAACTGCCGTGCCGCGGCATAGATAAGCACCGAAACCGAGCCCATCGCAAGGATAACAACGAAAAGCACGAAAAAACGTTTCGGGAATTGTTTGTTCTTCTCGGAATACTTGACGATGGGGCGAAAGCATTCGGCGAAAATATACGCGATAACAAAAGGAAGTATCGCGCTCCATAAATAATTAAAAACGATATAAATAACCGCAACCGCAGCCGCGATATACATAGCTATAACGGCGAACCGCTTGTAGGATTCTTCGGGAAGCATATTTTACACCTCGTTTTTCGGGTATATTCTATGTAATTATATCCTCAAAGATGAATATTTAAGCGAAAAACAAGAAAATTAATTGATTTTTTTGTTGACAACCGCGAATCCGTGTGATATAATAACCAAGCGCGTTGGAAAACCGATGCGTGGAAACTTAATCGACCATGGAGAAGTCGCGTAGCTGGTCGAGCGCGCACGATTGGAAATCGTGTAACGGTTAACCCCGTTCGAGAGTTCGAATCTCTCCTTCTCCGCCAAACAAAGAAACCATCCATCGGATGGTTTTTTTGTTTGCTCCGAAGAGATTCGAAGGGCGAGGAAAAACGTGTCGGGGACACGTTTTTACCGCCACAGCGGAGCAGACCGCAACGAAAGAGCCACGGAGTGGCGTATGGAGTTGCATAGGGATGCGGAGGAATCTCTCCTTCTCCGCAAGTCGGAGGCCAAGCGGTCTTAGGAAGACAAAATTTGTATTCAACTCCTTGGCTCACAG
>JAZSLN010000022.1:0-6152 GCA_045535385.1 Eubacteriales bacterium
GTGAAATACGCCTGCGGCGTGTGAAATTCGCTGTGAGCAGCGAGTGAGTGGATTTAATTTCACTTGATGCGATAGCATCAAATTTCACAATTTACGGAGTAAATTATTTCACCGTGAGCGTAAGCGAACGATTTCACTAAATACGAACGGTTATGTAAGAGTTCGAATTCATACGCAATAATGCGAAAATATCTTTTTCGTAGCCCATAACCAAAAATCGAGTGCCCTTTCGGGCGCTCGTTTTTTGTTACAAAAAAGGACAGAGAAGTGAAAATTTCTGTCCTTTTTTATTTCGGTTCGCTATCTCGCCATAACTGTTAACCCAGCATAACGTCGAGGAGCATCATTGTTGCGAAGCCGATGACGATTCCCATTGTTGCGAAATAGGGGTGGGTGTCCTGGTTTTTCTGGCATTCGGGGATGATCCTTTCGTCAGCCGATGTGTTGCCTTGGGGTATGATTTGATAGATTGGATCGATAATTTTACGGTTTTTATTGATAATTCGCACAAAATGTATTATAATGTACTTGTTATGCAAGTTTTTGCAGACTTTATGTTGAAAACAGAGTCGTAAGACGTCAAAATCGAAATAGGGTAAGAGGTGCTATTTTTGAACATTAATTACGAATATGTCAGACCTCATAAGATCGATGATATGAAGGTTCGCTACGAAAGCGGATTGAAATTAAACAATGAATTGAAAGTGGAAATAATTCCCAATGCTACAATTCTACCCGTGAAAAAAATGGCTCAGGATTCTTTGCTGTTTGGCCGCGGCGGTGTTGTTGACGAAGATAATAATTATATTTCTCTGTCTTCTATACCGAATCGAATCGACAAAGCTTATGATTTCGCGGCACCTTCGGAAACAATTGACAAAAAGGTTGTTTACTTGGGATATCTTGTTAACCATTGGGGGCATTATCTGGTCGAAGGTGTTTCGCGTCTTTGGTATTTTTTGAAAAACGATCCTACGATTGATAAATATATTTTTACGGTAGAAGAATACAGAGAGTGTTCTGTAAATGGTAACTACCGTGAGTTTTTAAGCCTTTTGGGGATTTTGGACAAGGTCGAAATAATAAACAAACCTGCCAGATACAAAGAAGTTGTTGTTCCTCAACGGTCGTATGCCCGAAGAGATTATTACAGTGAGGAATATAAGAGAACATTTGATGCCGTCGCTGAAGAAGCGATGGAGCGTGCCGGTGAGTTCGACACATATGATTCTGTTTTTTTCTCCCGAGGACATTTCAAAAAAGCAAAAATCTACGAAATAGGCGGAGAGCTTTTGGATTCGTATTTTTCGAACAATGGCTATAAGTTAGTGTATCCTGAAACGATTTCGTTAACTGAAATGATTGTATTGATTCGTTCGGCAAAACAATGTGCATGTGCATCGGGAAGCATTGCCCATAATATGCTTTTCGGATATGATGAACAGCAGCTTACAATAGTCGAAAGAGTTTCTGTTCTTAATGTCGACCAAACGGACGTGGACTGTATACGAGATCTTAATGTTACATATATTGATGGACACTATACGATATATCCTGTGTCTATGGGAGGCGGACCTTGCTTTTTTGCCTTTAATCGACAGTTCCGTAAATATTGTGAGGATCGGCATGAAGTATATCCTTCAAAGAAGCTCTTGTCGGAGCGCCATCTCAGAAAAAACATTAAACGATATATGAAAACGTATAGGAAAGAGCATGGCTACTTGTGGGCGCTTGAGGGCGAATGGCAATTAAATTATTGTAAAGCCATATATGAAGGATATTTGGATTCCTTGTCGGATTTACGGCCATATTTAAGTATGGCAAGACCTTTTGCGGTTGAACATTATTTTAACTTGCGTATATTGGCACGAGCCGTCAAAAATGTTTTCAGGCGAGGATAAAAAAGGTTTCAATAAAAAGGATGTTGCTTTTTGCAACATCCTTTCCTTTTTTAACCCAGCATAACGTCGAGGAGCATCATTGTTGCGAAGCCGATGACGATTCCCATTGTTGCGAAATAGGGGTGGGTATCCTGGTTTTTCTGGCATTCGGGGATAAGCTCGTGGACGGCGACTAATATCATCGCGCCGGCGGCGAAGGACAGCGCAAATGGCAAAAGCGATTCGACGTAGACCACCAAAAGTGCACCGAGAACACCTGCGACGGGCTCCACCATTGCCGATGCCTGACCGTAAAGAAAGCTTTTTCTGCGCGAATAGCCTTCGCGTCTGAGCGGAATCGAGACCGCCGCGCCCTCGGGGAAGTTTTGCAGCCCGATTCCGATAGCGACCGAGACCGCGCCCATAAGCTCCTCCGCTGAATAGTTGCCGTTTTGCAACGCACCGAAGGCGACCCCGACCGCCAGACCTTCGGGGATATTGTGTAAGGTTATCGAAAGAATAAGCATAATTATGCGGTGCATACGCTCGTCGGGGCGGTCGTTTGAGATATTTACTCTTCTGCGCGCAAAGCTGACGGCTTTATCCGACAGCCACATAAATACCGCGCCGAAAAGAAATCCGAGGGTTGCGACAAGATAGGGCGGAAGCGTTGATACCTCCTCGGCGCGTTCTATCGCGGGTTGGAGCAGCGACCAAAAGCTCGCGGCGATCATAACGCCTGCCGCAAACCCGAGCATAAGATTAAGCGTTTTATATTTTGGCGACGTGAAGAATACGACCGTTGCCGCACCCAAGGCGGTGAGCAGCCAGGTTCCGAGCGTCGCTATCAGCGCTAATATGACAAGATTATCCATAAAGTACCTCCTGTGTTCATTATATTGCAAGGAGGTTTTTAGTGTTAAAAAAGCAGGTCGGAGTATATCCAACCTGCAAAAATTCAATTAGTATCCTAAATTCTCGTTAACGAGCAAAATCTCAATATCGCTTTTCATCGGCTTTTGCCATAATACCGTGAGCCCGCGGCAGATACGTTGGGGGCTTTTACAGTTGTAGCATTTGTCCGCCTTTTCGGCGCAGGGCGTCTTTACGCCTAAGCGCTTCGCGTTTTTCGGGGAAGCGATGTTCCGAGCGCGCCATAACGCGCTTTCGTAATCGGGGGCGAGCTTATTTTTACCGATAATAAGGTAGACCTTTTCGTGCCCGTAAAAAATCGAGGCGACGCGGTTACCCGTGGCGTCGATGTTGACTATTTCGCCGTCCTCCGATAAGCCGTTGACCGAAGAAATGTATATTTCCGCGCTTCTCGAAGCCATACGCATATCCGCGTCGGTCGACCCTTCGGGAATGTGCGCGTGGGAGGTTACGATGTTGTGCTTGCCGAGCAGGTCGTAAAGATTCATTTCGGCAACGCTGACCGAGCCGCCGAAGCCGACTGTTTTTCCGTCGATGACCGAATCGAGATAGTCCGCGGCTTGCTTTGCGGTATCAAAAATATTTACGGTATAACCGAGGTTTATCAGATTTTCTTTGACTTTTCCGAACATTTTCATATCCTCCGAAGGGTTTATATAACAATTGTATCATAATAACGGCGAATTTTCTACCGTTTGTCTTTTATTTTTCCGAAAAATGTGTTATCATAACTCAAGAGGTGCGACTATGAACGAATATGTTATAAAACCGATTGCATATATAAATAACGATCTGAAGACAAAATTCGGTGTTCCGCGTCAAAGCGGTCTCGCCAAAGAGCTGTTGTCCGAGATAGTTTTCGAGCCCGAATACCGTGTGAGCGATGCTTTGCGCGGGCTGGAGGATTTTTCGCATATATGGCTTATTTGGGGATTTTCCGAGGCTCGGCGCGAGGATTGGAGCCCGACCGTGCGCCCTCCGAGGCTTGGGGGTAATGAACGCTTGGGTGTTTTTGCGACACGCTCGCCCTACCGTCCGAACTCGCTTGCGCTGTCCTGCGTTAAGATCGTCGGGATAGAATCGCGCGAGGGAAAGGGAGAGGTTATCGTCGTTTCGGGCGCCGATTTGATGAACGGAACCCCGATTTATGATATAAAACCCTATCTGCCGTATGCCGATCGTATCCCCGACGCAAAGGGCGGGTTCGCTCCCGACGGCGGAAAAACGCTCGACGTTGTCGATGAAAACAATATTCTCGATAAGCTCACGACGGATAAAAGGGATGCGCTCGTTTCGCTTCTTGCGCGCGACCCGCGCCCTCAATACCATAACGACCCGACGCGCGTTTACGGTATGGAATACGGCGATTTCGAAGTCAAATTCCGCGTCGATGGGGAAAAATTGTATATCGTTTCGGTTGAGTAAACCATAAAGAAACCCCGACATCGTCGGGGTTTTGTGTTTGTGTATCACCAGTCGGAGTCTTCGAAGCTTTCTATTTTCACGCGGTCGTAAGAGATGAGCTTCCAATAGGTACCGATTTTTTCATCATATTTGGGAATAGCAACAAAGTCCATCCATATTTCGTTATACACACAACTTTCGTCGGTGTATTTATAACAGAACGAAAAGCGATATTGTCCGTTGCCTAAATACTTATAGGATTTTTCGAACCCGTCAACGGAACTGCCCGGATCGCCCCATCCGTCCCTTGCGTAATACGCATCGTAATATTTTCCTTCGTGGCAATATCCGTTCTTGTCATCGGGATATACGGCAACACCGTTGAAGACGTTTTCGGCGATCCAATTCAATGCTTCGACATCATATACGGTTGCAGATACGTACATAAAGTTAATATCATCAGTAGGCCCTACAAAACGGTTCAAAGGGTCTCCGCAGCTTTGCTCGCCCTTCAAATAATCGGTTTTGAAGCCGAAGAAGGAATAATATTCCATGGCATACTTCAAAGCGTTATTGCCTTTTGAAAACTTTATATCATCGTTGAAAGGCCAAACCAACACCCATTTGAAATAATCGACAGTCGGATCGCATTTGGTATAAATCATATCATAAAACAATTCGATATCCGCGTTGGTGGGTTTTTCGATATAATCGGGGTCTATAACAGGAGGCAGAGCTTCGGAGCCGTTGTCATCATCGGGCTTTTCGGAGCTCTCGTCGGAGTTATCCGAGGGTGTTGAAGTGCCGTCGCTCGTTTCGCCCGTTTCGTTTGAAGCGTCGTTCGAGACGTCATTCGAAGCATCGTTTGTGCTTATATCGGAAGCTTCGGGTTCGTCAGAGCTTTCCGAAGCGGATGCGTCGGCTTCGTTCGAAATAACGGAATCGGAAGAGTGGTCGAGGCTGTCCCCGCCTTCGGAAGCTCCGCAAGCGAATAAAGACAGCAAAGTAGCGATTGCAAGAAAAATCAGTAACAGTTTTTTCATTTTTTGGTCTCCGTTTGGTCATAATAAGGTTCGTGTTGAACCAAGTATACTTTATTTGCCGATGATTGTCAATATTTGGACATTACTATTTTGAAATTGCGTTTTCCGTAAGGTAGGGACCGGCGCAAATATGTGCCTTCGGCACGTGATATATCGCTTGCGCGATGCGATATACCTTCGGTGTGATATATTTTGCTTTCGCAAAATGTGATATGTTGTGCTCCGCACAACGTTATGTTTTTAATATTACGTATGAATTTCGTAACGTAGGGACCGGCGTCCTCGACGGCCCGCACATAACAATTACGGAAAAGGTTATTTTTAATCGATAACGCGGCGATTTGATACGTTGTCGGTTTTATTGTCTCAAATAACAAAACGACACGTTGCGGACCGTCGAGGACGCCGGTCCCTACACCATCATAATTGTTACGTTAACGGTTATATTCGAAACAAATAAAAAATGTCGGGCAAACGGACAGTCGAGGACGCCTGTCCCTACAGTTTTGAATGTTGTATGTAACAATTAATTCGAGGGTTTAACCCACGCGGGGGGGCGGTTGCAATCAATATGCCCCTCCACCGCGGGAATTGAAAAAACCACGCGGTGGGGAGGTTTCGATTAACACAAACCCATACCGCCGGAAAGTAAAAAAGAACTGTCATCCTGAGCGGAGGCGGGTTACCGCCGCAGTCGAACTTTTGGGACGTTAGTCGCAAAAGCGCGAGCCGTTAGGCGAAGCGGGATCTCAATTAAGGAAAAGGTAACAGTTATTGTCGCCTTTTTGTACGTTCTCCAAACTCGAACGAGATCCCGATTGAATTTGCAATTCAATCGCATTCGCTAATGCGAATGTTCGACTTCGGAAAATGGTTTTATGACCATTTTCCT
>JAZSLN010000066.1:0-4894 GCA_045535385.1 Eubacteriales bacterium
ACCAAGACCATTCCTTACTTCGATCTCGCAGTTCCTACCGAACTTCCCGGCGTTGACACCGGTATCCTCGATCCTCGTGATACCTATGCTGACGTTGCTGATTGGGAAGCAAAGGCTCAGGACCTCGCGTCCCGCTTCATCAAGAACTTCGTTAAGTACACCGGCAACGATGCTGGTAAGGCTCTCGTAGAAGCAGGCCCCAAGCTTTAATTCGCTGACGCTCTCGATTAAAATCCGGGGATTTTAATCGGTTTTATGGAGTTTCGTGCGCTCGCGCCGAGTTCGTGCATAAATGTCCGAACTCGCGAAACTCATAGGAATAAAAATCGACGCACCTGTCGCCGATTTTTATAAGAGTTCTATTGTATTGAAAAGAGACGGTTTTGACCGTCTCTTTTTTTGCGCTGAGGATAATAACGCAGAACGCATAAAAGACAATCTTTACTAAAAAGATTTAATGAAAGAAAACGGAGCGAACGCTCCGTTTTCTCGATTTTTATGTCTTTTATGCTATGAAAAATCGGCATCTTTTGCAGTAGATTTCTACAGCGTCGGATGCCGATTTTCCATTCTGCGCTATTCTGCTTCGCCCTCGCTTCTTTTGGATTGATACAATATTTCTGCCTCGATAACGCTTTTTGTATGTGTAAAGTTTTTATATTGTAGAGTATTGTGTCAATAGGGCCCCTGAAACCGTAGAATTTAGGGGTTAATAGCGACTGCACGCATTGCTCATACCAATGATAAAAGCCTCCGTTTTTTGACGGAGGCTTCGTTACTATATTTACTTATTATGAACCTTGGTTACCTGCGGGCAAGTAAGCTCGGGCGAGCGGTAAACGGGTGCCGCCCAGCGTACTGCGTTGCGGATGATGGTCTGTACGGTTTCGTTGTAGAAAATAGGGAAGGTCTCGTGGCCGGGCTGGAAGTAGAATATCTTACCGTTTTCTCTGTGGAAGGTAACACCGCTGCGGAAAACCTCGCCGCCTTCATACCAACCCATAAATACAACCTCGTCGGGGTTGGGAATGCCGAAAGGCTCGCCGTAGGTCTCAACACCTTCAAGCTCAAAATATCTGCCAACACCCTGAGCGATGGGGTGTGCGGGATTGATTGTCCATACGCGTTCCAAATCTCCGTCCTCGCGCCAGGTAAGGTTACAGCTCGTTCCCATTAAAGCGCGGAAGGGCTTGGAGTGGTGCGCCGAGTGGAGTGCAATAAATCCCATACCCATCAAAACGTTCGACTTGACGCGTTCGACGATTTCGTCGGGTACAGCACCGTGGCGAAGATGTCCCCACCAAATAAGAACGTCGGTGTCCTTCAAAACCTCTTCGGTAAGACCGCATTCCTCGTCCTCAAGCGTTGCGGTGCGAACACTGATGTCGTCGCATTTAAGAAAATCAGCAATAGCACCGTGAATGCCGTTGGGGTATATCGCCGCAACTTTTTCCTCGGTCTTTTCGTGATAAAACTCGTTCCAAACCGTAACTTTAATCATAATTTTATCTCCTGAAATTATTTCGTATTACACCTGTGAGTGTACCATATTTGTTTTCGGTTGTCAACGATTTGCTTATTGACTCTTCGGAATTTCTCATATATAATATCCTCATCTTTGTATATCGAGGTTGTGCTATGAGCAAACAAATATGGAATATACGCGATAAATCTATTGTCTGGTCGGTCGAGAAAGGATTGACCCATTTTGACGATATCGAAATGAGCGGACTTTACGCCGATTATATCGTAAAATACGGTGTCAATGAAGACGGCTCGCTCCATATATCTCAAAAATGCTACTTTCCCACGCTCCGTACTATTCCCAATAATACCCACGCAACCTTTTGCTTCTCGATAAGCAGTGATGAACACCCTTATTTCATTATCGACGGTGAGCCCGTTGTCGAGTATCCGGATGAATTTTCTTTCGACGGCACACTGTCTGTTAAGTGTAATACCGATAAGGGATTTTCCACCGTTCACCGTTTCTTTCCCGCAAGCGACTCCAAATGCTGTGTCGAGCTTATTACGGTGATAACCGAAAGTATAACCGATTTTGATTTTTCACTCCCCGAAACTATCGTTCATTCCTACGGCAGAGGTACAAAGGGTGTTTATGTTTGCCGTATAAGCCGAACCCCGATCGATACCGTCGAGCTTTCTAAAGGCAGGGGCACAACCTTCGCTGTGTTTTACAGCGCAAATATTGCCGATGAAAGCTTTTCCTTGCCGAATTATGAAACAGAGCTTTCGAAACGTATGAACCGTGTCCGCGAGCTTTGCGACGATAATTTGGTTCTGAAAACCGAAAATAAAGCCCTTGACCTTATGACCCGCTTTGCTAAGCTTCGTGCAGGTGAAAGCATTTTCGAAACCCTTACCGGTAAATACCATTCTCCCGGAGGACACGCTTATTATGCCGCTACTTGGTGTAATGACCAGGCAGAGTACGCCGGACCTCATTTCGCTTTGACAAACGATAAAATCGCTGTCGAGGCATCGATAAATGCCTATAAATCCTATATGGCGTTTATGTCCGACGCTTATATCAAGCTCCCTTGCTCGATTATTGCCGAGGGACTCGATATCTGGGAGGGCGCGGGCGATAGGGGCGATGCGGCTATGTATCTATACGGCTGTTCGCTGTTCTGCCTTTATTTGGGCGATAGGGAAGTGGCGAATGAGCTTTATCCCGCTATCAAGTGGTGCGCCGAATATTGCGAACGCCAAAAAACTCCCGAGGGTGTGATCCGTTCAGATAAAGATGAGCTCGAAGGTCGTTTTCCGACCGACGGATATGCAAATCTGTCGACCTCGTCGCTTTGCTGCGGCGGACTCCGCTTTGCTTCAAAATTGGCGCGCTCTCTCGGAGATGAAGCAACGGCTGATTTGTATAATACCCGCGCCGATGACCTCGAAAACGCTATCGAAAATTATTTCGGCGCCGAGCTTCACGGCTTTTCGACCTACCGCTATTCGAAGGGCTTTGATACGCTTCGTGCGTGGATATGCCTTCCGCTCTGTATGGGTATAAACACCCGTGCCGAAGGTACCCTTGCGGCTATGCTTTCCGAATACCTCTGGACTGAGGAGGGGATGTATACCTGCGAGCGCTCGACTGAAAATACCTCCGATACTATTTGGGACCGTTCTACGCTTTACGGTATGAAATGTGCCTTCCTTTCGGGCGCAGGCGAGAGTATGGTCAAGCCTCTTTTAGATTATTGCCGTAAACGTCTTCTTTGCGATAGGGTGCCCTATGCCGTCGAGGCATACCCCGAGGGCGATAAACGCCACCTTTCGGGCGAAAGTGCGCTTTTTGTCCGCGTGATAACCGAAGGCCTTTTCGGAATAATGCCCGAAAGCCTTGATTCCTTCTCATTTGTGCCCGCGTATTATAACGACCTCGGAGAAATAAACCTATCTTCACTGTTTATTAACGGTAAAAAGGTCAATATAACTGTCGGTTTCGAAAAATGGACGGTCTCTTCCGACGGTGAATTAATCCAATCAGGCGCAACCGAAAAGAAACGCGTAGTAATAAAACCGTAAAATATAAAGGTATATTGTTATGAATATAAAAACCCGACAGATTTTTACAGTCTGGCGGGTTTTTGAAATTCCTTTTTATTAATTATCT
Organism: Eubacteriales bacterium; assembly: GCA_045535385.1. Taxonomy (GTDB): domain Bacteria; phylum Bacillota; class Clostridia; order Oscillospirales; family CAG-382; genus Coliplasma. Next base: position 3,644 of record JAZSLN010000066.1, read on the forward strand.
GATTGATTATCTTTCGTCTTTAATGAAATGTTTTATGTTATCCGTAGGATTTTTTAGTTCGGTTCTGAAAAATTCAGGATATATTTTACTGTTATCATCGAGCGAAATCCACTTCAAATATTCTTTGCTACTTGCATTCGCAAAACTTTCGCATATTGGATCAAAGTCGTTTGGAACACTCATATAAAAGTAGAACGAAATCTCGTAAATGAGTTTTCCGAGAATATCTCCGAAGAAATAGTTCTCATGTACAAAACCAAGACGGTCTATTTCCATTTTAGTACCTGTTTCTTCAAACACTTCACGAACGATGGCTTCCTCGGCGGTTTCGCCGAATTTTATTCTACCTCCGACGGAATAGAGATAGTCGACTTTTTCGTTTCCGACCATCAGAACTTTTCTATCTTTTATAATGATTGCACCCACACGAATATTTAAGATCCCGTTATCACATGCTACGCACATATCTTTATTCATTTGATTTCCCCATGTTGTTAAGATTTTATTGTTAAATGATTCAAAGAAATTAGCATCACATGTCTATGTAAAATGCTTTTTGGGTACGCCCACAAAAAATCCTTAGTTTGACTTTATTGTTTTAAGAGAAGAAATTAACATTCTGCGGATTGCACCGCAATCGTTTTGTAATGCTTTATATTTATCTTCATTCATGCAATCGGTTTCAAAAAGAAGCTCTAACCAATATTCCGTTTCGTAACATTCTTTTTGAGCTATTTCGAGTTTTGAAATAAAATCGTTAGTGCTTTGGGCATATTGTGCTTCATGTAAATTTGCGCCTATCGAAGTGGCAGAACGAAGGAGTTGATTGATTAAAACCGATTCTTTATGATTTACTTTCATTTCACGGCAGAGCAAAACCACCATTTTTGCAAATTCTTTTGCTTTATTTCTTAAAATACTATCAGCCATTCCTATCACCTCAAATTCATTATACACAAAAGTTTAATGCATTTCAAGTTTTATTCCGACTTCGTCGGAGTGATATTCTTTTGGAATACCTCGCCAACGGCGAGATATTTCCTAAAGAGTGTTATTGAAACCTTGCGGTTTCAGTGGTATTTTATTCGCCAAACTCGGCATAGCCGAATACCACTATGCTTTTACCCCGCAAAAGATACTTTTGCGGGGTAAAAGCATAATATAACTGCGAAGCAATATAACTCGACAAATGTAATTTGGCGAATAAAACTGCGAGACTTCCCAAAAGGAAGTCTCGCAATATTCCCCAAC
>JAZSLN010000100.1:0-6412 GCA_045535385.1 Eubacteriales bacterium
AATGGAAAAGGTCGAGGTCGTTGACTAAGACGCAAAAAAAGGACAAAGCTTTGCCCAAGTGTTCTTAAGGACACTTGGGCAGTTTTATTCGCCAAATATCTTTGGCGAGTTATATTGCTACGCAGTGATATTTGGACAAAAGTCCAAGTGATATTGCCTTCGGCAGTTTATGGCGAATAAAATATCACTGAAACCGTAAGGTTTCAATATCACTTCCCGAAAGGGAAATATCACTCTGTGCGTTTGGCACAGAATATCACTATAAAAAATCAACTACCCGAAAAAAGTTTTCTTTTCTTCGGGTAGTTTTTTCTTGTTTCTTTATAAAAATAGATGTTGCGTGCCGGTTTCCGTTTTTTGCTACTGTCCTTGTTTTTTATAAATCTGCTTATTTATCAACGCCGACTAAAAATTCCGAACAGAAAATAAACAATTTATCGCAGGATCCTATCGAAAGCTTAACGTATCGAGCCGAAACCGCGTCTCCGTTCATATAGAACGCCGAATATTCGGGGTCGAGCATCAACTTAGGCGAGCCGTAATACTTAAAGCTCGAGCCGTCCGTCGAGGTATATATTTTTATATCAAGCGGTGTGCCGATAGCATACAGCTGTTTATTATCGAAATGCGCGGCGAAATGTTTGAGACCATTCGTTACTTTGCCGAGGTCGACGGTTATACTAAACCGACCCTCATTGTCGCGTATAGTATTATAAAACGCAAACCAATCGGTGCTGAGCTCCTCGCTTGCGATAATACCGTCGGTAAGCTCATTTCCGCTTACCTCCTGATAGCCCGTACCGCTTCCGTCGGTATACGAGCGGCAACCGGTATAGCTCTTCCCTATCGAGACCCAATCGGCTCTATCCATTATTTCATCGAAATTAACGTCGCTGACGTAATTATCTTCCATTCCCTCAGGACGGCTTTTATCTATATCCGACTGAGTAAGAGTGCCCTTTGCATATTTATACGTAAGGTCATAAACGCTTCGGAAAAGGCTTTCTTTAGAATAGCATGCGGAATAGTAAACGCCGGGGCCGGTATCCTGGTAATACATCTTGATCTCATCCATCATACCCGATTTCATTCCGTCCTCGAGGTAATAGAGATAACGGTTGAAATAGTATTTCTGAGACACCTTGAAATCAAGCTCGATTTCCATACACATTCCGCGCTTTTTGCATTCCTTGGCGCAATCATTGACACGGTTGGGGTCGGTAAAACCAAGCCAGAACAGGTTAGGCTGCATACACGTAACGTCAAACCCAATTTCCTCGTGACGCGTATATCCGTCTGCCTTATACCAAGGTATCCATACAAATCTCAAGCCTTTTGAATGGAGATATTCCGAAGCATATTGCAAGAGCTCGACGTCGCCTTCTTCGACAAGATACTCCTCAAGCCAATAGAAGCCGACCAATTCAAGGTTTTTACAATTCGCCTGCTCGAATCTTTTTATCTGTTCGTCGATCATCCATTTTATTGCGTATTTACGGTCATCTATCTTGGAAAAATTAAGGCTTTTTCCGCCAAGGCTTCCGAAATTAGTTGCCGTTCTGCTCGGATAGAGCAAAGTGAAAATAACACCGGCTTTTTTATCGGAATCACCCAATTCACTTTTGACCTTTCCGAAAGCGGAATTAAGTGCGTTTACGTTAGCGTTTGTCGCAAAGGTGTCGTTTACGTATGCGTTCCAGTCGGTCGCTTTGGTGGGGTTCGAAAGGTCCGCGTGCATGCTTGCGCCCGAGGGGCCCGAGCCCACGCAAGGCAAAAACAGATAGCTGTCAAAGAAATAATCTTTTATCTTTCCGTTTTTATCGAGATATGCAACGTACGGCATAAAATCCGATTCCGTATGTTTGCCCCTGTCGGAGTTATAATATCTAAACGTATAAGTCAGGTTTACATTTTCGTATCCGCCGAGATCGTCGAATTTAATCGGTTTATCGGAAGGCTTTTCATCCGGTGCGGACTCATCGGAAAAAGACGAATCCGAGTCAGACGAATCGGATTCCGAGCCGTCCTCGGTCGATTCCGCAGATATCGACTCGTCGGTTTTAGAAACGCTCGTGCTCGTATCTTCGCTTGAATCAATGCCGCTGTTAACACTCTCATCGGGAGAGGATTCGGCATTATCTGCCGAACCGCAGCCCGTGAATATGTAAGTGAACAGCAAAGAACCAAGTACCAAAAAGGGAATAATCCTCGAAAGTCGCTTTTTCATATCAATCTCCTTTAGGTTTATCGAATACATTATACCATATATTGTTAATGATTTGTATTGTTTTTTCATTTTTATAATAAAAACTCCCAACTGCGGGAGTTTTTATTGTGAATTTTTTATTTTGCCTTGGTTGCGATCTCGAGAGTGAATTTCGCGAGCATTTCGTCGATAGACATAGCGCCGAGGTCTTCGCCCTTACGGTTACGCACCGAAACGGAATTACTTTCCTGTTCCTTCGCACCGACGATAAGCATATAAGGAATCTTTTCGAGCTGTGCTTCGCGGATACGTTTACCCATCGTTTCGTTTCTGTCGTCAAGGCGGACGCGGATTCCGCAATCCTCCATCTTCTTGGCAACCTCGGCGGCATAACCGTTCATATCTCCGTTAACGGGAATAACGGTCGCCTGGGTAGGCATAAGCCACATAGGAAGCGCGCCGGCATACTTTTCGATAAGAAGCGCAAGCGTTCTTTCGTAACAGCCCATCGAGGTACGGTGGATAATATAAGGATTAACGAGCTTATTTTCGCTGTCAACGTATTCCATACCGAACTTCTTAGCGAGAAGCATATCGATCTGGATAGTAACGATTGTATCCTCTTTGCCGAAAACGTTCTTGCACTGGATATCAAGCTTCGGGCCGTAGAACGCGGCTTCGTCGATACCGATCTCGTAATCGATTCCGAGCTTATCGAGAAGTCTGCCCATAATATCCTGAGCCTCGTTCCACTGCTCGGGAGTGCCTTCGTATTTATCGGTACGGTTGGGATCCCATTGTGAGAAGCGGAAGGTACAATCCTCCCAAAGGCCGAGAGTTTCGAGACAGTAACGAGCAAGCTCGACACAGCCCTTGAATTCCTCCTCTAACTGATCGGGGCGAAGAACAAGGTGTCCCTCGGAAATAGTAAACTGACGTACGCGGATAAGGCCATGCATTTCGCCGCTGTCCTCGTTACGGAAAAGCGTACTCGTTTCACCTAAACGCATAGGAAGGTCGCGGTAAGAGCGGCGCTTGTTAAGAAATACCTGATACTGGAAGGGGCAGGTCATGGGACGGAGTGCAAAGCATTCCTTCGTTTCGTCGTCGGCATCGCCCATTATGAACATACCGTCGCGGTAGTGGTCCCAGTGTCCGGAAATTTTATAAAGCACACGCTTTGCCATAAGAGGGGTCTTGGTAAGAAGATAACCGCGCTTTTGCTCCTCGTCCTCGATCCATCTCTGCATAAGCTGGATAACTCGAGAGCCCTTGGGGAGAAGGATAGGAAGACCCTGACCGATAACGTCAACGGTAGTGAAGAATTCGAGCTCGCGTCCGATCTTATTATGGTCGCGCTTACGTGCCTCTTCAAGCATGGTGAGATGTGCGTTAAGCTCGTCCTTAGAGGGGAAAGCCGCGCCGTATACACGCTGAAGCTGTTTATTGTTCTGGTCGCCCTTCCAATATGCACCCGTGCACTGCATAAGCTTGATAGCCTTGACCGCACCGGTCGAGAAAAGGTGGGGACCTGCGCAAAGATCTACAAATTCGCCCTGGCGGTAGAAGCTGATAACGGCATCCTCGGGAAGCTCGTTGATGAGCTGTACCTTATAGGGCTCGTCCTTCTCTTCCATAAATTTAATTGCTTCCTCGCGGGGGAGCTCGAAACGCTCGATAAGGAGATTTTCCTTGACGATCTTCTTCATTTCGTCCTCGAGCTTCTTCAAAACCTCGGGAGTGAAGGAAGTTTCGCTATCAAAATCGTAATAGAACCCACTTTCAACAGCAGGGCCTATAGTAAGTTTTGTTTCGGGATAGAGACGTTTAACCGCCTGAGCGAGAATATGAGCCGCGGTATGACGGAAAACGTGCTTTCCGTCCTCATCGGCAAAGGTAAGAAGCGAAATATCGTCGCCTTCCTTTATTTCTGTATTAAGAGCGCAAACGGTTCCGTTTACCTTGGCGGCAATAACGGCGCGGGAGATAAGCTCGGCTTCCTTAGCAGCCTCGTAAACGGTAGAGGCGGATTCGACGTTAAATTCGTTTCCGTTGATAATAAGTTTCATAAATATACCTTCCTTTCGGAGATTTTTCTAAAAAAGTTAAAATAAAAACCCGACGGTTCGCGGAATAATCCGTGAATCGTCGGGGTGCTGACTTATAAAATCCGCACGGTTCCACCCGTACTTTTTACTCGATATGCGTTTTTTGACACTCAACAGGCGGTATTTATCAAGCTGTTTCCTACGGTGCTTCCAGCCCATGGCACCGTTTCTCTGAAAGGGCATCTCCCGATAAACGTGTTCTGTATCAACGTATCTCAACGATAGTATATCACTTTTTTCGGATTTGTCAATGGTTTTGAGCGCCTTGCAATAAAAATATGCCTAAAAAAGCTCGCTTTAGCGAATTAAATAGCTAAAATGCTATTGCATTTCAACTGCTTCTGTGATATAATACCGCTATAATGCGTTAATATAACGATACGAAAGTGAGGTTTTCACCTTGAATTGGGAACTTGTTGCCCTTATAATTTATTTTGTAGGTATGCTTACTGTCGGCATAACCTTCTTCCTCCGTTCGAAGAGCCAATCCGATAAGGATTACTTCCTCGGCGGACGCTCGATGGGACCTTGGGTCACCGCGATGAGCGCACAGGCGTCGGATATGAGCGCCTGGCTTCTTATGGGTCTCCCCGGAAGTATTCTTGCGTTCGGTCTCGGTCAGGCTTGGATAGGTATCGGTCTTGCGCTCGGTACCGCGCTTAACTGGATCCTTATTGCGCGCAGACTCCGTCGTTTTTCTCAAGCGGCTAACGACTCGATCACTCTTCCCCAGTATCTTTCCAACCGTTTTGCGACCAAGAGCAAGGCTTTGCAGTTGGTTTGCGCTATCGTATTCCTCGTTTGCTTTACCGTTTACGTCGCTTCGGCGTTCGTTGCAGGTACGAGCGTATTCACCTCGCTCTTCCCCTCTATCAAACCGAGCGTCGCTATGATAATCTTCGCGGCAATTCTTATCACTTATACCTTCCTCGGCGGATATAAGGCGGTTTGTTGGACCGACTTCTTCCAAGGCTTACTTATGCTTATTGCCGTTCTTGCTGTTCCGATTATCATCGTTTGTACAAAAGAGCTCGACTTTAACGTGCTTAATACCGCGGTTACCTCTAACAGCGGCACTACTTATAACTTTATAAACGATCTCTTCTCGGCTCCCGCCGCTGAAATTGCAAGCGGTCTTGCTTGGGGTCTCGGTTACTTCGGTATGCCCCATATTCTCGTTCGCTTTATGGCTATCGAAAAGCCCTCTATGGTCAAAAAATCGGCTACCGTTGCTATCGTTTGGGTTGTTCTTGCTCTCGTCGCCGTTATCTTTATCGCGGTATTCGGCCGTGTTCTCGTAGGAAGCGAGCTTCTCGCTAACGACCAGCAGAGCTTGGTTTTCATACGTCTTGCAAGAGATCTCTTCCCCGGATTCATCGCAGGTATTCTTCTCGCTGCCATCATCGCGGCTTCGATGTCTACCGCAGACAGTCAGCTTCTCGTCGCTTCCTCCTCCTTCACCTCTGATATTTACAAACCCGTTATCCGTAAGAACGCGTCCGACAAGGAAACTCTTTGGGTCGGCAGAGGCGTGGTTTTGATTGTTGCTGTTGTTGCATACTTCATCGCAAGCAGCAAGGGTCAGGGTGCGCAGGTTATTATGAATCTCGTTGAAAACGCTTGGGCAGGCTTCGGCTCGGCATTCGGCTCGGTTGTCATCCTTTCGGTATTCTGGAGAAGATTCACCTATAAGGGCGCGCTTGCAGGCGTTATCGTAGGTGCGTTGGTCGATCTTATTTGGCTCTTTGTTCCGATGATCCCTCAGGGCGACGCTGTCGTTACCCTCGGTGCGGCTACCGGTCTTTACGAGCTTATCCCCGGCTTTATTATGAGTATGATCGCGGCTGTTGCGGTTACTCTTATCGATAAAAAGCCCTCCGAAGAGGTTACTGCGATCTTCGACGCGGCTACCGCTCCCGACGCAGAATAAAGTATATAACGAGCCGTGTGTATCTGTTCGCACGGCTCGTTTATTTTCTTATTGACAACGTATAGCGTATATGTTATCATAAGCTCACGGGGCATTAGCGCAGCTGGGAGCGCACAACACTGGCAGTGTTGGGGTCAGGGGTTCGAATCCCCTATGCTCCACCATGTA
>JAZSLN010000006.1:0-13424 GCA_045535385.1 Eubacteriales bacterium
AATAACCCCACAAAACTATGTTTTGTGGGGACCCCATGAGGCGAATAAAACTGCGAGACTTCCTTTTGGGAAGTCTCGCTTTCGGGTTCTTTTTTTATTTCGTTTAGTTGGTTTTTGCGCCGCAGTTGGAACAGAACATAAATCCGGGCTCGACAGGCTTTCCGCAGGAAGCGCAGAACTTTGCCTTGGGAGCTTCGGGTTCCGAAGCGGATGCACCGCATTTTACACAGAATTTATATCCTTCGGCGATCTCGCTTCCGCATTTACTGCAGGTCTTCTTGCTTGCCGAGGGGGCAGGCGCGGTATAGGCAGGTGAGAAGTTTAATTCGGGCGATGCCGTTTTGGGTTCTTCATAAACAGGCGCGAACGAAGGCGCGGGCTGAGGCTCGAACGAGGGGGTAAACGCAGGAGCTGCGGGCTCGGGTTGAACCGCGGGTTCTTCATAAACAGGCGCGAACGAAGGCGCGGGCTGAGGCTCGAACGAGGGGGTAAACGCAGGTGCTGCGGGCTCGGGCTGAACCGCGGGTTCTTCATAAACAGGAGCGAACGAAGGAGCGGGCTGAGGCTCGAACGAGGGAGTGAACGCAGGAGCTGCGGGCTCGGGCTGAATTACGGGTTCTTCATAAGCAGGCGCGAACGAAGGCGCGGGCTGAGGCTCGAACGAGGGAGTAGGCTGTTCAAAACCGGAGTTATAAGGAGTGAACGAGGGTTGCGAGGTAGGTGCGGACGGTGCGGGAGCCGCGGGCTTGGGAGCGGGCGCGGTAAACGTCATAACCGGCATTCCGCATTTGGGGCAATAATCGATTCCGTTCGGAATGGCACTGCCGCAGGTATTACATCTGATGTCGCTGGGTGCGGTGCCGCCTCCGAGAGCCTGCGAATAATCGTCGCCGGCGGGAGCGGGCACAACCTTGCTTATTTCGGAAGATTTTTTGGATTTTTTGCTGTTCTTGACAAGGATGATTACGATAATAGCGATCACCGCCAAGAATATAACGCAGCCTAAAAGAAGACCGCCGATAAGAATGAGAGTAGCTATTGACATATTTTTTTCCTCCTCGGATTTTTCGGTATTTGATGTATTTTCAGCCGGTTGGCTTGTGTTGTCTGAACTTTGACCATTATTGGTTCCGTCATCAGACGGCTTGCTTTCCTGAGGTGCTTCAATGACGGGCGGAGTAAAGGGCTCACTTGTCGTTTTGAAAACGCGAAGTTCGGGATAGCCTGAGGTGCTGTCCGTGGTCCAGATCTTTTCAAAATCGAATCCGGTGTAGCTTTCCTTCAGCGACAATCCTGTCGTGTTGTGCGCTACAACGATGCCCTCGGCATTATCATAGCCGTTAACACCCTTCATAGCGGTTCCCGAGCTGTATATACAGTTGCTCAAATGGTTATCCGGAGTGCTTGCGGTCGAGGCGGTGATACCGCCCATCTCTATGCCGTTGCGGGCGAAAAGTCCGCCGGTATTATAACAGTTTTCTATTTTTCCGAACACACCTTGGGCGCTGACTATACATTCTCCCGAAATACCGCCGACGTAGCGGTCTCCCATGACGGTGCCCTGGTTGTAGGAGTTCTTGATGATACCGCAGTTTGTTCCCGAAATACCGCCGACGACGGTGGCTTCGGCTTCGGGTTCGGAAGTGTACGCCGATATCATTCCTTTGTTACGGCAGTTTTCGATAACCGCGCTTGCGCTGTTGACTCCGACGATACCGCCTGCTTCGGAAACGGCTGTGATCGAGCCGTCGAAGGAGCAACCGCTTATACTGCCGTAATTGACTGCGGCAACACCGCCGACGTTTTGTTTTCCTTCGATTATCGAATCGGTGATGCGTAAATTCTTAATTATGCCCTCGTTGACACCGAAAAGCGCGTGGTTGTTGTCGGGAGATTTTATATATATTCCGCTTATCGTGTGGTGATTACCGTCGAAGGTGCCGTCAAACGGCATTTCCGCAGAAGGGCCGATAGGAGTCCATACGCGAGCGTCGTTTGCTAAGCTTGAACCGCTTGCATTGTTGAGCTTTATGTCGGCGACCAGCTTGAAAAAACCGTTTCTGCTATCGCCCGAATTAATGAGCTTTGCGAGCAGGGCGAGGTCGGCGCCGTCGGATATAATATACGGGTCGGCTTCTGTTCCGCTGCCGTATTTGAAGGATTCCGAAACGGTTCCGTCCCATATATCGCTCGCGGCAAAAACGCAGGCTTCCGTGCTCAGACAGGCGATACAAAGAATCAAAGCGAACATAAAAGACAGAAATTTCTTCATAAAAATCTCCCTTCGCTCAGAAAATCAAAAATATTAATTTATTATACAATGTTTCTACAAAAAACGCAATAGAAAAATAAAAATAAAGGTGCCGTCGGAGTTGTTTTCCAACGGCACGTTTTTTATGTTCAACCCTGCTTTTTTGCCTCCACAACGGTGATGTTGGCGACAGAAATTCCGGTTTGCTCGTAAACGATATCGGTTATCTGGGTAAGCTCCTTGGCATCAAGACCGCTTGTGTTTACGATAACAGAGCAGGTCTCGCCGCTAATTACCGCTACACATTCTTCGATACCCTTGGCGCGTACGAGCGTTTCGATGTTTGCTTCTGCGCTCATATCGTCGGCGATCGCCGAAATAGAGGAAAGAGCATCCTCTTTTGCGTCGGGCAGGGTATCGGGATTAGAAGCGATCTCCTGAAGCACCTCTAAAGCCGAATCTCTCACCTGAGTGCGGTTGATAATTGCCATGGCGAAAAAATCGTCTGCGGTTTCGGGGTTCGCGTTTGCATCGGCGTCGGCGTTGGCGTTTTCGTCTTTTGCTTCGGAATCAACAAGAACGGTGTTTCCGAGTACGCGGTCTTCGTTTTTGCCGTCTGCGGCCTCTTCGGGATTACCGCTCATAAGCGTGCTTACAAAAACAGCAACACAAATAAGCACAACACAGCCTACGCTGATAAAGGCTTTTGTTGCGATGACGTTTTTCCATTCGATGCTTTTGAGCTTTTCTTTCGCTTGACTGAACTTTTCTTTTAGTTTCATAATTGCTCCTCCAATGTATGTTATTTATGTTTGAACGCTGATTCGGTTGCTTTCTATATCGAATAAAGCGCAAATAAGCTCGATTATGCGGTATTGCGTTTCGTAGCCTGCGCCTCTGCAAACGATTGCGACTCCCGCGACCTCGGGCATCGTTTCTTCGATCAATAACGGCGACTCTCCGTTTCCGTTGTCGGCGAGCACGACAGTTTTGTCGGTGTCCTTGCCGCCGCTTTGCTCGCGTACGTGTTGGTCGGTTGCGTAGATATATCGGTATCCGCTTTTAAGGGTGATGAAGACCTCACATTCATCAACACCTTTTAGCTCCTTTATGAGCGTTTCCGCCTTTTCTTCGAGCCTTTTGCAATATTCCTCCGAGGTTATCGAGGTTTCGGATTTACTGTCGGAGGGTTCGTTCGACGAAGAAGGCATTATCATAAGTATAATTCCGGCTATAAGCCCTATGGCGATGATTCCGAAATATTTCGTTCCGCTTATCCGTTTGAAAAGCGAGCGGATAGCTTCACCCTTCAATTATTTCGACCTCCCCTCCCAAAAGCTCCTTAAGGTATTTTCCCACTTCATCGGCGATACGGATATCCTCTTTCGAAAGCGCGGTTTTTATGCTTTCGACGGTCGGCTCATCTGCGTCCCAATTTATATTTATGATGCTGTATAACGGCTTTATGCCAAATTCCGAAAAAACCGTTTCGGAAATATACCCCTCGGTCATTTGCTCGGTCATCTCGGCGCTCATACTGTAAAGACCGTTCTCGTACGTTTCCGATTCCGAGATAAATTCTTCGGTAAGATCGGTGTCGATGCCGCCGCTCAGACCCTTAAGCGGTGCGAGGATCATCAAGGCACAGATCAATGCGGCGATGTATTTTATATATTTTTCGAACCCTCCGCTCGCGAGCATAGCGCAAACCGAACCGACGACCGAGGTCAATATCAGAATATAGAAATAACCCTTCATTACATTGAACCTCCCGTTGTTACAAATACCGCCATGGCGATCAGGCATACCGCACCCGAGCCGCAGACCAGCGCAAAAAGAACGTTAAGTATATTACCGAGATCGTAAAGAAGCGCGCTTTCACGCTCACAGCCAAGCGTTTTCGCCAGCACGGAGCAGAGAAGAAGCATTAATTTATTCATAGCGACGGCGATTATCGGCGGTATTATTACCGAAAGGATAATAACGATTCCCGCCGTTCCGACCGTTCCCTTTACCACCGAAACCGAGGATATGATCGTTCGCGCCGCATCGCCGAGCATACCTCCGATAACGGGAACGAAAACGCCCGACGCGAATCTTACGCTTCTTGTGAAAAAATTATCGCTTGCCGAAGCGACGGCGGTTTGGAAATAAAGCACAAATCCCAAAAGAGTGAATATGAAGGCGAGCAGTGTTGTCGTAAGGCTTTTTACAAAGTTCGCGGCGGCGCTGAGGTTTATTCCCGACGGCATCGCGCCGGTAAGACATAAAGCGAACGACGTTCGCAAAAGCGGTAATATTACCTTCGTGCAGAGTATCGAAAGTATGTTAAGAAAGAGCGAAAGCGCGCTCGATGCCGCCGCGCCCGAGGCAGGATTACCGCCGAGCGAATAGAGCGTTGCGGTTATCGGTATAAGCGATGACATGACCAGCGTGAGCGACTCCATAGCGGCTATAACGAATATAAAAAGGTTGTAAAGAAGCGAATAGGTTATCCCCGAAAGAGCAAGAACGGATATATAGCCCATCGCGGCATCGAGCGTTTCGCCGCCTCCGAATTTCATCGAGTCGAGTATACAGCATAGAATTATAACCGCCGTAACCGACCCGAAGGACGCGATAACGCCTTTTCCGTTCGATTTTATCGAATCGACGGTTATAAGTATCAGCTTTTCGAATATATTTACGCTTTTGTCGCCGTTGCGCTCGGATTCGCTGAGGTATTCGTTTGTAAGCTTGTCTGTATCCGCAATATCGGCGATACTCTCCTCGGTCTCGTTGCCGTAAGCGAAAACGGTGAAAGAGGAGAGCGAAAGCAAAGCTATAATAAAACAAACAGTTATAAACGTCTTTTTCATTTTTAATTTATCATATCCTCCGCAATACTCAGTAATTGCTGTACGATCGGAAGGCTTATCATAACGATTCCCGCCTTTCCCGCAAGCTCGACGCGCGACGCCAGCGAGTTTTCTCCGCAATCTCGGCATATCTCGGCGGACATACGGCAGCAAAGCGATATGGCAAGCGCTTTTAACATAATAATAAAATATTCCGTCGTGCCGTTGGACTCGGACAGGTCTTTAACGAAACCGATAAACGGCATAAAGCCCTCGAGTATGTAAATAAAAATAAGCACTCCGGCGACCGCGGTTGCTATATGGGCGAAATCCTGACCGAAATTTTTTAATGAGGCGATGATCAGCGCCGCCGCGACGGCGAAAATACAAACGGCAAAGGGACTCATAGCCCGAATACGCTTTTAAGCGTCGAAAACATCGTACCGATCTTACCTGCGAGCAGTATCATAACGATAACGACACCTGCGACCGTAACAAAGGTTGCCTGCTCGTCGCGTCCGTTTTTTTGGAGTATCTGGCAGGCGACGCTTACTATAAGTCCTACCCCTGCGATTTTTAATATCAACGCTATTTCCAAGTCTTACTTTTCCTTTCGTCTAAAAGAGTATAATTGCCGCGAGTATCCCCGAAAGAAGCCAGAAGGCTTTTATGCTTTTTTGCTTCTTCGGGAGCGCTTCTCTTAAAAATGCCCGTTCGCTGTCGAGAAAATCGGCGCAGGATTTTATCCGCTTCAGCTGTTCCTCCAACGGTAACGAGCCCAGCTCCGCGCCGAAATGCATAAGCTCGTTTTTGACCTCTTCGCTTAACGCAAGAGCGCTCAAAGCCTCTTTCCATAAATCGTTCGAGATATATCTATGCGAGCGTAATATCGGAAGAAATCCGATTTTTTCGAGATATTCGTCCGAAAACGATGAGAATATGTCGAAAACGGGGGTTCGCTCGGCGGATATCCTTCTTTTCATATACGATAAAAGATTCAAAACCGAATCAACCGTCTTCGCTTTGTCGGCCTCGCTTTTCGCCGTCGAAAAGCCTATGTAACAGCAGACGGAGATGATTATGGCGGCACCGAGGAGCTTCATAAAAAATCCTCCGTTCTGCCGACAGAGCATTCAAATTTATCGTTGTATCCGAGAATGACCGCGAGAGGGAATATATCCGAATCGATAAGCGATTTGAGCCGTCCGCGTTTATAAAGCTCCTTCGGTGATACACAATGCGCCGAGGCGATGAGCGAAACGCCGGTATTTTGAGCCTCGAGCACTGCTTCGGTTTCGCTCGCGCTTATTTCGTCGCAAATGATTATTTCGGGTGCCATGCTGCGCGTGAGAATATTTATCGCCTCCGCTTTCGGTGCGCCCGAAAGGATATCCAGCGTTCCGAACCGCTCTATCCCGACCGAGATCTCGCACCTTTCGTCCGCGACGGCGACCCTTTTGGGCTTCATACCCTTGCCTGAGGAGAGTAAATATGCCGCGCTTCTCAAAAAGGTCGTCTTCCCGAGCGCGGGAGGAGAACAAACTATCGTGCCCTTTATACCGTTTTTGCGGTATTTTTCGATAAGCGGAATTGCAAAATCGGGAAAAAATTTATGAAGTCTGAGGTCTATCGAGGTTATTTCCGAAAAGCTTATTATCCTTCCGTCGGCGGTAACGGCTTTTCCGCAAACACCTGCGCGCCCGCCCTCGGGCAGTGGAATAAAGCCTTTTGATATGTATTCGCCGTAGGTGTAAAGCGAGCTGTTTGTGAGCTTGGAGATAACCTCGCGCATTTCGTTTTCATCGCTTTTTACCGCCCTCGTTATATGGCAGATTTTTCCGTTTTCATCGAAAAAGATGTTTTTTGCTCCGACGGTAAGCGAGACAGGTGCGTCCCTTCGAAGCCTTATTTCGTTTATACTCTCGAAAATCTCGGAAGGGAGCGAATGGATGGCGCGTGATATTCTTATCGGGAGATATCTAAAAAGCAGGTCTGATGTCTTTTTCATTCTGTCCTCTTAATCTTCTTACAAGCGTTTTTATCCGTTCGAAAGCAAAAAGTAATAAAACCAGCGCGAAAACGCCGATATATACCGAGCTTCCGGCGATAGCCGAGGGAATAGCGCCCTCGAGCTTCAAAAAGCCTAAAGCATATCTTGCCGATATACCGCCCGCAACGGCACAAACTAACGGCAATAATATGTCCGTACGGAACCTCGGCGCGACCGTTGTTGCTTTATAAAGTCTTCTTCGGCAGAGAAAATAGGTAAAGCTGTTTGATACGACCAAAAGCCATAAATAACCGGTCTCACCTGTGCGCGATACCATAAAAAGTATAAGTATAACTCGAAGGATCGAGTTGTATACAGTGAATTTCAGCGTTTGAACCTGCTCGCCGATCGCTTTTAAGAGCCCGTCGCTCACCGTTTCGACATACATAAAGGGCGTAACGAGCGAAAGGATTTTTATTGCGTATGCGGTGTTTTCACCGGGATAAAATGCCTCGCCTATTTCGTACGGAAGAAAGAAAAATAATCCTCCTACGGCTATCGACATAATCGAAACAGCCGACATTATCGACCTTATTCTCGAGTTTAACGGTTTTCGGTCGGAAAGCATATTAAGACGGCTTATTTCGGGGGTGAAGACCGAAATAAGGCTCGCCAGAAAGGCGAAAGGGAAAAACAAGATCGGAACAACCATTCCTCTTATCATACCGAATTGCGATAACGCCGCCGAACGGTCGCCCGAATAGCTTTCGAATACGTGAGGAATAAGAAGCGTTTCGGCTGTGTGGAGTATGCTCGTTATATATACTGCAAGCGAAATCGGAAGAGTTACCTCGATAAGCGAGCTCATACTCGCTCTGCGTGATTCGGTGGGGAGAGGAGCGCTTTTGTGCTTTCTCGAAGGGATAAAACGAAAGAGAAAAAGATATGTAAAGGAGCACATTTCCGAAACCGTAACCCCGACGACGATTCCCGTGCATAACGCTCCGATGTCGTTCGAGCCGAGCAGGAAAACGTTAAGGAATACCGCTATTACCGAAAACTTGATCAGCTGCTCGAAAAGCGAGGCTGATGCGGTGATGATGACCTTTTGCTTCGCTATAAACCACCCTTTAAGACAAGCCGCGAGCGCCATAAACGGCATGCTGAGCGCGAGTATCCTAAGCGGTGTCGCGCATCGGCTGTCGCCCAAAAAGGTCATCGCGATAAAATCCGAGAATATAAGCATGACCGCCGTTGCGATAACGCTTATTACCGTCGAGGCGATAAACGAGTTGTTCATAAGCAGCTTCGCGTCCCCGCCGCTCCGCTCGTCCTTCTCGGCGATAAGCCGCGATACCGAAACGGTAAAGCCTGCCGTTGCGAAGGTGGAAAACATCGTATAAACGCTCATTATGAGCTGATATAACCCCATACCCTCGCTTCCGATCCTCGCCGAAAGAAAAAGCCTGAGAAAAACCCCGACGAGCTTGTTTATGAGCGAAAATACCGTCATCGCCGCCGCGCCCTTGATAATAATTCCTGCTCCGCTTTTTATACCGACCACTCCGTTTTTTGTTTTATGTTTATGAGGTATGTGGGTGAAATATGAACGGCAGCGAGATGCTTTAGGAGTATTGTTATGCATATTTTTATGTTTTTTGAAAAAATCCGAAAAATTTTATAGACAAAATGGAGATTTTTGATATTATATATATGAGGAAGAAATAAAATGTTTTTATGGATAAATATAAACATAAATGTATTATGGCCGGAGTAAATCTCGTAGAAGGGTTTGACGAATTATGTGCATCAGGAGGGATACTCTCTATTACAAATGTCATCGAAACCCTTTATTCGGAAAACAGAGGAGCATATACTAAGGGCGACTTAAATGGCGACGGTTTAGTAAATATGTTTGATCATGCATTATGTAAGCAAATATATTTGGAAAGCTTTACGCCGACCGCTATTCAAAGGAACGCAGCCGACATAAATGGGGATAATACGGTGAATATTTTCGACAGCGTGTTATTGAAAAATTATTGCAATCAAACCTATTATTTCCCGCCGGTTTGATTAGGAGGTAAAAGCATGAGAAAAATCATTGTTGTTTTGTTATCTATATTTGTTTTATTGATTCCGCATCAATCGGTTTTTGCCGGTGCGGACTTTGCCGAAGACGTTAATAATGACGGCAAAATCAATATGTTTGATTACGTTACTGTAAAAGGCGTATGTTTAGGTGCGTATGGGTCAACCGATGATGAAATTGCGCGCGCCGACGTCAACAAAGACGGAAAGGTCAATGTGCTCGACTACATCAGAGTTAAAAAGAAATGCTTTGAGAGAGTTTCTTCCGAGGAAGAGATTAATTTCACGGCAAGTGAATACGAGGGAAGATTGGAAGACTACGATTCGGATGCGCGGGACAGCTTGAAAAACGGGATTATGCCCTCATTTATGATAAGCAATACTGCGGAATTGAACGAGTTTTTGTCTATGTATTCTTATTATGCGACTGCACCGTCTCAGTTTCTTGAATTGGCTTCGTCGCTTGATGACGAATATTTCGAAAGCAAAACTCTTTTGATCGCTTACGGAATGTCCCCATCCGGCGGAGATGAGTTCAGGATAGAAAACGTCGGTATTGACGAAAACGAGATACTTATGGAAGTTACGCTCAGTAAGATCGGCGTTACGGATGACGTAAAGCATGCGATTTTGACGGCAGAGGTCTCGAAATCGGATATCGGTGAGTGTTCCGTGCTTAAAGCCGAGTTAAGAGTTTACGAGGGATATTAAAGACATATATTGCGAAAACCGATAAGTGTTGTTATTTAGAAGCTGTGCAAATTTCAAATTTGCACAGCTCGTTTTTTTAATTTCTATTGATTTAGCTGACTTTTTAGAGTATAATATAATGGATACGAATTTTTATCCGAGGCATTTTTGTTTTAACTCGTCGAGCGTGCCGAAGGAATAGCCCTTCGCCTTTAATTCGGTTATCACATCGTCCAGAATTAGCGCGTTTGTTTCGCTCGTCGGGTGGAGAAGCAAGACCATTCCGTCGTGTGCGTTATCGAGTATTTTTGCTTTCGACCTTTCGGTATCGGGTTGACGGTTTTTATCCCAATCCGCGTACGCGAACGACCAGAAAACCGGTGTATAGCCGAGTTGCTTGCAAAAATCGAGAGTTTTTTTCGAAAATGCGCCCTCGGGCGGACGGAAATATTTTTCCATATCCTTTCCGGTTGCGGCCTTGAAGTATTCTTCAACCCCCGTAAGCTCCCTTCGGAAGGAGTCTATGTCGTTGACCTTCGCCATATTTCCGTGGCTGGTCGTATGGTTGCAGACGGTGTGGCCGTCCTCGGCCATTCGGGTCACGACCTCTTGGCTGTTTTTAATAATTCCGGGAAGAATAAAGAAAGCCGCCTTTATATTGTGCTTTTTCAAAACGTCAAGCGTTTTTTCGACGTGCTCGTTGCTGTAACCCGCGTCGAAGGTAAGATAAACCGTTTTGTCGCCCTCGGGGCCGAGATAAAGCGCGCCCGAATCCTTTAATATAGGGTCGTTTCCGAGTATTTCGGGTCGGGAATTATCCCCCTTGCTTTTGAAAAACCAATTAATGGCCGGTTCTGCCGATGCGGTCAGCGCGAAACAGGAAATAAGAATAAACGCCGTAAAAATTTTCAAGAATCTCAAATTATCACTCCCTTCGTTTTAGTTTTAGCTTTGCGTTTTTATCTATCCGCGCCAAAATTTGTTTTGAAGAAGTGATTTTTGTGTTTGTTAGTTGCTCCAAGGCTACGGTTTTTTCGGATCCCGATTGTGCCTCCGAAACGGTCGATGAGGTTATATACGGCGATAACGTCGATATGCTCAGCCGTTTCAACGGATTTTTGAAAATAATTACCGATTACGGTTACGTCGGATGGGTTTTCGAAAAATCGGTTACGGAATTTGAATCCGTACCGACCCATTACGTTAATGCTTCGTTTGCCGACGTTTTGCCGACGGAAGGATATTTTTATAAACCGCGCTTAACGCTTCCTTTCGGCGCAAAAACAGAAAAAATCGGCGAAGGCGCTCGCTTTTCGGTTTGCAAGACACCGTTCGGAAACGGATATATCCGTAAAGAGCTTCTTGAACCCATCAAAAAGCCGAGAACCGAAGCCGAAATGCGTTATTCGATAACCGAAACGGCGAAGAAATTTCTCGGTGTTCAATACCGCTGGGGCGGACGGACGTTTTCGGGAATAGATTGCTCGGGACTCTGCTTTAATGCCTATCGGTTCAACGGAATAGATATCTGGCGCGATGCCGATATAACGCGTTCGCCGAACCTTAAACGCATCGATCATAAAACCGCCAAAAACGCCGATTTGATGTTTTTCAAAGGTCATATCGCGATGTATCTCGGAAACGGGATGATAATCCATTCCTCCGCTTCGAGAGGTATGGCGGTTATAGAGAATTACGAAAATAACGATTATTTGAAAGAAATATATATTTGCACAGGAACAGTATTTGATGAATAATATTTACGTTTCCGATTTTGAAATCGAACGCCAAAAAGAAATAGCCGAATCGCTGATATCCGAAACGAAGGGTAAAAAGGCGAGCGTTATAACCTTCGGCTGTCAGCAAAATGAGAACGACAGCGAAAGGATACTCGGCGCGCTGAAATTATGCGGATATGAAATAACCGATGATCCCGACGAAGCGCAGATGATAATTATTAATACCTGCGCTATCCGTGAACACGCGGAGATACGCGCTCTTTCCGAGGCGGGTCAGTTCAAGGGAAGAAAAGAGAAGGACAGAAGCATAAAGATCGGGCTTTGCGGCTGTATGGCTCAGCAGGCACACCGCCGTGAACAGATATATAAAAGCTATCCCTACGTTGACTTCGTTTTCGGCACGGATATGCACCACCGTTTGCCCGAAATAGTAAAAACCGCGCTTTCGTCTAAAAAGCGTGTAAGCTTCGTTATCGATCTGCCCCATAACGAGTTCGGTATAATAAGCGAGGGTATGCCGGTCTGCCGCGAGAATAAATACAAGGCTTGGGTTCCTGTAATGTACGGTTGCGACAACTTTTGTACATATTGCGTTGTTCCTTACGCGAGGGGACGCGAGCGCTCGCGCCAACGTGAAAACGTCGTTGCCGAGGTCAAGGGGCTTGTCGAAAGCGGATATAAGGATATAACCCTTCTCGGTCAAAACGTAAATTCTTATAACGGCGGCTGCGACTTTGCGGGTCTTCTTACCGAGTGCGCCTCGTTGGGCGGTGAATACCGCGTGAGATTTATGACGAGCCATCCGAAGGACGCTTCGAGCGCGCTTGTTGATGCTATCGCGACCAACGGTAATATCGCAAAGCATTTCCATCTCCCCGTCCAATCCGGCTCGAGCAGGGTGTTGAAGCTTATGAACCGTAAATACACCCGCGAGCAATATCTCGAAAAGGCTTTCGAAATAAAGGAAAAGAACCCTGAAATAAGCATAACGACGGATATTATTTGCGGGTTCCCGACCGAGACCGACGAGGATTTTGCCGATACGCTTTCTCTCGTTAAGCAGGTCGGCTTCGATATGATATACACCTTTATCTATTCTCCGCGCCCCGGAACCGTTGCGGCAAAAATGGAGGGACAGATCCCGAGGGAGGTCTCCAACGAGCGCTTTAAGGCTTTGTCGGATATGCAAAACGATATCGCCCAGAGTCTTAACGATAAATTCATCGGGAAAACCGTCCGCGTTCTTTCCGACGGATTTAACAAAAACGGTATCCCCTGCGGAAGAAGCACTCATAATAAGATAGTAACCTTCGATAAACCCGTCCCCGAGGGACAGTTCGTCGACGTTTTGATCGAAACCGCGGGCGCATATATGCTCGGCGGAAAAATAAAGTATTAATTTTGAAAGGAAATATAAAAAATGAATCAGGAAATGAAATCTGCAATCGAAAATCTTAAAACCGCTCTTGCGGCAAGCGAGGAATTGAAGGCATATAACGAGGCTAAAAAAGCTTACGATGCCGACGAAGAGCTCAACAAGCTTATCGCCGAATATAACGTTCAGGCGGCTCTTTTGGAGCAGGAGGGTCAGAAGCCCGAGGCTGAACGCGACAGCGCGGTTCAGGAAAAGCTCGGCGCAAGACTCCGCGAGATCTACGAGGAGATCAGCGAAAACAAATCTCTCGCCGCTATGCGTGATGCCGAACAGGCCCTTTCGTTTATCGTAAGCGAGATCAACGCGGCTGTTCAGTACACCATCGAGCCCGAATCGGCTAATTGTACGCATGATTGTTCTACCTGCGGCGGCTGTCATTGATTAAAAGCCC
>JAZSLN010000023.1:0-12080 GCA_045535385.1 Eubacteriales bacterium
CATTACGAAAATCCGTTTTAATGAATAATGAATAATGAATGATGAATATTGAAAAATGAATAATAAAACGAAAATCCTGTCGATAAATCAACAGGATTTTCGTTTCTGGGGTGGCTGACCGGGTTCGAACCGGCGACCCCCAGGGCCACAACCTGGTACTCTAACCAGCTGAGCTACAGCCACCATATTGGCGCGCCTTAAGGAACTCGAACCCCTGACCTACTGCTTAGAAGGCAGTTGCTCTATCCAGCTGAGCTAAAGGCGCATTTGTGTCAAATCGCGCGGTACGCATACCGCGCGAAATGATTCTGGAGCGGGTGACGGGAATCGGACCCGCGCGGCCAGCTTGGAAGGCTGGAATTCTACCATTGAACTACACCCGCATATTATTTAAGGCGACGAGCGTTGCGCATCGCCTTAAACTATTACTTATGCTAAGCCGTTAAGAAGCTTGGTGTACTGGCTCTTCTTGCGAGCGGCATTGTTCTTGTGGATAATGCCCTTGGAAACAGCTCTGTCTACCATGCCGACTGCTTCAAGATAAGTCTTTTCAGCGAGAGCTTTGTCGCCCGCTTCAACAGCAGCCTTGTACTTCTTTACGGAAGTCTTCATTGCGGATTTAAACATTTTGTTCTGAAGCGTTTTAACTTCGGTAACCTTCACACGCTTTTTAGCAGATTTAATGTTAGGCATGCACTTATACCTCCCTTTTGAATTTTGGAACCATTTGATAATACCATACTTTTTTTGATTTTGCAATAGGTAAATTCAAAAAAATATAATTTTTTTATTTTTTGGGAAAAATATATCAAAAATACCGTAAAAGGAGTTTGTTTATGTTTGAAAAGTATACCGATCTGGCGCTTGAGGTTCACGAGCTGCGCGGAGAAGCGTCGGGAATAACCGTTGAGGAGGTAATCAAAGAAGGAATCCGTATAACCACCGCGACTGTCAAGAAGGGCGAAGGCGAACGTCTTTCGGGAAAATCCGCCGGTGAATATATAACCTTAGAGGTAGGGAAGATATGGCAATGCGAGAAAGCGAAATTCAATAACATCGCACGCGTTATTGCCGATGAACTGCGCTCGATATTGCCTTCGCACGACGGAGAGACCCTTGTTGTCGGATTGGGTAACGAGGAAATAACTCCCGATTCGGTAGGACCGCGCGCGGTCAAACGGTTGCTTGTAACGAGACATATTAAAGGGATAGATCCGCTTCTTTACGATACCGCGGGCTTCGGTAACGTTGCCGCTATCGCGCCCGGCGTGCTCGGTCAGACCGGTATCGAAAGCACGGAAATAATAAAAAGCGTATGCGACAGCATAAAGCCAAAATGCGTTATAGCGATAGATTCACTCGCTTCGAGGCGATTATCCCGCCTTGCTACCACTGTTCAGCTCTCTAACGGAGGTATCAGCCCGGGCTCGGGTGTTTCGAATAAACGTTCCGAGCTGAGCGAGCAGACCCTCGGCGTGCCTGTGATATCGCTCGGTGTGCCGACCGTTGTCGATGCGGCGACACTCGCGTACGATCTTCTGGAGGAGCATTCGGGTGACAGCGACGGGCGTTTTGCCGATATCGTTGAAAAGGTTCTTGCGGGAGACGGAAAAAGTATGTTTGTAACCCCAAAGGATAATGACGTTATCGCGATCGAAACCGCAAAATTGCTCTCGACGGCTATCAATATGGCGCTTCATAATATAGGAATAGACGAAATTAACGAATTTATCGGTTGAGGTCATATTTATAATCATCCTCGCATATATATTATTGAGGATGTGATAAATTATGAGAAGATTAAGTAATGCACAAAGACAAGCTGTTATGAAATGGAGCTGTTTGGCGCTGTCCGCCTTGCTGTTCGTCGGTTCATTTTTTGCCGTGCCCTATGTGTTTTCGCTTTTCCCCTATGTAACCGCCGCCGATGTAAGAGGCTTTTTGTACGGCGATTCGGCTAAGCTTTATGCCGCACCGACTTTTGCGCTCGGCTCGGGCGGCTTTGATGACGAATTGAGCGTCGAAGAAAATGTCGGCGAATACGTTCCCGATGAGGAAGAATCGATTCCTAAGCCGATACCCGGCGACGGTGATTTGGAGGTTACGGCGAGTAATTTGTGCTGGTATGAAGTCGGCGAGACCCCGGCGCTTAATATAATAAACCGTACTTCCTATAAGGTGAACCTTGATCAATACCTTGACCGCAGCTTTCAAAAATATGAAATGACCGACGAGCCCTTGGTGCTTGTCGTACATACCCACGGAAGCGAAAGCTATCTCCCCGCAGGCTATGATTTTTATTCTCCCGATGAGACTTTTCGTTCGCTTGACGAAAGTAAAACGGTCGTGCGTATCGGTGAAGTGCTTTGCGAGCGCTTGGCGGAATACGGAATCAATGCGATTCACGATAAAACAATGTACGACCAATATGATTTCAACCGTTCATATAACTATTCGCGCGAGGGTATAAAAACCGCGCTGGCGAAATATCCCTCGATAAAATACGTTATCGACCTCCATCGTGATTCTGTGTTTGATTCGAACGGAAATAATATAAAACCGCTTGCAAACATAAACGGTAAGGATTGCGCCCAGCTGATGCTCGTTGTGGGAACAAACGAAGCGGGCGCGGTTCATCCCAATTGGCGCGATAATCTCACTTTTGCCACCCATCTTCAGCAATCGATGAACGAGACCTATCCTACGCTTGCGCGCCCGATAAATTTAAGGACGTCGGCATTCAATCAGGCCTTGACGTCGGGCAGTGTTCTTCTTGAGGTCGGCTCCTGCGGTAATACCGTCGAAGAAGCCGAAAACGCGATAACGTTATTCGCCGATGTGTACGCAAAGCTACTGGGCTGTGCATAGCGGCGCAGAATGCATATACTATGTATTCACTCTGGCGCCGGTTATCGGTGAATAACACGCAAACAAAAAACTTTCCGTGTCGATAGCTACGGAAAGTTTTTTATCTTTTATCACTCAACCCCAGGATATAATCACCGCTGACACCGTAGAATCTTGCGAGGGTTATTATGTGCCGTACGGGTATCTCGTTTTCACCCTTTTCATAGCGGGAATATACCTGCTGGGTCGTCCCCAATATTTTTGCGACGTCTTTTTGCAATAGATCGTTGTCTTCTCGAAGCTCCTTTATTCGTTCGATATGCGTTTTCATACCTTTTCACCTCGTAAAAGATTCTACCACACACCAAAAGTGATGTATTGACAATACACCTAATGTAGTGTATAATAATCAAAAAATAAAGGAGAATACGCATATGAAAAGATTTTTTGCGATGGCGCTTGTTCTTTCCTTTGCACTCACGCTTTTCCCTCTCGGAGCTTTTGCAGAGGAATATACAGGGACCTGCGGCGAAGCGGTTACCTGGTCGCTCGATACCGAAACGGGTGTACTTACTATTTCGGGCTCGGGTGATATGAATGATTATGATTATAATTATTATTCCAATCCGTGGTATGATTATCGGCAATCTATTTCATCCATCGTCATTCAAGACGGTATAACCTCGATTGGCGATGAGGCTTTCTACCATTGCGAAAGCCTAACAAGCATAACTATCCCCGATAGCGTTACCTCGATTGGCTATTCTGCTTTCTCCTATTGCGAAAGCCTAACAAGCATAACTATCCCCGATAGCGTTACCTCGATTGGTAGTTCTGCTTTCATCTATTGCGAAAGCCTAACAAGCATAATTATCCCCGATAGTGTTACCTCGATTGGCGGGTATGCTTTCTACTATTGCGAAAGCCTAACAAGCATAAATATCCCCGATAGCGTTACCTCGATTGGCGCTTATACTTTCTACTATTGCAAAAGCCTAACAAGCATAACTATCCCCGATAGCGTTACCTCGATTGGTAGTTCTGCTTTCTCCGATTGCTATAGCCTAACAAGCATAACTATCCCCGATAGCGTTACCTCGATTGGTAGTTCTGCTTTCTCCGATTGCGAAAGCCTAACAAGCATAATTATCCCCGATAGCGTTACCTCGATTGGCTATTATGCTTTCGAATATTGCAAAAGCCTAACAAGCATAACTATCCCCGATAGCGTTACCTCGATTGGCATTGGTGCTTTCGAAGATTGCTATAACCTAACAAGCATAACTATCCCCGATAGCGTTACCTCGATTGGCGATTATGCGTTCTACTATTGCGACAGCCTAACAAGCATAACTATCCCCAATAGCGTTACCTCGATTGGCTATTATGCTTTCGAAGGTTGCGAAAGCCTAACAAGCATAATTATCCCCGACAGCGTAACCTCGATTGGCAAGAGTGTTTTCAGCGGTTGCAGAAACTTAAAAAGCATAACTATCCCCAACAGCGTAACCTCAATTGGTGATTGGGCTTTCAACGGTTGCGATAGCTTAACTACCGTCTATTACAGCGGTTCGGAAGAAGAGTGGAATGCTATTTATATCAGCGAATACAACGACGAACTTTTGAATGCCGAAATAATATTCAACTACTGCCCTCACGAAAAGGGCGAATGGAACGTGCTTGAAGACGGCACAAAAGAAAAGGTTTGTACCGAATGCGGCGATGTGCTTGAAACTCTCGGCGCGGACGAACGTATCCCCAACGATATTAACGGCGATGACAAATTCAACGTATTTGACTACATTTCCGTCAAAAACGGAGTAATGAAGGGCACCGAGGACGAAGAATTGCGTGTCTATCTTGACGTAAACGGCGACGGCAGAATAAATATGTTCGACTATGTTGCTATCAAAGCCGCATATTTCGCGCAATAGATATCAAAAGAGACGGCTCGGCCGTCTCTTTTTCGCCTTAAATTAACCTTGAAAAGTTGTAAACAATCTCGATAAATGTTAAAAAGCATTTAATAAACATTGACAAAAACACGTCATTGATATACAATAGTACCGTTGTTATATACAAATTTATAACGTATTTAAGGAGATTTTTCGATGAAAAAGCTTACATCTCTTATGCTCGTTGTCGTTATGCTGGTTACGGCAGTGCCTTTTTGCACGGCATTGTCTGCATTTGCGGCTTCCGAGCTTGAAAATTCGATCATCGCGTTGGTTGGCGAAGAGCCTGCCGACCCTTGGGTCGAGACCGAGTTTTCTTCTGCCGGTTATATCCCCGGCGGGAAGCTTACTGTCAAGCTGACGGTAACGAACATCAGCTCTGCCGACATTGTTGCGTTTGCGGCAGAAAGCTTGGTTTACGATTCTTCCGTGCTTACACTTGCCAACGGCGTTGCCTCCAACGGCTCGGTTGATTGCATCACCGCCGCTCCCGGCAGCGAATGGAAAAGCGAGAATTACTGTCAAGCCGAAACTCTCGGCGAGGTCGTTCTTTCTGTAATGGGCGGTGTTCAGTACCCCGGACAGGTATTGACATCCGGCGACACTCTTGAGTTTACTCTTAAATTCGATGTCTCCGAAGACGCAAGCGGAGAAGTGGCGATTTATATTCCTCACAGCGCTATCAGCTGTGCCGAAGCGGAAGCTCTCGGTATGGGAACCGGTCTCGGAGGATATATTATCGTTAACGAAAATACTTCCGGCGAGATCCCCGACGAGGACGTATCCGAAGAAGCTTCGGAGGACTCTTCCGAAGACGTATCCGAAGAGGTTTCGAGCGATTCCTCCGAAGATATTTCCGACGAGCCGTATATTCCTTCCGAAAAGGAAGACGAGGTTTTAGCTCTTATGGGCGAAGCACCCTCGAATCCTCTTGCAAGAATCGAGATCTCTGCGCCCAGATATGTTGACGGCGCGGTCCTCGAGGTTTCTGTTTCTGTCCACGATATCATCGAGGGCGGATTGAACAGTATGAGTATCGAAAAGTTTACTTACAATACCACTAAGCTCGAGCTTGTGAATGCGGTTGAATCCAGCGGCGCGTTGGATTGCATTACCGAATGCCCCGGAAGCGATTGGCGCGGCGATAACTTCAGTAAGATCGAGAGCGACGGAACCATTACGCTCGCGGCTTTGGGCGGACTTGCTGATGAAAGTCAATTGTTGACCCCCGGTAAGAGTCTTGTTTTCACTCTTCGTTTCCGTGTTATGGAGGGAACTACCGACGAGTTGGTGTTCTACGCTCCTCACGAATCGGTTATGGCCAGCAAGGCTAACGATATCTACGCGCTTCCTTGTGAAAGCGATTATCTCATAGTTCACCATAAATGCGCTCTCGGTCACACTCCCGGCGCTGAGGCGGATTGCGAAAACGCTCAAACCTGTACCGCCTGCGGAGAAGAACTTGCTCCCGCGCTCGGTCATGATTACGACGCGGTTGTAACCGAACCCGATTGCGTAAACAGCGGTTATACCACCCACACCTGCACAAATTGCGGAGATTCCTATGTAACTGATGAAGTTAGTGCGCTCGGTCATACTCCCGGTGCCGCAGCCGATTGCGAAAACGCTCAAACCTGTACCGTCTGCGGCGATGAACTCGCTCCCGCACTCGGACACGATTACAACGGTGTTGTAACCGAACCCGATTGCGTAAACGGCGGATATACTACTTATACCTGCACTGCCTGCGGTGACTCCTACGTTGCGGATGAAACCGAAGCTCACGGACACGGCGAAGGCGAATGGATCACTTTGGAAAATAACGATAAAGAGCTTCGCTGTGAGCATTGCGGATTGGTGCTTGATATTGATCTTTGGTGCGACGTAAACCAGGATGGAAAGGTCAATATGTTCGACTATATCCTTGTTAAGTCGATTTATTTCGAAAAGCAGGATGCTCCCGAAATTCACAAACAGCGTGCGGATCTTACCGGCGACGGCAGGGTCAATATGTTTGACTATATTATCGTTAAGAATTTTGTTCTTGATAAATAATACAAAATAAATGATTTGAGGCTGTCTCGATTTTGTGTCGGGACAGCCTTTTCTTATTTGTCGTCTTTTCCTATGGGACCGTTGAATCGAACCAGGATCGTATCTTTGCCGATGCGTTCTATATCACACCAGGGGATGATTATACGGTTTTTCGACGAAAGGGAAGCAAAGATTCCGTCGCCGGGCAAAACTATCGCGGTTATTTCTCCGCTTGCGGTGTTGAATTCCAAATCCGAAATACACCCGAGTAAACGTCCGTCGCATAGATTGATAACCTCTTTGCTTCGCAGCTCCGAAAATGATGATAAGGGGAAAATTAAAGGAGTATGCATATAAGTCCGCCACTGCCTTCGTTTATGATTCGCTGTATCGTTCCCGCAATTTTCGCACGCGCTTCGTCGGGCATATGCGACAGCTTGCTGTTGAGTCCTTCGCTCACGAGCTCGTGAAGAGTCTTTCCGAACATATTGGATTCCCAAATGCGTTTCGGGTCTTCCTCGAATTCCTTCAAAAGGAAGCTCACGAGCTCCTCGGATTGGCTTTCGGTTCCTACGATCGGGTTGACCTCGGTTTCTATATCGGCTTTCATCATATGTATCGAAGGTGCGCTGGCTTTGAGCTTGACTCCGTATCCGCCGGGCTGTTTTACGATTTCGGGTTCCTCGAGGGTCAATTCGTCGATAGACGGCATAACTATTCCGTAACCGTCGTTCATAACATCGTCTATTGCGCTCGCTACTCGGTCGTATTTTCTCTTGGTGTCTGCAAGCTCGGTCATGATTCTCAGAAGCTCGCGCTCGTTTTCGATTTCGAATCCGCTTTTTTCGCCGAGTATGCCGTAGAATATTTTTTCGGGGATACGTACATCGACGGTTGCGCTTCCGCTGCCGAGATCGAGCCTGTCGAGCTTAGCTGTGATATCGTCGTCTTCAAAAACGCATAATGCACCGCTCACCTCACCGACTCTGGATATGCTATTGGCGCAGCTTTCGATTTCGGATAAAAGAGTTTCTTTTAACGGGTTGCCCTCTTCGAGTATGTCGAGCCATATAGGAACCGAAAAACGAACCTCTCTGATGGGAAACTCGTAAAGAACCGCACGAAGAATATCTTTTATATCCGATTCGTTCATTTCAATGCAATTCAACGCGATCACTGGCACGTCGTATTCGTTTTCGAGATCCGAAGCGAGTAATTGCGTTTGGGCGGAATGCGGGTTTGATGAATTAAGCACGACGACAAACGGTTTCGAGATCGCCTTGAGCTCGTTTACAACCCGTTTTTCAGCTTCAAGATAGGATTCGCGGGGGATCTCGCCGATGCTTCCGTCGGTGGTTACGACAATACCTATCGTCGAATGCTCCTCGATGACCTTTCTTGTTCCTGTTTCGGCGGCGGCCTCGAAGGGAAGGGGAGTCTCCGACCAAGGAGTCATAACCATACGCGCTCGGCCGTCTTCTATCAGACCCATGGCTCCGGGCACGATGTATCCGACACAATCGATAAGCTTGATCCTGCATTCTGTTCCTTCGTCGAGAGGGATACTGACCGCTGTTTCGGGAACAAATTTCGGTTCTGTGGTCATGACCGTCTTGCCGGATGCCGATTGCGGCATTTCGTCTTTCGCGCGTTCGCGCATACTTTCGGTTTCGATGTTGGGGAGAATAAGAGTTTCGGTGAATTTTTTTATAAGAGTGGATTTTCCCGTTCTTACCGGTCCGACCACTCCGATGTAAATATCTCCGCCGGTGCGCGTGGAGATATCGCTGTATATGCCCATGTCGGTCATAATAAGTCCTCCTTGCTTTTTGTTACAAATGTATTCAAATATATTCATTTATAGAACAAATAATTGACGTTAGATTCATTGACAACGGTTTTATTTTGTGATATTCTCAAAAGTAGAATTTCCATTGTCGTTCGGAGGGACGTTTTATGAAACAAATTAAAAGAATAGGTGTTTTGACCAGCGGTGGCGATGCTCCCGGTATGAATGCGGCGGTACGTGCCGTAACGAGACTTGCTCTCTATAAGGGAATAGAGGTTATGGGTATCTATAACGGATATCAGGGACTTATCGAAGGTGATGTTCAACAGCTTCTCGAACGCGACGTTTCTTTTATTATAAACCGCGGCGGTACTATGCTTTATTCTGCGCGCAGCGCCGAATTCTGTACTCCCGAAGGACGTCAAAAGGCTATTGCCACTTGTGATAAGTACGGGATCGAAGGCATCGTTACGATCGGTGGCGACGGAACCTTCCGTGGAGCCGTTGAGCTTACTAATGACGGCGTGCCCTGCATAGGTATCCCCGGTACTATCGATAACGATATTGCGTCGACCGAGGCGACTATAGGCTTTGATACCGCTATGAATACCGTCGTCGACCTTGTTGATAAGCTTCGCGATACGAGCGAGAGCCATTCGCGTTGTACCGTTGTTGAGGTTATGGGTAGAGAAGCGGGCGATATCGCGCTCCAAACCTCTATCGCGCTCGGCGCGGTTACTGCCGTTATTAAAGAGATTCCTACCGATTTTGACCACGTTATCGAAAAAATGGTCGAGGCACGAAAGGGAGGTAAGCGAAACTTCATTATTATTACCTCCGAGGGAATGGGTAAGGATTACGGCGAGGAATTGAGCGCTATGATCCAAAAGCGGAGCGGAATCGAATCGCGATTCGCACGTCTTGCTCATATCCAGCGCGGCGGCTCGCCTACACTCCGCGACCGCGTGCTCGCTACTCAGATGGGTTGTGCGGCTGTCGAGCATCTTGTCGAAGGACAGATGAAGCAGGTTATGTGCCTTAGGGGCAACAATATCGTCGGCATGGATATCTTTGACGCGCTTACCGTGGATAAGCTTATGAAGGGTAAGCTTACGCCCGAGGAAGAGGAGCTTATACCGCCCAATAAGCTTTATGAGATGAAGCGTATCGTTGCCGATAAGCAGGCGTATAAAAACTACCTTAATTATATAATAGATCATATTACTCTCTAAAAAACAGTTCTCTGTCTTTCGAAAATCTCTTCGTTAAGACGGAGAACTTTGCTTATTGCCATAAAAAAGCAAAAAAACAGAGTGAAATCGGTTGACACACAGAAAAAAATGTGATACAATCAAGTCAACAATGGGGTCAATCCCTAAAAAACAAGAAAGGAAAATCCAAAATGAAGAGAATTTTCGCGATTCTTCTTACTGTGGCTATGCTTGCTACTCTTTGCTCTTCTATCGTTGTAGTAAATGCAGAAGCAAGATCGATGCACGTCACCGTCTGGAACCCTGAGGCAGGTGCCTATGTTACCGCCGATGAGGGCGTCATCTACACCACAACCAACACCAACAACGGTTGGTGGAGCCAGGTAGCATTCAAACCCAATGGTTCTAATTGGGAAGTTGTTGCTACTTGCACAGCTGATGGCACCAAACTCGACATTCCTGCGAATGGTTTTGTTTGGGCGCTTCATGCTGCAAGCACTGTAAATACTGACTACCTTTTCATTGAATCTATGACTGTCGGTCAGGTTTACGCCATTACCGGTCTTGATATCGTTAACAAGACTGCTACCAATCCTACCATCGCACTTTATGATGCCAGCGCAATGAGCTTCTATGCAACTCGTTGGGATCCTAAGAACACTCCCGAAGATGCTCCTTTGGCTACCGACGGCGTTATCTATGTTACCGAAAACGATAACAACGGCTGGTGGTATCAGGTATCTTTCGCTCCCAACGGTTCCGATTGGGAAGTTGTTGAGCTTCAGCTCTGCAACGGTTCTAAAGCTGCTATTCCTGAAGGCGGCTTCGTATGGGCTCTCCATGGAGACAGCGGCAACAATGACTGGCAATACATCTACGGCATGCAGCTCGGTCAGATCTACACCATCACCGGTCTTGATCTCGCTAATAAGACTGTTTCCGCAGGTGCTACCATTAAGCTTGCCGGCAAGACTGAAATCCCCGTTCCCGAAGTTGGCGGCGAAAACAACACTACCGAGCCTGCAGAAGAAACCCTCTTCTGGCTCACTCACTACAATGACGGTACCCCTGAAGGCGCTGGCGTTATCTTCACCGAAAATGACGGCGCAGGTCAGTGGTGGATCCACTACTACTTCTACCCTGTAGAAGGTCTTGAAAACGTATACGAAATCGTAGACATCAAGCCTAACGGCGAAGTTGGTTCTCTCCAGATCGCTCCCGGCGGATTTGTATACGGCATCAACGTTGGTAACAACTGGCCTCAGGTTCTTGCTGATGCAGGTGCTACCGGCGACGGTTCTACCGGTCAGTGGTTCGATACCGAATTTTACGCTAACGAACCTAACTATGCAGGTGTTAACTCCACCGCAGCTTGGAATGACGTTCAGGATTGGGCAGTTGGTAACCAGTTCGTTATCACCGGTCTTGATCTCGAAAACATGACCATTCCTACCACTACTCCTAACGTAAACCGTTGGGAAGACGGTTATGTATGCACCGCTACTTACAAGGCATACAACCCCAACGCTTCCGAAGAATCTTCCGATGTTGAATCCTCTGAAGACTCCTCCGAAGAATCCATCCCTGCAAATCCCGACGACTACATGGGCGAAGCTCCTGAGAGCCCCATGGCAGCATTCGACATCTCTGTTGAAGGCGGTTACAAAGCAGGCGAAACTCTCACCATTACCGTTACCATTAAGGACGTTATGTACGAAAAGGGCTTGAACGCTGTTATGACTTCTCTCGTATATGACACCAGCATCCTTACTCTCGAAAACGGTACTGAATCCTCCGGCGCTCTCGACTGCCTTACCAAGGCTCCCGGCGCTGAAGGCGAAAGCGAATGGTATAAAGAAAACTTCTCCAAGGTAGAAGCTGACGGTACTATTACCCTCGCTACCATGGGCGGCGTCGCTGAGTCCGACATCTATGCAAATGATGGCGACATCGTGTTCACTCTCAACTTCACCGTTGCAGAAGACACTACCGGCGACATCCTCTTCTACGCTCCTCACGCTTCCTGCATCGTTATGGGCGATGATGACTTCATTACCCAGAGCCCTGCACTCGGCGATGAACTCGTAGTTTCCGAAGCTACAGAAGAAGTATCCTCTGAAGCTGAATCCTCTGAAGATTCCTCCGAAGCTGAATCCTCTGAAGATTCCTCCGAAGCTGAATCCTCTGAAGATTCCTCCGAAGCTGAATCCTCTGAAGACTCCTCCGAAGCTGAATCCTCTGAAG
>JAZSLN010000088.1:0-10106 GCA_045535385.1 Eubacteriales bacterium
CTGTCTACGTTCGCACGGCTCACTTGTCAATCGCCAAGTTGCTGCCACTCGATTTTCCTCGTTGCATCTGTCCCCGACAGCACTCGGAAAATCTCCCCAAACTGCGCTACACCCCGAAAGTATTTATACACTTTCGCGCGAAATGTATTATACATCAAACCGATTTGATTGTCAACCTAAAAAACAAATTATTTGGATTTTGCCACCCTCTTGTATTTTCATCTCGAATAGTATATAATACCCTTGACGGCAGTTCGTTTTTACCACCCTGTCGTTAGTCAAAGCTATTGATGCTGTTAATACAATAAACAAGGAGCTTGTTATGAAGAAAATCGCATTATTGATGTCAGTCGTCTTAATGTTCTCCTTAGTCGCTTGCGGCGGAGAAACCGAAGACAGCAACACCTCGCTTTCCGACATCTCGGAGGAAACGGGTGAGCCTATCAAGGTAGAAAACGGACTTTTTGTAAAAATGCCCGCAGACGGAACCTTAAAAATCGCTCAATTTGCCGATCTTCATTTCGGCACGGAGGGCAAGCCCTATCAGAACGATAAAGAGGAAAGAACCAAGGCGTATATGAAATATATCGCCGAGGAACACAAGCCCGACCTTATCGTTTGCTCGGGCGACAATATCATGTCCACCGGTGTTAATGCGCTCAAAGAGTTTGTCGCTCTTATGGACAGCCTGAAAACTCCCTGGACCTTTGTCTACGGCAACCACGATGCGGAATTAAGCACCGCCGGTTATTCCAAAAAGGAGCTGTCGGATTACTTGGAAAGCTGCGATTCTCCTTATCTTCTTTACGAGTCGGGATACGTAGAAGAAAGCAGCAACCGCTACGGCAATTTTTCCATATCGGTTTTAAGCAACGGCGGCACAAAGCTTCTCGGTGCAATAATGCTCTTTGATGCAGGTGTTCATTCAAGCACGCTATCCTCCTACGAAGCCATCACAGAGGGCCAAATCGATTGGTACAAGAGCGAAATCGACAAGCTCAACAAGAGCTACGACGGAAAAATGCTCCCCTCTATGGTCTTTTCCCACATACAGCTTCCCGAATTTCACACCGCTTACGTAGCGGCAAGCGAAGGCAAGGGCGCCGAATTTATTATCAAGCAACCCCTCTCCTCCTCGTCTGTCGCAAGCATCAAGAACGACGGCCCTACCTATAAAAACACCGGGTTGTTTGACGTTATGGTTGAAAAGGGCAGCACGAAGGCATATTTTGTAGGCCACGCACACACCTTCGATTTCCAAGTCAAGATGGACGGAATCGTTATGGGCTTTGCTCCCCAGACCGGTTTCTCCACGCTTTTCCCGAACAACGATCTTCCTAGAAGAACCTATATTTATAATTTCAAATCCGACTTCAGCTTTACCACCGAGGTGGCAACCGAGCCCGGCGACAAGCTCGGTCTGACCTACTGCGGAACCTTCGACGGCGCCGCTGTTTATGACGAAGCGAGCGGATGTTATACCGCCGATTTGACCATGAGCGCAGGAAACAGCATTATGTTCGCCTACAACGGTGTACGTCTCCAGCTTTCGGATATGAAAATCGAGGGCGACTATGCCGAAAATTCTTCTCTTGCAAACGGTGAAAAACTTTATCCCGCAGACACCGTATCCTTGGCATACAGCGGAGGAAGCGCCCGTATCTTCACTCTGGTCTACGACCCCGCCAAAAAGACTCTTTCTGTCTCTTCTGCCGAAGTCGAAGCCGATCCCAACGCGCCCAAGAGCATAACCGCACAAAGCGTTAACAACGACGCGGGTGCCGACGCAATTGCAGTTTGGACCAACGCCGGAACAAAGCTTCGCGAGGTTACCGATGCCTCGAACGGAACCGCAAAATGGATCGGAAACGGTTGGAGATATTATATCGTCGTTGACAGCGAGGGCAGAATCGCCTATGCGGTACAATGGCCCGAAAGCGGATACGGCGGACCTGCCGGCAACGGATATTACTGCCATGAGATCTACAGCGATTACACAAAAAATCCCGCAATAAACGCATTAGACGGTTACGCTGATGACTGGTCGACGGGAGGCTTCGGCTACAAGCTTTACGATATCGTTGTTCCCGAAGGCGGATTTGCCATTACTTCCCACGGATCATGCAACAGCGAGCTTATTAATATGCTCTCTCAGGGTATGGTCAGCAACCACGATATTTCTAATATAAACACAAAAAACATCTACGAAAGCAATATCCGACTTTCGTACGACGAAGTAACGAAAACCGTTTCGCTCTATACAGCGTCCTAACGAATAGCTTCCGTTAAAAACAAAAACCGATTGCGTGCCGAACTTTTCGGGCAGATAAGTGCATCCTGCTTTTCTGTTCGCGCAATCGGTTTTTCATTCTGCTTATACGTAAAAGTTTTTCTCTCCCCCTTGCATTTCCCTCTCGGATAGTATATAATACCCCTACCGACAGTTCGTTTGTGCCCTCCTGTCGTTAAACAAAACCAGGACTGCTGTATCGTTTATAGCGGCTTTGCGTTTTGCAAAGCCTTTTTTATCGGAGATTTTATGAGCAAAGAAAAAAGCAAGCTCGCCCTATGGCTCAATCGCGAGCGCAAAAAGACCTCGATTTTACTTAAAAGCATACCTGCAACGGTCGTAACGTTATTTGTCGTGAGCGTTATTTGTATGAACCTGCTTGCGAACAAAACCCTCGTTCAAACCGAATTCATCGCGCTCGACGGCGGTATCTTGATTTCTTGGCTATCCTTTATGTGTATGGATATGATCACCAAGCATTTCGGCCCTTCGGCATCGAACAGAATCTCGATTCTTGCCGCGGCGATAAACCTCTTGACCTGCCTTATATTCCTCATCGCAAGTCTCATCCCCTCCGACGCCGCCGATTACAGCGCGTTCGACGGGATTTTCGGCGGAACCTGGTTTATACTTCTCGGAAGCACTATTGCCTTTCTTACCTCGGCGGTTATAAACAACACGCTTAATTGGGCTATCGGAAAATTATTCAAAAGCAACCCCGACGGAAAGCTCGCCTTCGCGGCGAGGTCGTATATATCCACTTTTATCGGGCAGTTTCTCGACAACTTTATCTTCTCGGTCATCGTTTTCGTATTCTTCGCGCCGATTTTCTGGGACGGCTTTTGTTGGACGGTATTACAATGCGCCATGTGTGCGTTGACGGGTGCGGTTGCCGAATTAATTATGGAAATTCTTTTCTCGCCGATCGGATACCGCGTTACAAAAAAATGGAGCGAACAATCGATAGGCAAAGAATATTTTGAGTTTATGGAAAGGAACGGAAAATAATGAAAATTCTGATAACCGGCACGACCCAAGGGATAGGAAAAGCCATAGCGGAAAAATTTTCGTCTGAAGGACACACCGTTATCGGTATCGACCGACAGGAAGCGGGCATTATAAACGAGAATTACGTACACTATACAGCCGACATACGCGACATCGAGCGTTTGCCCGACATAACCGACGCCGATATTCTTATAAACAACGCAGGCACGCAAAACGAGGACGATATCGACATCAACCTCAAGGCGCTTATTAAAATTACCGAGAAATACGGCGTTCAGCCGAACATCAAATCCATTCTTAACATCGGCTCGGCAAGCGCACACACCGGCGCGGAGTTTCCCGAATACTGCGCGAGCAAGGCGGGTATTTTGGCATATACGAAAAACGTCGCTTTACGCGTTGCGGAATTCGGCGCGACCTGTAACAGCTTAGACCCCGGAGGGGTTATGACCCCTCTTAACGAATGCGTTATGAACGACGAAAAGCTCTGGGCTGAGATTATGGACGAAACACCTCTAAAAAAATGGGCAACGCCCGAGGAGATCGCCGAATGGGCGTACTTCCTTACGGTTGTTAACACCTTCTGCACGGGACAAAACATCCTCGTTGACGGCGGTGAATCGATAAATTATAACTTCGTTTGGAAGAAGGATTGATAACGTTTGCGAAGCAAACTCATAACGCGAGCGTTCGCGAGTCTCATAACCGATAACTCATAACTCAAAAAAGAGCCCGAAAAGGCTCTTTTTTTAATTATATAACCTTCGAGAGGAAGTCCTTTAATCTCGGGCTTTGAGGATTATTAAAGATATCCTCGGGGGTGCCCTGCTCAAGAATTATTCCTTCGTCCATAAAGAAGACACGGCTCGCAACCTCGCGGGCAAATCCCATTTCGTGGGTAACGATAACCATCGTCATACCTTCCTCGGCGACGACCTTAATAAGGTCGAGAACCTCGCCGACCATTTCGGGGTCGAGCGCGCTCGTCGGCTCGTCGAAAAGCATAACCTTCGGGTTCATCGCAAGTGCGCGGATGATCGCAATACGCTGTTTCTGACCGCCCGAAAGGGTAGAAGGATATGCGTCCGCCTTATCCTCAAGACCTATACGCTTGAGAAGTCTCATGGCATTCGCCTCGGCATCCGCTTTGACCTTTTTCTTATCGAACTTGGTCTTATTTTTACGCGCGTCAAGCTTTGCGGTATGTATCGGAGCCATCGAGATATTCTCGAGAACGGTTTTGTTATTAAAAAGGTTAAACTGCTGGAACACCATACCGATATGGCGGCGGCTCTCGTCGATATTCACCTTAGGATCGGCGAGGTTTTGTCCCTCGAACATAATCTTTCCGCCGGTAGGCTCTTCAAGACAGTTAAGGCATCGCAAAAAGGTGCTTTTACCGCTTCCCGAGGGACCGATAACGGCAACTATCTCGCCTTCGCGGATAGTATCGGTAATTCCGTTAAGAACCTTATTTGCTCCGAACGACTTTTTAAGATCAATTACCTCTATCAACTTTAGCGAGCCTCCTTTCGAGAAGTTTTACAAACCTCGAAATCACAAATACGATAACAAGGTATACCAACGCAAGGATCGTATACGGTATGATATATTCGTAGGAAGAGTCGCCGATACGGCGGAACGCCTGAGTTACGTCAACGACTGCTATCATCGAAACGACCGAGGTTTCTTTGATAAGCGCGATAAACTCGTTACCGAGGGTAGGAAGAATATTCTTGATGCCCTGAGGAATAACGACCTTAAGCATCGAGGTCCAATAGCTTAATCCGAGCGCACGCGCCGCCTCAAGCTGACCTCCGTCGACGGATTGTATGCCGCTTCGCATTATTTCGGAAATATACGCGCCGCTGTTCATACCGAAAACTATTATCGCGACAGCAACGTTATTAATATTCAGCCCCAAAAGCGGAAGCAGAACGTAATAACCTATAAGAAGCTGCGATATAATAGGGGTTCCGCGAAAGAACCCCACATATACATCACATATTGCGGTGAGCACCTTGTTCGGAAGGCTTTTCTTGGGAACCATTTTTACCATAGCGATAAACGTACCTATAACCGTACCGATTATAAGACCGAGAACCGCTATCTCAACGGTAACAAGCAAACCGTCACAAACCGTGCGCCAGGCTTCTTGAGTTATAAATTTATCATAGAATACCTGCCACTTAGCGCCCATATTACTTGCTGATACCCTTCAAAACTTCGAGCATTTCTTCGGTAGTCTTGCAGTTGTCGAAGATAGTGTTATCTTCCATGCAGATAACAACCTGATATGCTTCGGTGTAGTAAGGATCGGAGAAGTTAACTACCTTCTTACGGGTTTCGTTGATAGTCATACCCGAAAGAGCGATATCGATACCGTTGTTGCCGACGGAAGCGGCAACGGATTCGAACGCCATATCAACGATAACGAGTTCCATACCGAGCTCGTCAGCGATGAGCTTACCGATTTCCATATCGATACCTGCGAACTTGTCGCCAACGGTAAATTCGAAGGGAGCGAATGCAGCGTTGGTAGCGATCACAAGCTGATTGGCGGAAGCGCCGACGGTTGCATCAGCAATCAGAACGCCTTCGGGAGTACCGTCGCCGAAGTACTTGTTCATGATTTCGTCAAACTGGCCGTTTTCCTGGATTTCTGCAAGGAAAGCGTTGAGAGAGGTAAGAAGTTCTTCGTTACCCTTGGTGACTGCGAAAGCATATTCTTCGCTGGTCAGCGGGATGTCGATGACCTTCAGGACGCCTTCAGCTTCAACAGCTTCGGTAGCGTCGTCAGCAACGGTAGCATCATCAGCAACAGTAGCGTCATCAGCAACAGTAGCTTCGGTGGGATCTTCAGCGGTATTGCCGCAAGCTGCGAAACAGCCGATTACAAGGCAAAGAGCTGCAAGAACGGAAATAATGGTTGCGAACTTTTTCATTTTTTTACACTCCTTATTTAAAGTCGAACACAGTATAGCATACTTTTATAATTATGCAAGCCCCGATCATAATTTTCTCCTTTTAGACCGACTTCTTCCAATTTTCAATCTTTCTTTTTGTCCATTTCGACGAACAAAATCAAATCAGCCTTGCTTGCTGCGTGCGTAAAAAAGAGAAACACAACGAACTGTTGTATTTCTCTTTTTCTTACTATGTATTTTTTTGAAAACTTATGCAACAGGAAGTGCATATTTTTGGGAGAACTGTGTGTATTTTTCCTGAAAGTCGGGATTCCCGTGCTTGATTTTATTCAGATACTCATGCATATCCATTGCATCGTGTGCCATTTCGATCATGCAACCTGCAATATTGGAGCAATGGTCAGATACACGCTCGAAGTTATTCAGCAGATCAGCCCATACAAAGCCGACTTCAATGGAGCATTCGCCTTTCTGCAGGCGCTTGATATGACGGGAACGCAGCTGTTCTTTCAGATCATCCACGACCTGTTCAAGCGGTTCAACCAGTGCAGCCGCATCCAGATCACCGTGCAGAAATGCTTTCATGGTGTAGAAAACGATTTCATCGGTAGCCGCCATCAGAACCTTCAATTCACGCTGCGCAGCTTCGGAAAATTCAATGTCCTTTTCTTTGATTTCTTCTGCGGATTCCAGTAAATTGACCGCATGGTCGGAGATTCGTTCAAAGTCGCCGATCATGTGCAGAAGCTTTGCAGATTCATGGCTGTCGGCATCGTTCATGGGAAAAGTATTGAGTTTTACAAGATAGCTGCCGAGAATATCTTCATATCGGTCCGCCTTGCCTTCGAGTTTACGGACCGATTCAGCAAGCTCATCCGAATAGTTTTCCAATGCAAACATAGACTTGCGCAATGCATCTTCCGAGATCTTTGCCATTTTTTCGGTAACGGTATGGCAGCGCTGAATGGCGAGTGCAGGCGTATGCATCAGACGTTCGTCAATTTCGATTTTTTCTTCTTTGGCATCTCCCTTGGGCTCGGGAATGAGTTTAACGGACAGTTTTTCGAGCAGGCCCGTTGCGGGGAACAGAAGCACTGTGCAGGCAATATTGAATACAGAATGCGCAACAGCAATTGAAACCTCGCTTGCCACCTGCGAGAACACGGGAAGATCAAACACCGATTTCACAACACAGAACAAAGCCAGCATAATGACCGTTCCGATGATATTGAACGAAAGATGCACAACCGAAGCACGGCGTGCATTGCGGTTTGTACCAACCGAAGACAGCATAGCCGTTACGCAAGTACCGATATTCTGTCCCATGATAATCGGAATGGATGTTCCGACCGAAATCTGTCCCGTAGAGGACAAAGCCTGCAGAATACCGACCGATGCCGATGAAGACTGAATAACAGCCGTCATCACCGCACCGACAAGTACACCGAGGATCGGATTGGAGAACATGACAAGCATATTGCGGAACGCTTCGACTTCCCGAAGTCCTTCCACGGCAGAAGACATGGCATCCATACCGAACATCAGCGTGGCAAAGCCGAGCAGAATCACACCGATATCTTTCTTTTTGTTATCCTTGAATCCCATGTAAAGGATAATACCGATCAACGCAAGCACGGGTGAAAAGGATGTCGGCTTGAGCAGATTGACAAAAAGGCTGTCACCCTCAATACCCGACAAACTCAAGAGCCACGCAGTGACCGTGGTTCCGACATTCGCCCCCATGATAACATTGATCGCCTGCCGCAGGGTCATAATGCGGGAGTTGACAAAACCGACCACCATGACCGTTGTGGCAGAGGATGACTGAATCACGGCAGTAACTGCAAGACCGGTCAGAAAGCCCGCAATCTTTCCAGTTGTCAGTTTACCGAGCAAACTCTTCAGTCCGTTACCTGCCGCTTTTTCGAGGGATGCACCCATCGTATTCATACCGAACAAAAACAGGCACAAGCCACCGATCAAAGACAAAACATTAAAAATATCCATACCCTTTTACTCTCTCATCCGAATATTTTTCTTCTCTCTGCACTATTTAAAAATCAAATGCCTTGTTCCGTAAATTTGTCGCCGTCGTAATGCAGGATGGAACGCACGCCGTTTCTGCGCAACGCATCCAGGGCGATGTCAAATGCATAATCAAGCTTTGTGCAGTCATGGCAGTCACTGCCGAGCGTTACGGTACCTTTTTTTTCGGCAATGCGGCGCATGAGATATTCTGCGGGATACGGCCAATCGGTTGAACCTCTTGCCATAGCCCCCGTATTGACCTCAACGGGAATACCTGCCTCAATAACCGCATCCAATGCTTCGTAAGCAAGATTCAGATAACGCGGATCGCTTTCATCGGGCACACGGTGCTTGGTGATCAGGTCGAAGTGCGCAACAAACAAGGGTTTTTCTTTTAACGAAGTCACAACACTGTCATAGTAAGCTTTGGCAAATGCGATCTTGTCGCCGCCGAAGCCTTCATCGATACAGCGCTGCGTTTCTTTTGCGCTTGAATCGATCGGATGATACACGCCGTTTGCCTTTACATAGTGTACACCGCTGATGAAATAATCGCAGTTCTTTTTGTCCTGCGGATCACTGAAGAAATCCAATTCAAGACCGAACAATACTTTGATGCGGTCTGCATACTCTGACTGCAAAGCACGCACGGTCTGCTCATACTCTGAAAAACGTGCGGGCGGCAGACAGTAAGAACTGTCAAAATCCGTAAAACTGTGATCGGAAATGCCGATGACGGAAAAGCCTTTTGCAATCGCCGCTTCAACGATTTCTCTCGGCGAATGCTTTCCGTCTGAAAAGTTTGAATGTGTGTGCAGATTTCCCGTAATAATCATAAATCAATCACCCCAAAGCTTCACTGCTGTAGTCATAAAGGCTGATGTTCATATCCACAGCCCCCGGCACACCCGCAACGGTGCCGGATTTGGTATATTGCCAGATCGTATAATGATAATAATAAGTCGGCTTGTCGTTATACTGCGCAAGCCAGCAGTCGTAGTCCGACAACACCTCAAGGTCGTATTCATAATAACCGAATTCACAGTTAAGATAAATCATCGGCCGATATCCTGCCAACGCAATGCGTTCACAGAATGCCTTTGCGCAGGCGGTAATGGTATCGGAATCGGTATTATAAGTACGGGATTCAACAACGGAATACCGTTCCCAGTCAAAAACGATCGGATAAGACAGCTTATACCCCTGCACGAGCGAAAGAATAAATTCTGCTTCTTCGATCGCTTCCTGTTCGCTGATTGCTTGTGAGAAAAAATACACACCGACCTGCAGACCTGCATTGAGCGCCTGCTGCATATTGGTCTTGAATTTTTCATCTTCACAGATTTTGCCGTCCGTACCGTAACCACGGTAGGCGGCACGGATAAATGCAAACGTTATGCCGTCATTACGTACAGCCTGCCAGTCAATATCCCCCTGATGCGCAGACACATCGATTCCCGTATAGGCAATGACGCTGCTGTCGGCATATACCATGCGTCCGTTGCCGGTTTTGGTAAAAAGCTCGGCATTGTAAGCGGCTTTATTGACTTCAAAATTGGGAATAACATTTCCTTGCATATCCTCAACATAATAAGGAGCTGTCGTTTGTCTTTGCGCAAGGTTGATTCGTCCGGCAAGCAGATCCGGACTCCAGCGGCATCCGCCGCACAATACAAGGGCAACAATCAACAAAAACAGCGGCAACTGTCGCAGTTTCATTCTTCTTTTTTTCCTTTCGCCGATTTTGCATTGCAATCGACATAGCTTTATGATAAAATATATATACAATTTCTTGCTTAAATGTCCCTATAATCATTTTTAATTTTACCAGGTTGAAAAACAGGTATATTATT
>JAZSLN010000084.1:0-24334 GCA_045535385.1 Eubacteriales bacterium
GTCACGAATGCGGACCGTCGAGGACGCCGGTCCCTACACTATATGTTTTTGAACGTTACAAAAGGCTCCGTATGGGAGCCTTTTTTGCATATTTCGTCATCCCAAAAACGGGATTTCTATATCGTTTTCCCTATCGGTCAACGATAACGGAAATGACACTTCTCTGCCGTTGAGTTTTTGTTCTTTGAATCTTTCGGACACCGATATTTTTACTTTTTTATTTCCGATAACCATATTTACTGTATAGGGAATTATGGGTTTTATCGAAAACAGCGTACCGTCGAAGGAATACTTTATACCGAGCACGTATTCGAGCATTATTTTATAATACCAGCCAGCCGCACCGGTATACCAGCTCCAGCCGCCTCTGCCCGAATGCTGTCCTGAATAAACGTCGGCAGATATTGCGTAAGGCTCGGTTTTATAACGTTTTCCCTTTTCCGAATCCCTCACGCGCAACGCAGGATTTACGCAGTCGAGCACCTTTAACGCTTCATCATTCATACCCGAAACGAGATAGCCCAGCGCACCCCAAAGCGCACCGTGGGTATATTGTCCTCCGTTTTCACGTATTCCCGAAACGTATCCGCGGATATATCCGACCCTTGCCCTTCCGTCCGAAAAAGGAGGGGTGAAGAGCTTGAATATT
The DNA here is from genome assembly GCA_045535385.1 of Eubacteriales bacterium. Classification (GTDB taxonomy): domain Bacteria; phylum Bacillota; class Clostridia; order Oscillospirales; family CAG-382; genus Coliplasma. The sequence continues at coordinate 650 of JAZSLN010000084.1, forward strand.
CCGTATTCCCCATCATAAAGCTTTGAAAATGCCGTTTTCAAGGCTTTTTTTGTTCGTTCTTCATTTAGTCCCGCAAGAGCGGCAAAGGCTTGCGAAAGAATATCTATCTCACATTCTTCGCACCCCTCGACGCCGAGAACGGTTCCGTCGTCGCAGATGGCGCGTGCGTATCTGTCGCCGAAATATGCCGTCTCCTCAACAGAAGCCCGAAGCTTATCCGAAGCGCTTTTCAGAAAATCCACCGTTTCAAAATCGCCGCGTGATTCCGCAACCGCGATAAACCTTTCGGCGGCGATTATAAACAAAAGGCTTGAAAACACGCTCTCTCCTATTCCCTTTTCGCCCACGAGCGAAAATCCGTCATTCCAATCGCAGCTGCCCATAAGAATCAAACCGTGTTTGCTGATACGGTATGCACAGCGGAAGGTCCTTACACAATGCGAATAGACGTCCTCTTTTGTCTCGCTGAGCTGAGGTTGTTCATACCGTTCGGATAAATTGCCCAACGGAGGAGAATCGAGATAATGAACCTTTACGTCAAGTAAAGCATTATCGCGTGTTTTTTCAAGATAATCGGCGGTAACGAAGGGCAGATAAAGAAGGTCGTCGGAGCATTTACTCTTTATGCCCCTATTCACCCTTCCGAAACGGCGGGTATGCCACCAATGCATAACGCTTCCGTCGGCATATTGATGGGCACAGCATCTTATAATATGAGTCCTTACCGTATCGGGCGAGGAATAGATCACCGAAAGGCAATCCTGCAGTTGGTCGCGGAAGCCGTACGCGCCTCCGCTTTGATAAAACGAACCGCGCGCATAAAATCGGCAGGCGGATATCTGGTAAGGAACAAAGAAGTTCATCATTTCGTCCACCGCGCGATCGTTTGTAGTGATATTTATGGGCGGTACCATCGCGCTCGCAAACTGCATCGCATCGGCATAAGCCGATTCGAAAAATTGCGGAGTAACACACATCGCCGTCTTTATCGCTCCGTAAACACCCATACACGCACCGAGGAAAAATAAATTATCCTTAGTGTTGCTTTTCAGACGGCAATTAAAGGAATCCGATTCGCCTCCGTAAACACCTGCAAACCCTCTTCCCTCGGGAAAGGTCATCCCGAAAACGTTACGGAAAAGAAGACATTTACTGTTGCCTGCATCAAGCTCCTTTACCTCTACACCGCGCTTGCCGACAACTCCGTCACCAACCACCGGCTGAATCTCAAAAATCGTTTCGAACGCACTGCGGTCATATTCGATTCGGATAAGCTTTATCGGATATTTCGGCGGAACAACAACCGTCAACCGATAATTATTTCCGTCGATTTCGCCGCAATAGACCGCCCTTCCCTTCTCGAAAACAACCTTATTCGAAACAGCGCAAAGGTCGTATTTTTTGTCATTCCAAACGGCAAAGATGCGCTCGCCGTTATCAAGAGATTTCGTATCTCCGCAAAAAGAGCAAAGTCTTCTCTCGCGCGCATTATCAAAAAACGTATACCCGAGACTGCTTTGGGTAACCACCGTCGAAAAACGGTACCCCGTAAGGATAAATGAATATGGCATATAAAGCTTTTTGCTTTTATCGACCGTAAAACCATCACGAACAAAAAATCCGTTTTTCGAAGCAGATCCGCCCTCGGGAACCGGCAAAAGCAAAGCGTTTTTCGGTTCGGTTACAATAACACGCATATCGGGTGCAGACGATAGTTTCCGATTATCGGAGGTTTTCGAAAAATCCATAAAACAAGCAGAGCTGTTTTTCAAAGCTTTCCCGAACTCGTCTGTTATATCGCCCTCGCGGAGTATGAAAACACCGCCTCTTTTGCCCAAAAATCGGTGTGCGTTCAACTTCGCGCATATACTGCGAACCGAGGATTCGATAGGACGGTTATAGTTATCCTCATCCTTCACCAGTAAAATCAATTCACACCGTATACACGCCCTCGCCAGCGCAGAAAATGCCCCGACAAGCATTTCGGTGCGGTTTTCGCAAACGCTGTTAAGCCTTGCCGTAACCAAAGGATAATCGCCGGATATACTTTTACTCCAAAGATCACCTATTCCGCAGGCGGTAAATTTCTCTACCCTGCTCGGACGGTTATTATATAAAATCGCAGGAAGTAACGAGGAAAGCATATCGCTTTGCTCATCGATCTCGCGCTCGGATTTATCTCCGCGTGCAAGACGTATATTGCGTTCGCATTCCTTTTTCGTCTCACCGCAGGTTACGATAAACGCCGCTCTGCCGCCGTCCGCCTTTTCGGAACGCAAAAGGCAGATCGGGTCGATACACGCGCCAACCTTATTATCGGTATCCGCGAACGCGTAATCGAGCGGAGACGACACCGAAAACGCGGCTATATTCTCTCTCGAAGTCAAAAACGAGCATTTCATATCCCTATCGCGCGGAGCAACCGCAACCGTGAAAACGTATTTTCCGTCGGAGGAGCTTCTGCGATGAAAATAGAGTATGCGTTTAGACTCATCGTATTCGCTTTCGATAAACAAGCGCGAAAAGGAAATATGCGACAGATATTTCTTTTCGGATTCAAGCACCGGCTCGAAAACCAGCGAGATATCGTATTCCTTCAGATTCTCGGCACGGGTCGTTACGAGAAAACAATTAGCGTTTTTCGACATACTGTAGCTTACTCTGCCCGAAAATTCTTTACCCGAAACGATATGGGAAACCGAATAACGGTTTTGCTCAAAGCCGCAATTAGCCTTGACATCATATAGCGGCGCACACCCGAAGGCTCTGCCGCCGCGTTTGAAAACAACACCCAAGGTAAACCGAAGCGATGAGTTATCGAACAGCGTATTGGATATCATTCTCTCGCCGCAACGCAGACCTATATGACCTATATCCGAAACCAACGCGGTCAGGTCGCCTCTCGACAGCAAGGCTGTTTTAGGCGAAGTAATGTCGGGGCGGTCGCTGCGTTCACGGCGTTCGACCTTTTTTCGGTGTTGCGGTTCATAATATCCGTCTTCCGAAAAAACGTGTGCATCGACGGGCACCTTTTCCTGAAGAAGCTCGTCAGCCGATGCCATACAGCGGTCATTCATAAACCGACGTACAAAAATATTATCTTTTATCGCGTTAAGTGATGCGATTATACTCATACCGACGTGGTGCGCCATATAACTTTTCACACAGAGTGCGCTTCCGCCGTTAATATCCATAGCCTCGTAAAGACCGTATTTCCCGTACATACCTCGGTTTTCAAGCGCGGAAAGGTTTTTGAAAGCCGTATTTGCGCTGACACAGAGCGAAAGGTATGTCGAATAAGGTGATATTATTTTTTCATCGGACGCGATTCGTCTTAACGCAAGGGTTTGAATACCGTTTGCTTTATACTGATAATTCATCTCGCTGTCGAAGGAATAATAACCGCTTTCGCTGACGCCCCATATTTTATTCGCGTTTTTCTGAACCATTAACGAAAAAGCAACGCTTTCATAAATGAATGAATCGCGGTACAGCGGAAGAAAAAGCTGAGGCATAAAATATTCGAATGCCGTACCCGACCAGCTCATCATCCCCAAATATCCCATTTTATGGGTTACGGTTCGTCCCAACGACCGCCAATGGCTTTTAGAAACGATAGAAGATGCAACCGCGTAATAAGCGGTCATTCGCGCCTCGCTCATAAGCATATCGTAACAACCGCTGTCGGTTTTTCCGTCATAAGCGTTCATACCTATTCGGAAAAGCTCTCGTTTTTTATCGTAAAGCGGCAACAGATCCGTTTCATCTATCAATTTTTCGCATACTTCTATTAATTCCGCGAGCCGATCGTCATCCTCAAGATACACCTTAAGCGACTCCTTCAACGCAACAAGCATAACGATAAAATTACCGCTGTCAACCGTCGATACATATCCGTTGCCGAGTACCGAAAGGTCGTTAAGGTCATACCAATTGAAAAGATTGCCTTTATATTTCGGAAGTCCCTTGATAACACCCAACGTCAAGTCGAGCCTTTCGAAAAACTCGTCGGGATTTAATATATTAAGCTCACGCGCCGCAACGAGCGAAACGAGGTAGAAGCCGATATTTGTCGGAGACGTACGCATAGCGATTGCATTCACGGGCGACAGCTGAACATTATCCGGCGGCAGGTGATTGGTTTTCTCGGTTACGTTATCCGAATAGAATCTAAACATATCGGCGACGTGAACCGAAAGAATATTCTTTTGGCGCTCACTCAGCGCGGGTCTTGCGATTCCTCCGCCGTTCAGATCACGTGCCAGCACAGCCGAAACAAGCGGATAGACAAAAAACATCAAGCCCGCAAACCGCATAAACGAAGGCATAGCAAACACAAGCATCAAAAGCCCCGCGACAGCCGACGATGCTCCGTCAAGAACATATTTTCCGAGCGACGACGAAAGCTTTTCGGTTTGGGCGGCGGTGGTCCATTCGAGCGTTTTTCGCCGAGTTACCATTCGTACCGCAGAAAGCGAAAATGCGTGCAACGTAAGAAAGGCGCGTCTTGCAAGCGAGGTTATCTCGAACATAAGGCGCATAAGTGTCTGTGCAAGCTGTGTATATACCTTAGAGAAGAAATGAATTACCGCTATGGGCGAACCCGAAAAAAGCAGTATCAGCGTATCTATCGTGCAGGGAAGCAAAAATTCGGAAAAAGCGAGCAAAAAGAGCAAAAATCCGTTTGTGTTTCTTAAAAAGCAGCCCGCAACGAGCGCAAAAAACGAAAAAACAGGCGACGTATGGCGCAAAACCGTCGCGAGAATACGTAATTTATAAAACGGCTTTATTTTGTTCCCGACAAGAAAAAATAAATTTTGAAAATCCCCGCGCAGCCAACGATGCTGACGCTTAAAAAACGAAACTGCGTTTTTGGGTGTCGAATCGGTCAGTGTGATATCCGATGCGCAAAGCGTGCGCAGGATACTGCCCTCCACCACGTCATGGCTCAAAACCATTCCCTCAGGCAATTTGTCGGTTACAAGCTCGTCGAACAAGCCGACGTCGATCAAACCTTTTCCGCAGAAGTTACCCGAGCCGAAAAGAGCCTGAGAACGCTTGAACTCGGCGCGCGCATAAACGTCCGTGCCTCCCGTACCCGAGATCAGGCGGGAAAAGCCGGTGCTGTATGCGCTGGACAGCTCGGTACGCACCGACGGCTGGATTATTCCATACCCCGAAACGACCCTTTTGTTTTCTGCCTTAGGAGCGTTTACGGGATGAAGAGCTACCGAAACCAACTCACGCACGCTTCCGACAGAAAGATTCGTATCCGAATCGAGCGTAAGGATATATTTTATATCGCGAATAAACTCTCCGCCGTAATATTCTTTTTTGTGTCCGTTTTTTATATGGGATACAAGCTCACACACCGCGCCGCGCTTTCGTTCCCATCCGCCGAAGCGGTTTTCGCTTTTATTAAGCACACGCTCACGGAAAAACAGACAAAAGCTGTCGCCGTACAGACGATTCAAGCGGTCGATATTACTGCGTGCGGACTCGATTATCGCGTTATCACCCAACAAATATTGCGAATCCGAATCGGGAAGGTCTGCAAGAAGGCAAAAATATATATTTTTATCGGGATTCATAAAGCGAAAACGCTCCAGCGATTCGAAAACACGCCTATCGCCCTTCCCTCCGGTCAAAAGTGCCGCGACCGTAACGAGCGTTTTAGCGGTATCGGGCACTTCCTCTATCATAACCCGAGGCGCTTTGAAAACCGGTGTAAAGCGCGAAAGCAGCATATCCGCCACGGAAACCGAACCGAGAGCCATCGGAACTGCCAACAGCAAGGATATCCAACCCAATAATGCCATACTTAACGCGACCAAAAGTGCGGATATAACTATAATAACCGACAGCCACAAAACCGAATATATACGTTTCGGCGCGAAAATCAGAGATCCTATTGATGTTTTTTCTCTTTCTGCACGTTTCGCAAGCTCCAAGACGGCGTAATCCTCGCTTATTTTGTTCTTGCGTGCATATTTGCTCACCAAAACACGGTAAGACGATTTCGTCTCTTTATCGGACCTTCTGTAATCGGGCTCGTATTTTTCGAGCAATTTCTCGACCTGCCATACCTCGGGCAATACCTCTTCCCAGATGGGATCGGAAAGCGAAAGGAGTGCTTTTACCGTTCTCGGAAAATAATCCGTTCTGCCTTCGGATAACACGTCAGCCGCCTTATTTATTGCACATACGGCAAGCAACGGCACAACAGACGCAAGCTCGCCGTAAGAAAAAGCTCGTCCCTCCGCTTTAAGATAGGTTATTATTTCTTTAGCGTTAGGCTCATATTCGCATTCCTCGCAATACTTTTCGAGGACGGAATACATTCTTGCCTCACACAATGCCTTACGGTCGGAAACGGCGGATTTATAATAACGGTCGATAAGATAAAAATTATCATAAAGCCAATCGGACATATCCTTCTTTCCGAGGCAGGATTTGATAGCCGAATAGGATTTTTTAAGTCTTCCGCGAAGATTCAAGCGCATAATAACCTCTCGAAAATATTATTAAGACAAAAATTGCCGTTGCGCTTATTATCGGCATTTATACGGTTTTTATTCGAAAATGAATAGAACGGCTTTTCAAATTAAATAATAGCCAAGGGAGGTTCAAAAATGGACAATTTTGAAAACAACGAAGAAAGCTGCGCGGAATATGAGCAGCTCGGTCAAACGTCTGACGACGGAAGCGTTACCACAAAAAGCGACGGAATCTGTATACATTCTATGGTTATCGCAGGGCAGATCGAAGGGCATTTTGCCGCCGCGCCACAAAGCAAATCCACAAAATACGAACAATGCATACCGACCCTGGTAGCTATCGAAGAAAGCGACGAAATAGACGGACTTTTGCTTCTCCTTAACACGATCGGCGGTGATATCGAAGCGGGATTAGCTATAGCGGAGCTTATATCGGGTATGACAAAGCCTACGGTTTCGCTTGTTATCGGCGGCGGTCATTCAATTGGTGTGCCGCTTGCGGTATCTGCGAAAAAATCTTTTATCGTGCCGAGCGCAACAATGACGCTCCACCCGGTACGACTGAACGGTCTCGTCATCGGCGTTCCGCAAACCTTCGAAAACCTTTCAAAAATGCAGGAGCGCATTATAGAATTTATCGTACGCCATTCGAATACGACCGCCTCCGCAATACGAAAGCTTATGACCGCCACAGACGATATGACGACCGATATAGGAACGGTTATCGACGGACGAGAAGCGGTCGAATACGGAATAATCGATTCGGTCGGCGGATTGGGCGATGCCATATCCGAGCTAAAACGAATGGTGGCAGAATATAAAAAGGAACGGTAAAAAGTCCGGACCGCCAAAAACAAGAAAAGCAAGGGATAAAAAAGGGCTGTAAAAAACTCGGTTTAGTTTTTCACAGCCTCTTTATTCGTTTTTATATTGATTCGAACAGATCTACGAGATAGTTCACAAGATCTGTAAATGCTTCGTTGAATACCGGAATATTCAAGATGAAGAAAACGATGATAACGAGAACGAAGAAGATGATTCCGCGTCTCCATATACGTTTTTGTCTGTCCAACGAATCCTCATCGTTATAAGCAAAACCGGTCTTGTAATATTTATCAACAAGCTTCTGTAATTTATCGTAAACAACCGAAGCGTCAAAATCCATTATCGCGAGATACTTCTTTTTGCCTGCGGGTGCGGTAAAGCATACTTCGTCGATATACTGAGAATTCTTCAAAACGTTGTTTATGTTGCCGAAATGAACCTTGAAGTTTTCCATAGTATCGGTGTTAAAATCGTCGATAGCAGCTACAAGCGACTTCACGTAAATATTCATTTTAATAAGTTTCACATAGAAAATTATTAATCTTATACACTTCTTTACGTGAGGAAGGAGGTAAAGAAGGAATATGAAGTTTGCTATAACGGTAAAGAGATTGTTTTGAATGAAAACGTTTCCGCCGTTTTTAAGGTGGTCAATAAGATTGATAACAGTGTCATTACCGATAATATAGCTGAGCGAGAGAATAAGTCCGACGATCGTAAGAACAAACTTTATCGCGTTGGTTACGTGGAACATAACCTTTGTATTGAACACACATTCGTTATTGTTCTTGATCGTTTCGATATTCTCATATCTCATATTCTTCGCCATCTGGCAATTTACGATGAAGTCATCAAGCGTTCCGTCAAGATATGTCTTGTAAAACTCCTCGATATCCGCTCTGGTTTCATAGTCGTCTTCAAAAAAGTCTCTTATAAAACCGACAGGAAGAATATTATCGTTATATCTCACGAAATAGTTCGCAAGATGATTAGTCGAGATGCCGCGCATCTTTTTATCTCTATCGTTGTTAAGGATAAAGTAATAAGGATCGTTTATAAAATACTTGCAAAACTCGTTATAGCTCGTTTCGTCAACTTCTCCGACCTTTTTTATCTGGAGAATAACGTTTTCCGCCTCGCTGCTGTGAGCATCGTATTCATTGTTGACGACCTTAGCGAAAAGCCACTTATAGCATTGGGCTTTTACGTAGTTTGTAACCCTTCGGTCTTTAGAAATTATCGAGTACATTCAAGTCCTCCGTGAATATATTAAAAGTCAGTTAAGCGGGCGTGTATGATAAAACCGTGTTTTTAGTTAAAGCTCCGGAAGCGGTAAGAATATCGCCTTCCTTCAGCTTTTTAAGATTCACCCAGGCTTCTTCAGCATTTTCGCCGCCGATATCTTCGTTGATGTGTATGATTATCGCTATCTTAGTTACGGAAATTTCACTTGCAAAATCGATTGTTTTATCGTTATTACCATCGATTTTTACGATTTTGTATTGATTATCGCCGCAGCTTTCCAAAAGGATCGCATATCCTACGGTACCGACTTTTTGAGTGTAATCCAACGTTTTTGTTGCCATAACAACATGAGTGTCATTAACGGGACTGTCTACAAATTCTATTTTGAAATCGAACGCATCAACATTGGATTGTTGATTCTCTTCAGGTTTTTCTTCGGGCTTGCTCTCTTCGGGCTTACTCTCTTCGTCGGAAGCATTTACCTTCACAAAAGAATCCTCTTTTGTGCGTTCGAGCTTATCGCCCTTTTTAAGCTGTTTAGCAGTTTCGATCATTTTCGCAACGGTTGCGGAATCAGCATCGTCCTTTGTGCTCGACTTGAAGAAAGCAAGAGCAACCTGACCGTCTTCGAGCATAAAACCGCTCGGGGCATCGAGCTTATCTGCGACGGTATAAACGTTACCTTCTTCAACAAGAATCAACACGTAAGTCCACTTTGTACCGTTTTGCGCCGTATCAAGCAACGAAACGTTGCTCTTTTCGCCGATTTCACCGATAAGAGCGATATCGCTTGACGAACCGCTGTTATCCGAGCCGGACGCATCGGAAGAATCGCCGGACGCGGAAGAATCGCTGTTATCGGATTTATCCGAACCGTTATCCGATTCCTCGGTCTTTTCGCCGGAGGATGATTCATCATCGCCGCCCAATACACCGGTAAGGAACAAGGCCCCGACGATTCCGCCTATAAGGACAAGGAGAGCAACAACAGCCGCGATTATCCAGATGAGCGCTTTATTGTTCTTTTTCTTGGCTTTATATGGCTTATTGCTACGGAACGCAGACCAAGCGGAGCCGACGGCTTCATAGAAGGTCTTAACGTTACCGGTCAGCTTAACCGACGAATCTTTATTCTTCGGCGAACACTGCTTGAGCTTATTATCGATAGCCTTAGCGGCTTCGGGAGAAATGCCTTCCTCTTTAAGACGCTTATAAATCACCTGAGATGCCGAATTCATAAACGAGGTCGCAGTTTTGGAGTCAACGTTATCCAATGCGGTGTGATTCGTTCTGACAAGAGAAAGCAAAGCGATCAAAGCTTCGGAAACAGGCGCATAAGTAACAGCAAGCTTAATAGCGGAAAGAGGATCATCATTGAAAATTATCGACGAGACCTCCATTATCGCACCTGCGCGCTGAGAAAGCTCAAGGAAAGCGGGGTTTCCTTTTTTGCCGAGAGTGTTGCTTATGTTAAGAGCATATTTCGCCGCATATAAATTAACGATATGCGGACAATCGCTGTAGGTCTTAACCATTTCAGCCATATATGCGTCGGCGTTGGGGCTTTTCGGCTCGCACAACGCTTTCGACGTTTCATCGAGCATTTTTATCTGCTCAACACCGATGCTCGCGATGCCCGTAAGGGGCTTATGCTTCTCATTATGAGCCGCAAAGTCAGCCTGCATCTTTCTTATGGCAACGGAATGAAGGTCATAGCCGAGCTGTTTTGTTTCTTCATAAAACGTTTTATACTTAATGTCGCATTGACCGATAAGATTTGTAAGCTGCGCTTCTTCTATTCGGGACTGCTGTTTTGCAAAAACGGTGTTAATTGCATCAAACAATACCTTACGTCTGCTCCAGCAGGCGCCGATTCTTCCGGTTTCGCTGAGCTGTTCTGCATAAAGCGCCTCAACAGCCGATTCGAACTCTATCTGGTAACGCTTGTTTTCTTCTTTCTTACGGTTGATAAACGCGCTCATGCCCTCGTACAATTTAACGAGGGAAGCATCATCAAGACCGATAGTAGAAATCACGCGTTCGAAGGCATAGCGGTAAACGCTCGCGGGAGAATCGCAGAAAAGGTATACCTTTTTAGCGGAAGCGACGTTCTTTTGTAAAACCGAAAGAGGAGCGGCAAGCTCGGCAACGGTAGATATTTCGAAAATTCCCGCAACCTGAGCGCCGTTTGCATACTTCGAGCGAAGAGCGTCCACAGCATATTTCGGAATAGTCTCAACGGACGGATCCGCGATAGGAGCGAGATAGGTATCGATGATTTTTTCCGCAACCGCAACATCGCCGTGAAGCGACTTATAAAAATCGAGATACTTTTTCGGCTGATAGGTAGAACCAAAACCGTTAAACAACGTTTCGTACCATTCGAAGACGCGTGCGCGGTCCTCTTTGCCGAGCGCGATGAGCTCATCAACAACGGAGGTAAATTCGGAATTCAATCCGCATACGTGTCCGCGAGCGGCAAGGTTGAATCTGGGTTCATTTGTTCCGGCAAGCTTGGATTCGGGAACGATACGTATAGCAACGCCCTTCATCGAGCCGATATTAAGGATTCCGCTTACGTAGCCGCAACTCTTTCTGAGCGAGGGAACAAGATAGGAAAAGATGTGGGCGATAACGCAACGCGTAATATCTCCGTTATAGCTTTCGTCGGGAATCGAAAGAAGAAGCTTTTCTCCCTGATAAAGACGGACAAGCAACTCCTTAAGAAGCCCCTGGTCTATCGCAAATCTTTCGGAGCCTGCCAACAAGGATTCATTTACGGTTTGAGAAAGGTCGGGATTCTGACCCGCACGCAACGCATCAACCTTCGCCTGGTCAATATAGTTCGTGAAAACATCTCTTAAATATTCGTTTTTGAAATAATCGGGAGAAGCGTCGCGGTAAATACCGTGGATATAGTAGGCTTCTCTTTGATAGCTTTCGTCCTTTTTCGCGCGGAAAAAGAGAGGACGGTTAGAGTTAGCGCCGAAGGTAACCATACCGTACGCATCAACGCCCGCCTCGACGGTAAAGCTTATCGCTCTTTTTACGTCTTCGGCTTCGGTTTTCTTTCCTTCGGTATAAAGAAAGCCGTAACCGTGGTCTTTATCACTGCCAAATAAAAATTGCATAATTAATTCCTCCTGTAACGATGTTAAATACGATTGAAAATCATATTAAATTATCGGTCTTAAGGACACGAAGGTAAGGAAGACCTGCGAGATAGCCGCGGTGGATAACGACACCCGATCCGTCATCGGATGCGGTTTCTTCCTTTTCGGCATCGTAACCGTAAGGAGCAACGGGGATGAAATACTTTTCAAGCTGAACTCCGCCCGAAGCGGTCATACTGTTAAGTATGTTATAAAGCGCGGGGTTCTGGCTGATAAGGTACTGTCTTGCACTGCTGTCGATAGCGGCATATTCGGGCATACGCCAGTTCATCGAGCTGTAAACGTCGCCCTCGCCCTTAGCGGTGATCGCATTGAACACCACCTCAGTGTTAGGTCTGCCGCTTAGCTTATCGATCTTATTTGCAACGTAGGTAAGGCTCTTTATACGACGTCTGTCGGGGAACGAAAGGTGGGTCGCAAGGCTCTGGTTAAGAGACATTATATCGAAGCAAACGTTTTCCTCGGGACGAGGGAGCGTATTGTCGATCTGTTCGGGGGGAAGGAAGAAGAAAATATGACGAGCGTGGGTGATAACACGTTTGCTCTTATAAATATAGTCTTCGTCCGAGCCGTCGATATTAATGAATTTTTCACCGGGCCAGTCGATAAACGAATAGATCGTATCACGAACCTTAAGGTTAAGAATCGGCACGTTTTCAAAGTCGGTCTTATTAGGAGCAAGACCGCGTCTGAATCGGTCAATATTATTCATAAACGCCGTTAGGTTAAAGTCGTTGCTTAACGTAGAGGTCGAAACCGACGAATCGTTAATAAACGGAGCCTTAGAAAGCACGGTATTAAGCAAAGCGAGAAGGTAGGACGTTTTACCTGCGGCGTGCGAGCCGAGAAGAACGACCGGCTTCATTTTATAATAACCGAATTCGAGAGGAAGCGCGCGTCCGCAGAAACGGCAGCACTTCTTGATACGCTCGAACATACCGTTACGCTTAACGAAAAGTATATCGGGAACATGATATCCGGGGATACCGTTTTTATTAGCGCTGTAAATAGCAACACGAAGGTCGAGGCTGGCGGCGGCAGAATCGTCAAATCTTGTTTCATAGATATGCAACAAGACCTTTATGGCGGTTCTTACCATTTCATCGTCTATGCTGATTTCGCCAACCAAGCGGTCGGAGACGTCGAAAAGCACGTGATAAAGAGTGCTTATCTGGGACATATGTAACGGCGTAACGTTAGTGAAATCGTTGTCGCCGACAGCGAACGAAAGGTTATCAAACACACTTATAAGCTCGTTCATTTCGTAGCCGGATTTTGATTGAACGTAATCAAACAAGACCTTGCCGTTTACGAGGAAGGAAAATCCGGGGTCGTTAAGGCCGGGGCCGCCGGGGTTAGAGCATTCGAGAAGAGCGGGATTTTCGCTCGAGTTAGAAAGAAGAATCGCTTCTTCATCTACGTAATACTTAAACTTAACCTGTCTTACAGCTTCCTCTTCTTCGTTATTGCTGTAAAGCAAAGGGAGGATATACTCGGACATATCGAACGATACGTCGCATCCGAGAAATCGTTCGCCGCAGTTCGGGCATATAATATCGTGCATAGTATACTCCATTCCGTCGCCAAAGCGACTAGATTATATTTATATAGGGTTAGTTACCGATAAGCGAAGAAAGATACACAACTTCCTTTATATTTTCGGGAGTTACATCTTTTCCGAGATGATATTCGTTAAGTCCCGCAGGGAGTATCGAATATACATCCGCACCTTCAAAGGTTGTAATTAAAACTCTTCTTCTGTCGCCTCTGTCATTAAACTTGATCAGATTTTCGGTTTTTCCTCTTAATTTTTCGAAGAAAGTCGGCTGAACAAACTCGAAGGGAACGGTTTGTTCGGGCGCTTCTACCGCAAAAACGGAAGACTCGAAATTATTAACTCCGTATACGCAAATAAGGAAAACCTTATTAAGATCGGTCAACGGGAAGGTAAGCTGATGTGTGGCGAAGACGCTGCCGCCGTTACTGAGCTGTAAGCGCTGAAGAATACAGTCTTTATTTGTTACAGGGTTTCTATAAAAATTCTCGATATTTTCAATACGTGTAGCAGGAGAAGAAATATCTATCATCTCACGGTTGATCCAGCTGATTATCTCGCTTTGGCTAAACACCGAGTCCTGCAGCAATCTGCCTTCGGGGATAGCGCAACAGAACAGATTACATCCGGGAAGCGGACCGCCCGGGGTGTATTTCCATTGCCACTGAAGGTTCACTGCGATACGGTCCTCGGCAACCCTGGAAATTATTCTTAGGTTTTCAAACATAATCCGTGTACCTTCCTTCCGTTAATTGTCGATAAACATAAAATATTTGCCGATACGCTGGTTTATAACCGCGTTGTATTTACCTCTTACAGAGAACTCGTATTTGAAATCCTTGTAAAAGCTCGGATTGACGGCAAAAAGCTTAGAAAATCCGATTTCTCGGCGCAAGCCGTCATCCTCTTCCGCTGCCATTCTCGCCACGTACGCGTCGTAGATCGTCTTGATTTGAGCGCGTATTTCCATATCCGCATCAGCGGTTAAAAGTCTGCCGGCGGTAAAACGCGGGAAGCCGTTTACGCCGAGCGGAACCTCTTCGGAAAAAGCAAGTCTCGAGGTAAGGGTCTCAAGCTCGGTCGACAAGCGGTAGGATCTTTCGCGCTGTTCGGCAAAAAGGTTAGCATTTACGACGATAAAATCACGAACCGCCGCCCAGAAATCCTGTTTGCGGAATTCTCGGTTATAGTCGATATAGAGGAAAATATATTCGTGAAGGTCCTGACGAACCTCGCCGTCCTTCTTGATATAATTACGCAGATGGTTTGCCTTATCGGCTATAATATCGTTTTGACGGTTAATATATGCCGCAAGGTGTCCGAGAACATCGGCAACAATATCGTAGGTGTGATACTGCTCCAAAACCTTGAAAAGATATGCCGCGGCATCGTTTACCATTTGGTTGGTATACTTAGGAAGCTTAGAAAGGTTTACCTTCAGGGTAAGATCGACGACATCCGAGCCGTTGACACCGTAGCACTGACCGAAATAGGTCTTCAGAGACATTTGGTCGCTCGGAGTGAAGGCACTGACGCGCGGTATCATTTCGACCGCACGGTAAAGGCGGCGCTCCCAATAAGTTTCGTCAACAAGTCCGACCTGACGGTTATAATACTCGTTGCAAACGGCACCGAGATCGACGTCCCTTATATTCGCCGCATTGCGACACAAATTAAGGAAATAATAGCTTAAAAATACACGTTTTTCGTCGTTATAAGCGCAATTCAAGGTTGTCCAGAAGCGTTCGGGACGTTCTTTAAGCGCTTCCCTGCCCGCCTCGGGGAATGCGGCAACGTTTGTTGCAACATATTGCGCGAGCGAGCCGTAGCAATAAGCAAGCTTTTGGAAATTCTCTTTCGTTCCGTTTATCAACAAGGCACCGCAAATATTGTCGATAACCTCGTCCGGACGGTATTTATCCTTGACAAACACATACAAAAGCACTTCTTTGGGCAAAGAAGATTTCTCGAGAGCCTTGAGAAACCTTGAAGAATCCTCATCGTCGGACACCGTAAGGACTATCATCGCCTTATCGGTGGAATTGATAGAGCATCTTACAATTTCGACCGCGTTACATATTTCAGCCGAAATATCGGTTCCGTCGTAATCAAATATGAGAGTGTAGCAGGTATCTGCCTGCGCGGACATCTTATATCTCGAACGGCCTCTTATAAACTCGCCCATATCCGCATCGGTTATCGACGCGAAAGTGCATTTATTTTCCATATAACAATTTTTGTTGAGATGATGCGCGATTCCTGCCGAAAGCGAATTAGCGCGCGCTTCATCGGCGATAAAATTGAACGCGATGAGATAAAAATCGGTGCGCGGACTAAAGTCGGCATCATCGGTTTGGAAAACTTTGTTATAGAGATTGTCAAACATAAATATTTCTCCTTACGAACAAACAAAGTTATACATACGATTTTCCGCGGGAAAGCTCCCGCGGAAAACCGTAAAAGCCGTAGCTTAGAAATTGAAGAGTCTCATTATGCCGTTTGCGGCTTCGAGTATGTTGGTATAGAACTCCTTGATTTCGAGTTCTTGTGCGGTAAGCACGTTACCGTTAAGACGTCTGTTCTCAACTGCGCCGATAAAGGATTCGCAACGAGCCTTGAGAGCGTTATATCTTTCGGTCAATGCGTTATATGCATTGTCGTCGCCGTTAACGATATTTCTCTGAATAGTACGTACGCGCTCATCGAGCAATACCTTATGGTCTTCGTACTTTTCAACGTTTCTGAACGCATCGGTTGCGGCGATTTCCATATAATCAACCTTCCAAGCGTTATTCATATCGTCCTGAACGTCGAACATGGTAACGATGTTATAAGAAAGGTCGCCGAGCTTATACTTCCAAGCACCTCTTTCAGCGAAAGCAAGTCCGAAGAGCATATACTTGGTAAATTCGCGGCTGTTTTCTTTCTTACCGACTTCTGCGATAGCGGCTGCAACAGGGGGAACGAAGTTGTTGTTGTAATAAGCAACTTCATCTCTGAGGATACCGAGAAGCTTCATCTGCTTACGGAGGAGCGTAATAGCAGCCTTATCGTCGCCTACTGCGTAACCGCCTCTGCCGCCGGTGATGATATTATCGATATAACCGTATTTTTCCTTCATCTTATTGAACAACTGCTTTTCGAGAAGCATCTTGCCGTTCACAGAGTTTTCGGGATCGTTCATATAGCTGGTTACGAATGCATCGATAGCAGCCTTGCCCTGAGCGGGATCGATCTTATCGCGGATAGTAGTAACCATATAGTTGCCGCTGTCCTGCTGATAGATGATACCGTGAGCCTTAGCGTATTCGAAGAGCTTAACAACATCCTCGTAAAGCTTGGTTTCGTTGCTGTTGGAATATTCGATGTTACCGCTTCTGCTTCTGTACCACTGGCTGGGAATCATAAGCGCGGGATATTCCTTGAGAGCAGGCTTCTTATTACTGTTTTCGTTAATATGAACGCCGGGGATGTTCAAACGGTAGTATTCGGTTTCGTATTCGACAAGGTCCTTATGTACCCAGATCGGCATTCTCGCATAGAGAGTATAGCTGTACATAGCGTTCTGGTCAGGGCTCCAGTAGATATTCTTACGCATATTGTCTACGCCGAATATCTGCTCGAATCTCTTACCCCAGCCGGTGCTGTCGGACTTGAAGCTTGCGGGAAGAACGAGGTATCGGTAGCAAAGCTGCTGAACCTTCAAGAAGTCGAAGTGAGGCGAATCCCAAACGTTACACATAGGCTCTGCGTTGTAGTTGATAACGTCGATGAGCTTCTGAACTACCATCATCTTGTAGTTTTCGTCTCTGCCCATATAAGCCTCTTCGAAGTAATCCATCATCGAACGGTTTACGATATCTTCGAAGGGCTTGAAGTTACGGATGAAGCGACGGAATGCCGCAGCGCCTCTCGACTGTCCGCGAGGACAGTTTTCGGTAACCTCCCAAGCGGCGCGATCGTTGATGATAGCGCTGGTGAATGCAGCAGCATACTGCATGGGAGCGTTTTCGCCCATTCTTCTGATCTTGGAACCAACGGTGCCCATAACGGTACCCTTGAGAGAATCGAAGAGCGGATCGTTAAGCGCAAAAATGCTTGCAGGATCGGTAGCTGCCTCGTCGCTGAGCTTCTTGGCAGCGGCGTCGGCATTCATTATCATAATACGGTTGATGTGAGAGAAGATATCAACGCAAGCGAGGAAGTCTCTGTCGAGAGAGGACTTAATAGCGTAGGAAATGCCGCGGCCGCGGTTGATATCGATATAATGCTCGTTGATAAGAATATCGCAGATTTCGATCTTGAATCTTACGAGGTAGATATTCTTGAGAAGGTCCTTAAAGGTATCAAGGTTCTTGGAGAATTTGCCGAGACCCTGCATAACGTTTGCAAGCTCGGTCTTCTGTCTTTCGAAGTCGGCAAGGCTCTTCATAAAGACGTTCTTCGCATTAACAACAGCGGAGTTGTAGCCGCGAAGCTTTTCGTAATAACCCTGAACGTTTCCGCCGTTCTTGGATTCGCTGGTAAGGATCTTTTCGAGGTAGTAGGGACCCTTTTCGGGGTTAGCAAAGATCGCAGTAGCGCGTCTGTTTGCTTCTGCAACAGCGCGTTCTACGAAATCGGAATCCTGGCTGAAGGCGGCAACCGCTCTGGTAACCTCTGCTTCAAGACGAACGGTGTGTTCGTTGGTAAGGATAGAGCCCTTGGACCACTTGGTGTCGGGGTCGCCGTGGATGTTATCGATCTTACCTGCAAGAAGTCTCGCATAGCCTTCGATGATATCAACAGGTCTTACAAGACCGCTTTCGAATTCGTCAACGTCCTGCTGTCTTACGGTCTGTTCGTTGTTACGAAGCATAGCATCGGATCTTCTGCTCATTTCGCCGACGAGCTGTTCGATAATAGCTTCGGTCGGGAACTTGATAGAGGTAGCGCCGATAAAGTTATAGTTATAGTTAGCGTAGGGCGGGAAGTTCGTATCGGGGTCTGCCATAACGGTAGAAAGCGCGGTGTCCGCATTGGTCTGGAACGAACCGTCGGTAAAGAAGTCGGTAATAGAGCCTTCGCTCTGGTTGACCGAACCGCTTACGCTTGTACACTGGTTAACGAGGTCTTCAACACAAACAGAGATCGCCTTTTCCTGAGGATCCTTCATAACGATAGCGCCTGCGATCTTACCGCCGATAACGGTGCACTGTTCGAAAATGTTTTCTTCGGAGGAGAACTTTCCGACAGGATCGGGATAATGAGCGTCGAAGGTTTCGCCGACTCTCTTAAGGTTCATATAATATTCGATTTCCTTAAGAGCCGCGTAACCGTTTCTGTATGCCGCCTGTATGTTGGCGATTCCGCTGTATGCGTTAGGAAGATAAACGTGTCCGAAAATACGGAGCTTGTTACCGGGGATACCCAACGCGCTTACGATAGCACGTACAATATAAGGAGTATCGACAACAAGACCACTACCGCTGCCGCCGCCGATACCGGCAACAACGTGAACGTCGAGGGTGCTTGTCGAGAAATCCTGAAGGTTGGAAATAGCGTTTTTAATTGCGTTGTAGATGGAGTTGAAAAGGTTGAGGTCCATAACCGTCAAACGGCCTGCAAGACGAACCTGGTTTGCACCTTCGCCGCTCAAAGCCTGGCGGAAGCCGTCGGGAATAATATCGCTGATGGGCTTGGGACGGTATTCGGGAACGGCAGCGAGAGCTCCGCTGATTCCGCCGTTATCGAGGAAAGGAATCTCGTCGGCAGAAAGTATACCGCTCTGGATAGCTTTGGTACGGTCATCCTTATCGGTGTCGATCGAAAGGATACGAAGAATGCTGCTGTCGATCGCGCCAACGCGTTCGTTAAGCTCCTTCTTAAGTCTTACCATAGTCTTAAGACCCATACCACCGAGACCGATAACAAGGATTCGGGAAGTATGTTTAGAGTTGAAGCCATCCTGCTTCGTAAGAATACCTATTGAGTTGGTACTGAGCTCATTAAGCTCTTCAAGGGCATTCTCGGTTAAAAACTTAGGCATAATGGGGGTCCTCCGTTATAGATTTATTGTTATTTTAGAGATTAGCGTGGCTATTGCCGAAAGTGATGTCGCAGGTTTCGCTGAGTCTTACAACGACGTTGGATTGCTTGAAGGTTGCGTTTCTGGTCTTGCCGTCGGCAGACTTATAAACTATCTTAAACGCCTTCTTAAAGGGAACACCGGTAAGAGTAATTCTTCCCGCATACTGATCCATAAACATACCGAATGCCTGCGGATCCATAGTGCCGCCCATTTCCATCTGTGCATATCCGTTGGAATTAAGGATCTGTGCGATAGTCATAGAGGGCTTTGCGTTCTTCTTATTGGAAAGACGCGAAACTTCATATACCACAAAGGTAGGATTGAAAGCGTTAACGCTTCTGTCCTCAACCTTGAACTTGAACGCGATCGAGATGATCTGTTTCTTGCGGATAACGATGATAGCAACAATGATGATCACGATGACCAAAATAATCAAAACGAAAATTATGATTATTACGGGCCAGAGCGATTTAGCCGCAAGCTCGATTTCGTGAGAATAGCTTGCACCGTCCGCGCTTACGGTAAGGATGAGCTTAGCTTCGCCGAAGCCCTCGCTCTTTATCTTAAGAACGTCTCCGTCAACCGTTGCGGTAAAGCTGTCGTCGCCTTCAACCTTAACCGAGTAGGAGAGTGCTTCTTTACTGTTGACAAGCTTGAAAACGTCTTTAAGGCTTATTTCCTTTTCGAACGAGCCGGAGAAGCCTCTCTTGGAAACGTCGTCGGGAAGATCGCCCTCGAGCTTGATTTCTACCTTAGGCTTTTCGGGAGCCTTGAAGTCAACCGCCGCCGACTTATATTCCTCGCCGGAGGAAAGCTTAGCGACGATTTCGAATTTACCGCTTTCGGAGGGTGCGTATTCGAAATTATACTTGCCGTCCTTAATAGCGGAAATATCGGAGGTAACGCTGTGAACCTCCTTGCCGTTGCACACAACCGAGAAGGTAACCTTCCGGCTGAGAAGATAATTTGGAAGCTCGGTAAGAGGAGCAGAGGTTACGGGATGAACAAACGAAGCGTTAACGGTGAATTTGCCGTCAGCGACCTTGTTATCGATCGCAACCTTGGGACCGACGACCTTAATAGTGTTGGTCGCAGTGGTTTCGAACTGAGCGTGCTTGATAGTGGTTGCGAGGGTATATTCGCCCGCGTCCTTGAAATCGATCTTGAACACATATCCGTTTTGGGAAGCGTTAAGCTCGCCCATATAAGGAGTCTGACCGCTTACACCCTTACGTGTAACGTTAACGACCGCCTCACCGCCGTCGTTTTTATCGTAAAGACCGGTAGAGGTAAGATGGGTTCCGCTGACAGAATTATAAATCGCAGCGGTATATTCAAAGGTGTCGCCGATATAATATTCGGGAGCCGTAATATCGGTACGAGCCTCGAGATCGAAGAGATATATCTTTCTTGTGATAACCGTACTCTTTTCGCCGGTGATCTTTACCGACCAATTACCGTCCATCGGCTCGATAAGCTTGATGGTCGCGGTGTAAGCCGAGGGAGTGTTTTGGATAACGCAATAGGTTCCGTCGATCTTGCCTGCGGAAGGGTTGCGGAAGTCGATATCGGCAACCTTAAATCCGTTAGGAGCCGTAACAACGAGCCTGTGAAGAGGTGCGCCGCTCGAAAGGCTTATGTTCGCTTCCTTTACAGCCTGACCGTAAATACGAACGTCGCATACGCTCTCTACGTCGGGAGAAACCTCGAATTCGTCGGTATTATCGTCGAGGTAGGAGTTTTCGAAGAGCTCGGTATAAACCTCGGTGAACATTCCCGAAAGGTCGGCGGCGGAATTAACGATTCTGACGTCTTCCTCACCGGAGATGGATTCGAGCTGAGCCTTATCAACCTCACCGTTACAGTTCAAACCGATACTGTAAACGTGGATGCCGCTGTCTCTGAGAGCAGCAGAGTTTTCGAGAGCCTTGGCGACGGATTCTTCATCCTTTAGGTTATCTTTAGAGGTGAGCGCTATTTTTCCGTCCGTGAAAAGAATAACCGCTTTTTTGCTTACGGAAGAAGCATCAAGCTTTTTCTTCGCAACCTCGAGAGCGGTACCGGTATCGGTATTATTCTCCCAGAACTTGAAATCGCCTACCTGACCGCTCATAAGCGCGTCCATTTGAGAGCTGAACTCGGCTCTTCCCTTTTCGTCCTTAACGTTTACACGCTTAAAGCCCTCGTAAACATAGGAATCGAAAGGAATGACGGTTATGAACATATTGGTGTTTGTGGGATAGTTGAATACAAACTGATATGCCGCTTCGACAGACAGACGCACACCGTTCTTATCGGGGTCTGATTTGTTCATCGAACCGCTGGTATCAAAAAGCAATATGACCTCTACATCACCGTTGGCTTCGGGTTCTGCAGAAACCGAAAGAGGTATAGCGGCCAAAAGCATACAAATCAAAACGATCCATGCGCATACTCTGATGTGTTTCATTTGTTCTTCCTTTCATAAGGCAAAAGCATCGATCGGTTCCTGCTAAAGTTGCCCTCTCGATGCAAATGCTTTTTAACTTATTTATATTGCTACATATTATTATAATATTACAATATTCGACCAAAATTGTCAATAGTTTTTTAACAATTACAGAGGTTATATACCGCAACCATAACCCTAAAAAGCAGTGCCCTGTTAAAGTATGGTTTCGGTAATTTCATACTCGCTTCCGACCAAGCCCTTCAACTGCTCGCGAAGCTCGACCTCATCGAAGAATTTTGTGCGCACAACGAGCTTATCGCCGGCGTAAAGCCTTTTTTCGCCGTCGTTATCCATATCCTGACGTTTATCGTCGGCGCGTGTTATGCTTATAACGACGCTGGACGGAGGCCACATAATATCCCTGACAGCTTTGCCTATAACGAACGCGCTGTCAGACACCTTCATTTCGAAGCAGGCTATCCTCGGGACCCTGCCCTTGTTTTGCGCGTGCTCCATATTTTCGAGCGCGATATCGTAAAACGGCTTTTGATTGAACATTTCGGTAATAAAATTGACCGTAAACACGACCGCCGCGACGTAAAACAAGTCGGTGAACTGTCCCGTAAGCTCCAAAAACAAAACGGATGCGGTAAGAGGTGCCCGCAGTGTGCCGCCTATAAACGCACACATACCGAGCAGAACGTACGTTGACGTCATTTCGGCGGGAAGTCCCATAACAACAAGAAGCTTCGAGGCGAGCGCAGCAACAAGCGCACCTATCGCGAGCGTCGGAATAAATATTCCGCCCGTTGCTCCGCTGTCGGTTACGAACAGCATCATAACAAGGCGCACAACAAGCAATGCGCCAAGCAGCCATACAGAATGGGTTCCGAACGCAACGTCGAGAATAACGTCGTGCCCGCTGTATACCGAATCGGAAAAAGTAAAAACAAGTATGCCGGTGATTGCAAAAACCGCCATGAGCTTAACGGGCGCGCTCAATATCTTTCCGAAACGTGCCGATATTTTTCCGAACACGGCGATAGAAACATCAAACACGGCGACGGCAAGCGCAACTATAACACCCAAAAGTAAAAGATATCCGATTTGACCGAGCTTTATCGTTCCGAGCGCTCCGATATGAAGCAGAGAAGGATCGATATCGAAAAGGGAGCACAAAACACGGTTCGCGCAGGTTGCCGAAACAACGGAAACCGACACCGTGATAACGAGCATCGGTGTGAATCGTTTATGTATTTCCTCGAGCGCAAAAAGTATTCCCGAAAGCGGCGAACCCGTCGCGACCGCAAAGCCTGCGCCCGCGCCGCCCGTCATAATATAACGGTTCCAAGTGGTCTTATTTTTCGACACGTTTCCGCACATACAGCCCACCGAAGTACCCATAAGCACGGCAGGGCCCTCGCTTCCGACGGGAACACCGCAGAGAAAGCTTATCATACTTCCGAAAAACGTTCCGACAAGCGTTTTGAACCAACGGAAATAGAGCACACCGCGAAGAACACCCTCGCTTCGGGGGATGCCTCCGCCCTTACATTCGGGTATTTTTTTATGGATAAACGCCATAAGCGCGCCGAAGCCGACAAGTCCCGCAAAAACAAGCGCGATATACAGCGGCGATTGCTTTGCCCAGCCGTAGATTCCGACCGAAAGCTTCCCCGCCTTTTCTGCCGCGAGCTTGAACAAAAATATCAGCGCACCTGTCAGTCCGCCGCACAGCGTACCGTAAAACAAGCACGGCGCAACGTGCAACAGATATTCTTTATATTTTTTCACGTATATACCTTCTTTTATTTCTTGATTCGACCACAGATTATATCACGCGTTTTTGTCAAAATCAATGTATAATATATATAAAAATAATCAACGTA
>JAZSLN010000053.1:0-3943 GCA_045535385.1 Eubacteriales bacterium
TCCCAAGGGGTTTTGTTAAGTCAAATAAACTATAATTTTACAAATTCTGTCGTCCTTCCGTCCTCGTCGGGGAGATACAGCCTGCCGTTTTTGAAGCTGTAGCTTTTTTCCAAAGGACCGACTATCGCCACATTCATATAAAGTAGGTCATCCGAAACATACCAGGTCATCGGTAGTTCCATTCCTGCCTGAGAATAGCTACCCGTACCGTCCGATGCAAAGGTAATAACGACCTTGTAATCGCTTCCGCCCTTTTCGACTATTTCGGGGTCATCTGCACCCCAAGTGCCAACAAAGCGCGAATCGGTTTTTCCGCCTTGCGGTACGCTCGTTTCGGGCTCGGATTCGTCGGTTTTGAGCCATTTGTCCGCTTCACCTTTCGGGAAACCGAGGATCGAGATTTCGTCGAAAGAAGTGCTGACGCTCGTGCCGGTGGTGAGAGTAATACGTACCTTTTCTATCGTGGTAATATCAAAATTCGCATAATAGTCGAGGTGCATATTCGGAAGCTTTTCGGTATCCTCCTCGAACTCGATTTCTGTCATATCGTCGAGGTCATCTCCGACTTCGATTTTCAGGATCGATAAATAGAAATCGCAATCGTGCAGAATAAGACGGTATCCGTCGTAGCTTCCGTTCGATTCGAAGGTGATAACGAAGTTGTATTTGCTCGTATTCTCAAATTTAACACACATCTCTTCGTTGGCTTCGGATTCGAGGTCGGCTTCGCTTCGGTAAAGACCGTCGTTTAATTTGCCCTCGTCGTTGAACTCATACTCGGCAACTTCTTGGGTGTACTTGTCTAAACAAGTTATCGTGTAGGGAAGTCCTTCGAGGATATCCTTGGGATATTCCGGCTTTTCTCCGTTGCCGCCGTTACCGCTGTTCGCAACGGAATTATCACTCGATACATCGTCCGTGCCGCCGTGCTCTGCGTTGCTTTCGCCGCTTTGGTTATTGTCGGATGAACCCGCGCACGCCGAAAATAGGGAAATACAAATAGAAAATGCTAAAAACAGAACAAAAAATTTCTTCATGATGAACCTCCGTAATGTGAATAATTAAATGGGAAATTCAAAAAGGGAAATCTGCGAGTATATATCTATTCTTAGTATAATTCAGTAGGCTCAGCTTGTCAAGTGCATCGCTGTTTCATTGTTGACTATATCGATACTCTGTGATAAAATAATCAAAATATCAAGGTTTTGGAGGTGCATACTGTAATATGAAGAAACAGCAAAAACGAGATTCTTTCGGCGATAAAATGATGGAATCGAAAACAGGGCTGTTTGTGTGTGCACTTGCTAGTATTGTTTTATTGAGTTTGAACACAATCTCAGCACGGTGTTAGATGGGCACACAATAGAAGCAGGGTATGACAAGGAAAGCTTCAGCTATATAATGTTTGATGGTGAACGTATTGCCGAGAAAAAACGCTGGATGTAATGTTCAAACAAAGATTCATTGTGTGAAATTAAGGAGAGCTATTGTGAAAATAAGATTTATTGAGCCTGCAAACGAGCCGTATAGAAGATCTATATACAATTATTTCGTCTACGATAAATATATCCGTACTCCGTCGCACGGACTTATGACTCTTGCGGCGATACTTAAAAGAACAGAGTCGGACGTACTTATATACAGCGAATCTATTTCGTATATCAAATGGGATGACGTGCTTGATGCGGACATCGTTTTCATCGGAATTTTTACGTTTAATGCCAATCGCGGATATGAATTAGCAGAGTATGTCCGCAAAAATTCCAAAGCGGTTGTTGTAATAGGCGGACTTCACGCGACGTTGTGTTATGAGGAAGCAAGTAATTATTGCGATTACGTAATCGTCGGAGAGGGCGACGAGATTATCGTCAAGCTGAAAGATGCGATTCGCGATAATAAAGTAATTGATTTTCACGGAATCGCATACCGCAAAGACGGCGAGCTTGTTTTTACGGGAAGAGCTGAACCTCCGAAAGATATAGATATTATCCCTGCGCGCGAATTGGTATATAACTATAAAAAGATGGCAGGACACAGCACAATATGGCCTCAGGTTCACGCTTCTCGCGGTTGCCCTCATAATTGCGCATATTGTGCACTTGTTGCGGCTTTCGGACGTTGCGTGAGAAAACGGAGCCCTGAAAATATTGTTGAGGATATAAAAGCGGCTATACGTTTTCATCACGAAGGGAAAAAGCGTATTGCGGATATGCTTTGGATAACCGATGATAATTTCTTTGCTGACCGAAAGTGGGCAGTGGGCGTTCTTGAAGCAATTATAGCATCGGAGATTAAATATAAATTTGTTATTCAGGCTCGCTATGAGGTAGGATTCGATGACGAAATGCTTGAATTGCTGAAAAAAGCAGGTTTTGTACAGCTTGCTATGGGGATCGAGTTTTTAGAGGATGAGGCGTTTGAATCAAATGATAAGAATTGCACCTATGACGATATTGTGCGTTCGGTCGAAAATATCAAAGCGCACGGACTTTCGGTGAGAGGCTTGTTTATCGTAGGTGCGGATAACCATAAAAAGGGTGTGGGGAAAAGACTTGCTGATTTTGTAATAAAATATGACATCACCGGTGTGCTGATTCAGTCTATGTATTTTATTCCCGGCACAAAGGCATACGAAACTCATAAGGATAAGCTTATACATACCGATTGGAGTAAATATAACGGCAACGTAGTGCATTATCCCGAGCTTATATCTCCTGCGGAACTGCAAAAAGAGATAATTATTGCAAGCAAAACTATATATTCACCAAAAAGACTTGTTACCGAAACGATAAAACGGAGGGGAATAGAACGCGTTTTGTTCTTCGGAGAATTTTTCTGGCAATGGGACGTTAGAAGAAAATTGGCTAAAGAAATCAAATTCTTGAAACTTACTTCCCGAAAAATGTGATAACTTGTGTGATTACCCAATACCCTATCAGGATAATTATAATTCCATACTCAAAAAACAGCTGTCTGAGATGGCTGTTTTTTCGTTGGCAGTTAAAATTTAATATCCGATTAAGAAACGTATAAAATAAGGGTAGTATTGTTGACTTTTGTAGGAAATAGTATAAAATATTTGTGAGTGTTTATGTATTAGACACTTCATCGTTCGTAAAATAAATGTAAAGGAACGGTATTTATGGACTCTGTTTTGGATTTTTGGTATCAGATGACGGCGAATCCGCTGCTGTTCATTGCAGTATCGCTTACTCTCGGCGTTATTTTGGTAAACGGCTGGACCGATGCGCCCAATGCTATCGCAACCTGCGTTGTAACAAGATGTATGCCTCCCAAGGCGGCGATACTTATGGCTGCGGTGTTTAATTTTCTCGGCGTTTTTATTATGACCAAGATAAGTAACGAGGTTGCAGTAACGATTACAAATATGGTAAACTTCGGTGAAAATTCCGGTCGTACCGTAATTATTGTTTTGTGTGCCGCTATGTTTGCTATAGTTATATGGGCTACACTCGCCTGGGTTTTCGGTATTCCTACCAGCGAGAGCCATGCTCTTATTGCGGGACTCACGGGCGGTGCTATGGCGCTTTGCGGTTTCGATGCTATCGTGTGGGATCAATGGTTGAAGGTTATCTACGGTATCATAATTTCCGTTACCCTCGGCTTCGGTCTTGCGTGGCTGGTGTGCAAGATAGTTACTATGATCTTCTCTCTTCTATGCGCGATCTTACTAAGTCCTCTGACGATGTGCTTGAGATCGTTTCGTGGCGTAAGATATACGATTGCCTCGAGTCCTGCGCAGATGCGTGCGAGCACGTAAGCGAATGCGTCGGCTCGGTTATAATGAAGAATACCTGATTTTTATGAGAAACATAAAACCCCGATTACAGTAAAGTAATCGGGGTTTTGTTATGTTGCGTTATTTCTTGATACCAAGCTGTTCTATCGACATATCGCGCATTTTGTATTTTAAGATCTTACC
>JAZSLN010000045.1:0-8969 GCA_045535385.1 Eubacteriales bacterium
GCAGGCGATAACAACGCCCTTGTCGTCGATAATTCCTATTTCGCGGTCGACCGCCTCTCTCATTTGGTAGATCAAACCTTGAAAAAGCTTGTTGCTCATTTTGCCGTCTCCTTTTTCTTTTTATGTGATAACTTTATTTAATCAAAAGTATACATAATAATTTTAACGCAAAATTTTATCAAATGCAAGTCTTTTTGCGGAAATACAACAAACTAAAATATGTAAATTTGTCTATTTTGCCTCTTTTTTTGAAAAAATATGCGTTTCTATATGCCGTTTGTGAAAAAAATATGAACATAGGTTCCCGTTGAATCAAAAAACACTTGACATAAAGAGTAAAAAAGTATAGAATAATGTCGAAAATTAATCAAGGAGAATAAATATGAATAACGAATTCGACGTACAGGAAACTCAGGTTAAGAAAAAGAAGAAGTTCAGTTTCAATTTGATAGTAAATTATGTGGTCAAGTTCCTTCCCATTATCACCACGGTTTTCCTCGCTTTGGGTGTTCTCGGCTTTGTATTTAACGGTGTTTCGGGCATTATCGATTCTATTTCCGCGCTTATCAACGGATTTAAGGGCAACGGCTTCACCGGAGTATTCAGTAACTTTTTCAACGGTCTTGAAGTCGGCTTCGCAAGCTTGATTAAGTATCTCTTCTACGCTGTTGTTTCTGCAGGCTTTTCCAAGCTCCTCAACAGAAGATAAAAAATCAAAGGAACGCGCAGGTGTTCCTTCTCATAAGGATGTTAAAAAACCGACAGGATTTCGCTCTGTCGGTTTTTTGTTTGATAAATTGGTCGATATATTGGAATTTGATCAATTCTTTTTGTATTCAAACAAGCGATACAGTTTTTTTGAGAAACTGCCTGCATAAAGCTTGGCAAAAATAAACCTTTCAAAGCCTTCTAACTCGTCTATGTATTTCTGTGGTATCATTGTGTGTTCTTTTACAAAGGCAAGCTGCTCGCTTTGAAAAGATCGTGGGTTATCTATACCGTAAACCTCGGTTACGCCTACGTCATTTATAGGGTTTCTTCGCTTTGTCATTTTAGCGGCAAAAGAAGTATAAGCGTCCACCAAAAGCACAATACTTTCAAAATGAGTGCAAAGGCAATCAATTAAATTTCGCATTTCATCTGTGGTCAAATACATACTCACGCCTTCCATAACGACGATAGCAGATTTCTTCTTCGGGATCGTTGGCAGCCAACCGCAATCTCTTGCATCGCCTGCAATCATTTTATAGTCATCCGTTTCGGCATAGTAGCGTTTTCTTTCTTCAATAACTTCCGGAAAATCCACATCATACCACTTGTGATCTCTATCGCCGACTCTTATGACGCGGCTATCCATTCCGCACCCGATGTGTATGACCACGGCATCAGACGCATTTGACATTTGCTGTTTTACCCATTCATCAAATACAGCAGAACGAACTCCCATATAATAAGCGAGCCATTTGGATTTAGATTTTCCCTTCAGCGAAAATCCTTCTGCCTCCCAAATTTCTTCGGCTTTTTTATCATCAAGGAACAAGCCCTTTTTGCTAACGTAGGACTTACCGTATAAGGGGATGTATAGTGTTTTATTTACGCTATTCATATATACTCCTACAAATTCCAATTTATCGAATCGTCCGGAATCGGCATTTTAGAAGTCTCGCTACGCGTTCCTCTTTTGTTTGATATTTTGGGTTTCGGGAAATTATATTTCCAATAAAACGCTTATGCCCGCGAGGACGTAGCCGCTTGCGGTTTCGGTGCGGAGAATGCGTTTTCCGAGTCCTGCGAGAGGGATGTTCATTTCTTTTGCCGACGAGGTTTCCTTCTCCGAAAGTCCGCCCTCGGGGCCGATAAGAAAGCCTATCGTTTCGGGCGTTTCGCCGAGATATTCTTTGACCGGCTTGGTGCCGTCGCCCTCGTAGCATATGAATCCGATATCCTTTTCGGATATTTCTCTGAGCGCTTCGTTGTATGAGATAATACCGCGGATCTCAGGAATAATGCTCCGTCCGCATTGCGCCGCGGCCGATTCGCTTATCTTTTTCAACCGTTCGAGACGTTTCGCAAAAGCCTTACCGTCGGGACGGGCGACACATCTCTCGCTCATAACCGCGACTATCTCGTATGCACCGAGCTCGACCGCCTTCTGGATGACGGTCTCGAGCTTGTCGCCCTTGGGGAAGCATTGATAGACCGAAACCTTAAACGGCATCTCGTTGTTCTGCTTTTCGGGCTCGCCGAGGAGCGCAAAAAGTCCGTCGGCGGTGATCTCGTCGATGACTGCATTGTAGGAATTGCCGTGCATATCGCAAACGTGTAAGGAGTCTCCCTTTTCTTTGCGTAATACTCTCAAAATATGGTTAGCGTCCGAACCGTCGATAAAGGCGCGTCCGTTTTCGATCCTGTCGCTTCCTATATAAATTCTCGGAATAAAAGCCATAAAAATCTCCTTGACTTAAATGAGCTTTTATTATACATCATTTTTTTGCGTAAGTCAATCATATCGAAGTCTGTCGTCGGCTGTCGAACGAAAGTTTAATAAACTATTGACTTTTCAGCCGTATGGTTGTAAAATAAAGAAGCAAAAAATGCAAAATAATGTATGCCGGAGGTTAGTCATGGCAGATAATATGGAAAAAGAAAACATCTTTACTCTTACCGATGAGGAAGGTAACGAAAGCGAGTTCGAGCTTCTCGGCGAGCTCAATATCGACGATAATACTTATCTCGCACTCATTCCTCTCGACGGCGATGAGGATGAATATGTTATCCTTAAGGTTGAGGTTGACGAAAACGGCGACGAGCTTCTCGTAACTATCGATGACGATGATGAGTTTGACCGTGTTGCCGATACTTTCGAAGACACCTTTATGGGTGAAGTAGACCTCGACGAGATCGTTGAAGACTAATTGTCTTTGAAGTAAAACTTTTTGTCCTGCCGGGTTCGTGTATGTCCATAGCGCCTTCGCGCACTATGCACGTTCTCTGTGTAAAAACCCACAACAATGAAAGGGAGTTCGGACTTCCGATGTGGTGAAGCAGGCCTCCCGCTGCATTCCGCGGCGGACGTTGGAAGCACTAAAGCATCGGAGAGAGCACCCACCTGCACAAAGCAGGGTTTCATTCTCACGGGGGCACGGCTCGGGCGGGATGTTTCGCAACGCTTTGCGTTGCAGTTAAGAGTTAAAAGTGAATAGTGAAAAGTTAAGGTAGGTTTTTCGTATTAGCGAAAAACCTAAAACTTTTTAAGGAAGTATTATGGAAAACATTTTTGCGTACATAGATTCAAATAAAGAAAAATACCTCTCGTTTTGGGAGGATATATGTAATATCGAGGGTACTGCCGCAGATAAAGCGAATATCGACAGCCTTTCGGATTTTATAACCGATTTTGCCGAAGACCTCGGCTTTTCGGTTTCGAGAATCCCTTTTGGAAAATGCGGTGATTACCTCGTTGTCGATACCTGTCCCGATTCCGAAAAGGGGTGCGCCTTTATGGCTCATACCGATACCGTCCATCCGATAGGCTCTTTTGGTACTCCTGCCGTAAAGCGCGATTCCGAATGTCTTTACGGACCCGGTGTTATCGATTGTAAGGGCGGTATAGCTGTCGCGCTTCTTGCGATGAAGTCGCTTGCCGAAAACGGATATAATAAAAATCTCCGTTTGCTTTTGACGACCGATGAAGAGGTAAGTAACCGCCTAAGCGGTGAAAAGGGAATAGACGCTATCAAAACCGCGCTTTGCGGTTATAAATCCGCCTTCAACTGTGAAGTGGGAAGGGAAGGCGAGGCGGTGGTTTCGCGTAAAGGGATTTTGCGCGCCGTTATTAAGATAAAGGGTGTTTCCGCCCATTCGGGAATCGATTATAAAAACGGTGTCAGCGCCGTCCGCGAAGCCGCGTATAAGATAATCGAGCTTGAATCGAAGAGCGATCCCGAAAATATAACCTATAACTGCGGTATAATTAAAGGCGGTACACGCCCCAATATCGTCCCCGACGAATGTGAGATAACCGTCGACGTCCGCGTGAAGGATGAAAAGGGAATGACCGAGGCGGAAGGGGTTTTAAGGACAGTTGCCGAAAAATCCTTTGTAGAGGGAACGTCGTCAACGATTGAGTTTATCAGCCGCCGTGAGGCCTTTTTGAGAAACAGCGATACCGAAAGGCTTTTCGGTGTTATGAAATCGGTTTCCGAGAAATACGGTTTGGGCGAACTCAAGGCTATCGAAAGCGGCGGCGGTTCCGATTCGGCATACAGCCAGATGGCAGGAGTTCCGAGTGTATGCGCCGTCGGAGCCTGCGGTGATTATTGCCATACCTTACGCGAATTTGCGTATATAAAATCGCTTACCGAACGCGCAAAATTGCTCTCGGCAACCGTTTTGGAAACGGAATAATGTTATAAATCCTGCGGAAATTCAATGTTCCATTGTAGGGTATTGCTCCTCGACCGTCCGTTAGAAAACGATTTATAAGCCGTAATAATGAAAATCGCAACAAATGAATTAATATGTTTGAAAAAATACGATATATTTTTTCGAAAAATGTTAACCGAATCATTTTTCTTTCACTATAAGGGCAGAAGCTTCTAAAAAACGGATAAGGAGGTGGGCAGATGAATAAAAACGAACTTCACGATAAAATTTCAGAAGTATCTAAAACGATTTTTTCGTACTGTATGGCAAAAACACCTACGAGAGAGGAAGCGGAGGACTTATCTCAGGATATTTTATGCGAGCTGCTGAAATCAGCTGAAAATATCCGCGACGAAAACGCATTTTATTCTTTTATGTGGGGTGTTGCAGGAAACGTTTATAAGCAATGGTATAGGAAAAAACTAAAAAACAAGACCTGCGAATTGTCAACAGAAATACCTGTTGAAGAACGGTTTGTTGAGGACGAAAAAAACGACATATATCTTCTTCGACGTGAATTGACGTTACTGTCCGAAAAATACCGTAAAGCAACGATTATGTACTATATCGACGGTAGTTCCTGCTCAGAAATTTCATCTGCGCTTTCCATATCCGAAAGTATGGCTAAATACCTGCTTTTCAAATCACGAAAAATACTGAAAGAAGGAATGAATATGGAAAGAAATCTTGGCGAATTAAGCTATAATCCAAAAACTTTGCACCCGATGTACCACGGTCAAGGACCGAATCGTTTTTGGGATTTTATGCAAAGTAAAATAAAACAGAATATCGTCAGTGCTTGCTATAACGATGCGCTTACCGTTCAGCAGATCAGTCTCGAAACGGGTATTCCGCTTCCGTATCTTGATGATGAAATCAAGGAGCTTGAGGATAAACGTATCCTTATAAAAGACGGAACCCACTACAAAACGAATGTTATCGTAATTACTTCCGAATGCGCGAACGAGATTGATCGTGCGATGTCAAAGTATCCTGATATGATTGCTGACAAGATTGAATCTTTCATTAACAATAATTTAGCGGGATATAAAAAAATCGGATTTGTCGGAAGCGATTTTTCGGAAAACACATTGCGTTGGCAACTTTTGGCGATTTTATTTAGAGGTATATGCAATTTATATGGTCAAACGCCCGCTGCACCTAAAACCGGTTGGGGAGAGAATGCATTCATTTGGTGCGTAGAAAATTTATCCGAGACATATATGCTTAACTATTGCGGTGTGGATAGTAAGCAAGGCGATAGTATAAACTTCTTTGATTATTTGAGTTTGGAAAATCGCAAAGGCGACCATCACGATTTTTATGGCAATGACCGCTATGTCAATATTTTCTGCGATATTTGTCGCAAAGAAAATAAAGATTTCAGCGAATATGATCTTGAAGCAGTTGCAGATATGATCAAGAAAGGATATGTTGTAAAAACAGATAATTCTTATCGAGCAACTGTACCGATATATACATCTGAACAGTTCGAGACAATTAAAAGTCTTGCAGGTGCATTTGTGTCTGAGGAACTGACAGAGATTATCGACGAAATGGATAAAATATCAGCCCGAATATTGAGTTCGCATACGCCCAAACACTTGCAGGATCAAATACCGGGAGTTGCATCGACCGATAAATTTATAAATGCCGTTTGCATTCCTGCTACGCATCTTGTTGAACGAAAGTTTTTGAGTACTGTATGGCATCCGCTTGAAATGCCGACAACCTACGTTATTCTGAAATAAAATCAAAGGACAGAGAATTTCCGTGTTCTCTGTCCTCTTTGTTTATTTCATCATTTCATTATAATCGCGGATATAGTCGACGGAATGTTCCTTAATGATAGCTGCGTTCGGCGCGTTGATATCATCGTAAACACCGACTACGTCAAAGCCGGCGTTTTTAGCGGCGATAACCGAGTGCATATGGTCTTCGAAAACGACACATTCCTCTTTTTTGAAGCCTAATCTTTCTGCCGCGCGCTCGTAAATAATGCCTGATTGACGTTTTGAAGCGCCGACGTCCTCGCTGTCAATGTAAAATTCATATAAGCCGTTAAACTCGGGATGACGGTCGAAAAATCCCTTCGACATCCATTTGGGAGTGTCGGTTGCGAAGCAGAAAGGAATGGCATTTTTCTTCAAGAAGGTGAGGAAACGCAGACTCGTCGCTTTGGGCTCGATAACCCTATCATACTTATCCTTCATATACTCTGCATAGGAGGGATATTTGTCAAAATCGTGCTCGTCGGGATATGCCCAATAATGCATCGAGTCTATCAAGGTTCCGTCCATATCAAATATAAACGCTTTTTTACCTTTAAGGTATTCTTTTTCGGGGTTGAATAATTCGTGTAATTCCATATCTGCCTCACAGGGAAAGTATTTTGCATCAACAATATAGCATATATGTGCAAAATATTCAATAATTGGTGATAAATTTAGCTCGAAAAAGGCGAAAAAATGCTTGCAAAGATAGGGAAGCGGTGATATAATGATATGAAATTATAATCGGAGGTATATCGGCTTATGGCGATAAAAGAAACCTTAACACGTATTTGCGATATTTATTCGGATCCGCAATCCTACGAAGATAAAACCGTCCGTCTCGGCGGCTGGATAAGAACTATCCGTTCTTCCAACGCTTTCGGATTTATCGAGCTTAACGACGGTACTTATTTCAAAAACGTCCAGATCGTTTTCGAAAGTGATATTATCGATAATTATAAAGAGATCGCGAAGCTTAATATACCTGCTTCCATTATTGCTGAAGGTACTCTCGTTCTCACACCCGGTGCGAAACAGCCCTTCGAGCTTAAGGCGAAGTCTATCGAGGTTACGGGTGAATCCACTCCCGATTATCCTCTCCAGCCGAAGCGCCATTCCTTCGAGTTCCTTCGTACTATTGCCCATCTCCGTCCCCGTGCAAATACCTTCAACGCAGTCTTCCGCGTTCGTTCGGTTGCCGCTCAGGGTATCCACCGCTTCTTTGCGGATAAGGGCTTTGTGTATGTTCACACTCCCATCATCACCGGTAACGACTGTGAGGGTGCGGGCGAAATGTTCCGCGTAACCACCCTCGATATGGATAATCCTCCCCGCGACGATAAGGGCAATATCGATTACTCCAAGGACTTCTTTGGAAAATCCACTAACCTTACCGTTTCGGGTCAGCTTCAGGGCGAATGCTTCGCGCTTGCTTATTCGAATATCTATACCTTCGGCCCTACCTTCCGTGCCGAAAATTCCTATACTCCCCGCCATGCGGCTGAGTTCTGGATGATCGAGCCCGAAATCGCGTTCGCTGACCTCGATGACTATATGTCTCTCGCAGAGGAAATGACGAAATATGTCATTAAATACGTTCTCGACAGATGCCCTGCGGAAATGGAATTTTTCAATAAATTCATCGACAAGGGACTTCTTGAAAGATTAACCTCTCTCGTTTCGAGCGATTTCGCCCGCGTAAGCTATACCGAGGCGGTCGAGATCCTTAAAAAGAGCGGTCAGTCGTTCGACTATCCCGTCGAATGGGGTTGCGACCTTCAGACAGAGCATGAGCGCTATCTTACCGAAACCGTATTCGGAAAACCCGTATTCGTTACCGACTATCCTAAGGATATCAAGGCGTTCTATATGCGTCTTAACGATGACGGAAAGACCGTTGCGGCGGCTGATATGCTTGTTCCCGGTGTCGGCGAGCTTATCGGCGGCTCTCAGCGTGAGGAACGTCTCGACGTTCTCGAGGCACGCTTGGCAGAGCTCAGTCTTAACGAGGAAGATTATTGGTGGTATCTCGACCTTCGCCGTTACGGCGGTGTTAAGCACGCAGGCTACGGCCTCGGCTTTGAACGTCTTATTATGTATATCACGGGTATGACTAACATCCGCGACGTCGAGCTCTTCCCGAGAACTACCGGCAACGCAGAATTCTAATCAGCAGATCACAGAGGTATTTTTACAATGAACGTTATTGAACTTCAAAAACAGTTTGAAGAATATAAATCGCTCGGACTTAAGCTCGATATGTCGCGCGGCAAGCCTTCGCCCGAGCAGATAAACGAATCCGAAATATTACTTACCAAGCTTGCTGTTAACGGCGATTGCTTCGCCGAAAACGGACTTGATTGTCGTAACTACGGTAATCTTGACGGACTTCCCGAAATCAAGAGGCTTTTTGCCGATGTTTTGGGTGTTCCCGCGGAATGTGTCATTGTCGGCGGTAACTCGAGCCTTAACCTTATGTTCGACGCAGTTGTAAGATGTCTGATGTTCCCCGTTACCGACGGCTGCGAGCCCTGGTCTAAGCAAGGCGAGGTTTCTTTCCTCTGCCCGGTTCCCGGCTACGACAGACATTTTGCCGTTACCGAATGCCTTGGTATCAAAATGATAAATGTTCCTCTTCTCGAGGACGGCCCTGATATGGATATGGTAGAATCGCTCGTTGCGAACGATGCATCAAATAAAAGTATGTGGTGCGTTCCTGAGTATTCGAACCCCCTCCGTAATACCTGTTCCGCCGGAACCGTCCGCCGCATC
>JAZSLN010000040.1:0-5629 GCA_045535385.1 Eubacteriales bacterium
CTAAAAAAACTCTTGCATTTCACAAAAAAACATATTATAGTATAGTATGTATGGAAATAAGTCAAGATATTTGGAGGTTCAATATGCAAAATATGATCGAAGATCCCAATAAAGTTGTCATTAAAGTTATCGGTGTCGGCGGTGGCGGCGGAAATGCTGTTAACCGTATGATTTCTGTCATCGAAAATGCGGACGTTGAGTTTATCAACATTAACACCGATACTCAGATCCTTGTTAAATCCAGTGCTCCTACAAAGATTGCTATCGGCGATCGCATCACTAAGGGCCACGGCGCAGGCGCTAACCCTGAACTTGGCGAAAAGGCTGCTGACGAATCTATTGAAGACATTACCGAAGCTATTAAAGGCGCGGATATGGTGTTCATCACCGCAGGTATGGGTGGCGGCACCGGTACGGGAGCTGCTCCTGTAGTTGCTAAGATTGCTAAATCTTTGGACATCCTCACTGTGGCTGTTGTTACTAAACCCTTCCTTTTCGAAGGTAAGAAGCGTATGATGCAGGCTGAAGCAGGTATCGCTAAGCTCGCTGAAGTTGTTGACTCTCTCATTGTTATCCCCAATGAAAGACTTAAGCTTCTCACCGATAAGAAGATCACCTTCCTTAATGCGTTCCAAGAAGCTGACGATATCCTCCGTAAGGGTGTTCAGTCTATCTGCGAGCTCATTACTATCGACGGTGTTATTAACCTCGACTTTGCTGACGTTTCTGCTGTTATGTCTAACGCAGGTCTTGCACATATGGGTGTTGGCTGCGCTAAGGGTAAGGATAAGGCTGAACAGGCTGCAAAGATGGCTGCTTCTTCTCCGTTGTTGGAAACCAATATCAGCGGTGCTCAGGGTATCGTGATCCAGATCATCGGTTCTGCCGACCTCGGTTTGGACGAAATCGATGCTGCTGTTGAAATGATCACCAGCGAATCCCATCCCGATGCTACCGTTATCTTCGGTTTTGCTATCGATCCTTCTCTCGAAGACGAAATGCGCATCACTCTTATTGCTACCGGCTTTGATGCTGATAAGAGAGGTACCGATGTTCGCCGTCAGATGCAGCAGGCTGAAGCTGCTCAGGCTCAGAGAACTCCTGTTGAAGAAGCTCCTAAGGAATCTAACGATATCGACGATATCCTCAGCATGCTCAACAAGAGATAAATTCATAAATATTCGCTCTCCGAAGCATTATTTCGGAGAGCGTTTTTTATGTGTATTTAACTTTCGAATTGTTATTTATAACTTAACGTTTGATTGACATGGGATGATGTTCAGTATATAATTAAGCTACAAGGAATGTGTGATTGGAGAAGGGAAATGCAGAATAAGCTTTCTGAAAACATTAAGAAATTCCGCGAACAAATGGGTATAACACAAAGTCAGCTGGCGGAATCTCTGTTTGTTACACCGCAATCGGTTTCGCGCTGGGAAAAAGGGCTTGCATATCCCGATATAGAAAAACTGCCTCAGCTTTCTGCTGTTTTTGAAGTATCGATTGATGAACTTTTGGGTGTTGCGCCAACATCTCCGAATGATATAACAAAAAAGCTGATTGCCGCACGTAAAAAACAAGACTCAGGCGTTCCGAACGATAGGATCGAGTTTCTGAACCTTTTAGAAAAAGGCTTTGATATCGGTATGAGCAGGTTTATTGTCGAATTCTTCTCTGTGGCAAGAGCTTTATGTAATGAACGTCTGATTACCGAAGAACGCTTTACGGAAATTGTTACGAAGATTAAAAACAGACTTAATGGACTTCCTGTAGTTCATCGTAATAGAATACTGTCTTCAATAGTTGTTATTGAAAACGAGGAAAAGCTTTATGAATGGAAAGAATTTATAACCGATGACAATAATTTTTCTTGTTGGCACGATCTGATTTTACAGAGATACTATGCCAATGTTAACGAAAAGGAATGGTCGAAACAAAGAAGCAAGGTTCTTTTTCGGGATATCACGAAAGTGCTTAATATTATGAGCAGAAAAAGCTCGCCTTCGTTACGAGATATGTTTAACAGAACATATGAATTGCCCGAAACGTGTATTGCGGTAAAGAATATTATCGATGCTTTTTCAAAACGCGATGATGACATTTTTATTTCTCTTAGAATTAATGCAGAAGTGCGTCTGGCAATGACCTATATCAAATCGGACAATTTTGAAGCATTCTATCGATCTCTTGAAAGAATAAAGGAGTTGATTTCGGTTTACGTTTCACTTCTCGGTAAATCTGTCTCCGGATCTACAGCTCTTTTTGAAAGCTATGAGCTTATGATAGATACCGAGATGTTCTTAAACGATTTCTGCGAGATAGAGTTTTTGCTGAATACTGCTCCCTGTTTGAATTATAGTGATGAACCGAAAATCAAAGAGTTTTCCGAATTTATTAATAAGGAACACGGAAGGATCGATCCCTATTGCTGTATACCATACACCGACAGAAATGAATTTGATGCGCTGTTGAAGCTCGCCGAAAGCAGAGCGGATAAAATTCAAATTGAACCAAACACTATAGCTTACGTTTTTGCGGCAAAGACCGCAAAAGGAAATGTGTATGAGTATGCTCTTGCTGACGCTCTGAATAGAGAGGAAGAACAAAAAGCTTTTATAAATATGCTGGTCGAAAATTCTGATACACAGCTCTTATATATGACCGGTCTTATTGTAGATGAACGTAACAAAGCGTGTTTGGAATATCCTCCGCATAAGTTTAGGGAAGCACTGTGCGATATCGACAAGCGGAATTTGGAAACTAAAATACTTGTTAACGGTATGTTTTATTACCTGACAAAATCATTTCAGCAATCGATGAGTCCGTATGCACTGATAAAATATGAGCAGTAAAAAATCACCCGAATTAGCTTCGGGTGATTTTTCTATTTATATATTCGGTATAGTTTCGTATTTGAATCCGTACTTGCTTTCGTATTGTTCGATAGTCTCGCGTGTCGTGATGGCATCTGTGGCTTTTTCCGCGAGAGTGGCACTGGTGAGCACCGCCTTAGATTCTAACGCGTTTTCGAGGCGCTTGTGGCCTTCTGAGACGTAATGTAACCCGTCTTTCATAAAGATAACGGGGGCTGTTGGGGACTCGTCGGTACCGATATCCTTCGTTGGGTACAATACGTAAGGTGAAAGAAGAACTTTGGTATTTTCAAAAGGCTTATTTTCGTATTCCTTTGCATTTTCGATAATAAGCCAAGCTATCTCTTCAGGTGTGGCATTGGTCGAGTCAAGTATGAGATTGTAATTGCTGTAATCGAGGTTATCAACACCGTAAATTTCTTTATAGCGTTGGTTTTCCTCGAGTGCGCGAGCTATGAGCTGTTCTTTTGCGTCATCTATGTCTCTGTATTTCTCTACAGCGCCTCTATCTGCCGCCAACACGCGTTTTGCCGCCACGGTAGGGTCAACGTACATATATACCTTGAAAGTGTTTTCGGCGAAGTGCCAAGCCATTCTGGAGTCGAAGACTAAATTATCACCTTTGCGTTGTCGGGATAGCTCTGTAACAGCATCATCAATTTTGTGGTCGAGCGCGGGGTTTTCCTTCATAAGCTTGTTAAGTTCAAGTACGGAAATGCCCATTTCTTCTGCGACCTTTCGCTGTACTGAACCTGTGCTGTATATCTCGTATCCGTATGTATCTCTCAAAATGGCACATACGGTGGATTTTCCGCTTCCGAGTCTGCCGGAAAAAGCTATTTGCATTTTATTCCTCCGATTTTTCTTTGCTTTGAATATATATAATTACGTCTCGCGCGGTTTCGAAACATTCTTGCTCTTCGTATTCATCAACTTCGTCAGGAATGTCTGCAGGATAGCGTGTTTCAACGTAAAATTGGTTTACAAAAGCAACATCTTTTGTGAATCTTCTGATTTCTTCGTCAAATCTCGCGGCACGACGTATAAGAAAAATCAAGCTGTGTCCGCTCAATAATTCCTTGGTGTGCTTTAATATATATCCTTTTAACATTTTTTCGATTGCCTGCTGGCAATGAAAAGCAACGAGCGAGTTATCAGCATCGCTTTCGTATAAAATTTCCGCACCGCGTAAGTCCTTTATAGCTTTGTCATACCAATCAAGATATCTCCTGCTGTCCATATAAGACTCTCCCTTCGGTGAGAATTTTTTTCGCGAAACTCATATCGTCTTCGATACACTTTTTCCATTCTGAAGGTGTATATACAATAATATCTATGGGGTATTCGCAATCGATCGCTATCTGAAGCTTTGAGGCTAACCGTCTTTTGTTTTCTGTTTCGGCAATAATGCATATATCAATGTCGCTTGCTTCTGTTTCGGTTCCTTTTGCACGCGAACCGAAAAGAATAACTAATTCGATATTGTGTGATTTTGCCGCTTCAATTATTTCGTTAAACATTATTACCGCCTCCTTTTATGGTATTATAGCTGTATTTATGTTATCTGTCAAGAAGAACAAGGTGTTGTGAAACGTATCACAACACCTTAACTCATATTTTTTTGAATAACATTTGATGCGGACAGCCCTCTTCTTCGTCGGGGTCTCCGATAGGGAAGTATCCCAGCTTTTTATAAAAAACGATAGCTCTGGTTTGAGCGTGTATATATATGGTCTTACCGCCGCCGGTTTTGATAATATTCTCGGCTGACCTTATGATTTCCGAGCCGAGTCCGCCGCCGCGCAAACTCTTTCTTACAGCAATTCTGCCTATAAGATATGCGCTTTCGCTCTTTCGGATGATCCTGCATGTAGCAACGCTTTTGTTGTCATAAAAGCCGACTAGATGGGTTGCCGTTTTGTCAAGCTCGTCAAACTCTTCTTGAAAGCCCTGCTCGTTTACAAAAACTTCGTTTCGTATTTCAACAGCCTCGTTCGGAAGCTGTTCAAAAACTCTTATTTCCAATTATTCGTAAATGGGATGAGCTTCACAGAGCTTATCAACTTCCGAGATGATATAATCACGGTTGTTTTCAAGATCGGTCGCACAAAGCTTGATGAGCTTAGCGATGGTCTTCATATCCTCTTCCTTGAATCCTCTCGAGGTTACGGCGGGAGTGCCTATACGGATACCGCTGGTAACGAAAGGCTTCTGAGGATCGTTGGGGATGGCGTTTTTGTTAACGGTGATGTGAACTTCATCGAGATTGTGCTCGAGTTCTTTGCCGGTAACGCCCATGCTGCGGAGGTCAATAAGAAGGAGGTGGTTGTCGGTACCGCCGGAAACGAGATCGAAGCCTTCTTCTTTAAGTGCGATTTCCAAAGCTTTGGCGTTTTTAACTATCTGTTCCTGATATGCCTTGAATTCGTCAGTAAGTGCTTCGCCGAAAGCAACCGCTTTAGCAGCGATTATGTGTTCAAGAGGACCGCCCTGAGTGCCGGGGAATATAGCTTTATCAATCTGCTTTGCATATTCTTCCTTGCAAAGGATAAGACCGCCTCTCGGGCCGCGGAGCGTCTTGTGAGTGCTGGTGGTAACAACGTCAGCGTAGGGAACAGGGCTGGGATGCTGTCCTGCAGCAACGAGACCTGCGATGTGTGCCATATCAACCATGAGAATAGCACCGACTTTGTCAGCGATCTCACGGCAACGAAGTCGGAGGCCAAGCGGTCTTAGGAAGACAAAATTTGTATTCA
>JAZSLN010000109.1:0-3924 GCA_045535385.1 Eubacteriales bacterium
ATTAAAGGTATGTGGTGCGTTCCTAAGTATTCGAACCCCCTCGGTAATACCTATTCCGCCGAAACCGTCCGCCGCATCGCTTCTTTGAAGCCTGCCGCGAAGGATTTCCGCGTGTTCTGGGATAACGCTTACGTTATTCACGAGCTTACCGATACCCCCGACGAGCTTGTTGAAATATTCTCCGAGGCCGCTAAATACGGTAACGAGGATATTTTCTTCGAATTCGCATCTACTTCTAAAATCACCTTCCCCGGCGCAGGTGTTTCCTGTGTCGCGGCAAGTAAGGCGAACATAAAGCGCATCCTTTCCGTTATGAAATACCAGACCATCGGCCACGATAAGCTCAACCAGCTTCGCCATGCCCGTATGTTCCCGACCTATGACGCGCTCATCGAGCATATGAATCTCCATAAGGAGCTTATCCGTCCCAAATTCGAGACCATCTATAAGGGCTTTGAGGAAGGCTTTAAGGATGTCGAGGGTGTCAGCTGGACGAAGCCGAACGGCGGTTATTTCTTCACATTGAACCTCCCCGAGGGTACCGCAAAGCGTACCGTTGAGCTTTGTAAAGAGGCGGGACTTGTCGTAACTCCTGCGGGCGCGATGTTCCCCTACGGTATCGACCCCACGGACAGCCGGCTTCGTATCGCTCCGACCTTCCCCTCCTGCGAGGATCTCGAAAAAGCGAGCGCGCTTCTTGCTGTTTGCGCTAAATTGGCTATTGCCGAGAAACAGTAATCGCGCTAAGTAGAATAACACAGAACGCACAAAAAGGCTTATTATTGACCTGATTGTGCGTTCTTTTTAGTTCTTTCTTCATCCTGTAAGGGTTTGTATTAAGAGGAACTATTGTATTTT
The DNA here is from genome assembly GCA_045535385.1 of Eubacteriales bacterium. Lineage (GTDB taxonomy): Bacteria > Bacillota > Clostridia > Oscillospirales > CAG-382 > Coliplasma. Next base: position 859 of record JAZSLN010000109.1, read on the forward strand.
TTGTGCTATGAAAAATCTGCATCTCTCGGAGTAGATTACTACACCTTCGGATGCCGATTTTCCATTCTGCGTCATTCTGCTACGCGCTCACCTCTTTTTAATTGACTGTTTTTTGTTATGTTTGTCAGTGTTTTTGGGTGTTATTATGTATAAAAAAATTACACAAATCAAAAAACTGCTATTGCATTATTTTTGTTGATATGATATAATTCGAATGAAAAGGAAACGAATTATATCGTTTATCCTAAAAAACACATTAAGGAGTGTAACTAACAATGAAAAAGATCCTTGCGATCGTACTTGTCTGCTTCCTCACTCTTTCCTTTGTCGCTTGCGGCGGCAATGAAGAAAGCAGCACACCCGCTACCAGCAACGGTAACACCGATACCAGCACCCCCGCTGACGATGATTCTTCCGTAGCTGAAGATTCCTCCGTTGAGGATTCTACCGACGATTCTTCCGATGTTTCCGACTCTTCCTCCGATGAGTCTGCTCCCGAAGATGAAAAGGTTGTTATGACCAACAAGTTCATCTCTTGGGGCAAACATATAAAAGAAGGTATCGTTAGTGTAAAGGCTACCGATTCCACGTCGCTCCAGATCTCCAGAGTAGACCAGGCTAAGCTTCTCGCAGGCGATGTTGCAGTATTTACCCCCGCTTACGGTCTCAATATTCCCGCTGACCTCGATTATTCCGAATTCGCTATCGCTGTTTTCGAATATGATGCTAAGGTTTATTCCTATGTTAAGAAGTCCGTTTCTGAGATAGGCAAAGGCGACTCCGCTACCACTATCCCCGAAGATGGTTACGTTCTCGTGATCCACAAGGATTTCAAATCCAAGATCGATGCTATTTCCAAAACTGCAAAGAATACCGCTTTCTTCCCTCACGGTCTTATTATTAACACCGGTCTTTATTCTACTATCGCTAAGAAGACTGCTAAATTGGACGGCAAGGTAAGCGCGTCCGAATACGGTAAGGCTATCTGGACAATTAATCAGAAAAATGATCTCGTAAGCTATGCACAGTTCGGCGACAATATCTATGCTGAAGCTGAAGTATATCTTACCTATGATAAAGATAATCTTTATCTTGGCGTTATCGTAAGTTCTCCTTATCATAACAATCCTCTTACTCAGGAAAAGGCAGGCGATATGTATAACCACGACTGCATCCAGATCAATGTTTCTTCCGAACCCGCTAACGGCGAATATATGATTGAAAACTATGACTACGAAAACGGCGGTAAGGCAGTTAAGGATAAGGTTGTTCGTCAGTATGGCTTTGCTGCTAACGATAAGGGCGAAACCATCTCTTGCAACTGGTTCCCCGGCGATAAGGAATTCAAGGCTAAATCTATGTGTTCTCGCGATGATGCATCCCAGAAGACTATTTACGAAGTATCGATTCCTTGGTCTGAAATAGGCAGTGAGGACCATCCCGTTGATGTTAAGAAGGGCGAATCCTTCGGTTTCTCTATCTCTATCAATTGCGGCGACGGTAAGACCTTTAAGAATATCACTCTCCGTGATGGCGGTGGTATTATCGGACGTAATGACTTCTCCAAGGTTCCCGTTATCACCTTCGGTTAATATTATAGTTTAATAGTACGTATACAGCGAGGCTTCTTGCCTCGCTGTATCAAAATCCATAAGTATCTTTTGAGGTTATATAATGAAAATAGGTGTTAGTCTTTACAGCTTCCACGGATATAACGAAGAAAGCTCTCTCGGTATAAAGGGCTGTATCGCAAAAGCTAAAGAATTCGGCGCGGAGGGCGTTGACTTCGTTGAAAATTGGAATTATGCTAACGATTTAGAGGCATATAAAGAATATGCAAAGGATATTAGTGCTTATTGCGAAAGCATTGATATGAAGCCTCTTTGCTTCTGTGTCGGCGCAGATTTTCTTAACAGAAATCTTGATGAAGAAATCGAACGTGTTAAGGGACTTGTTGATATTGCCGAGGCTTTCGGATGTCCCATTATCCGCCACGATGCTACCGGCGGCTATCCCGCTGAAGTAAAAACCGGAAGAAGCTTCGACCACGTTCTTCCTATTCTTGTAAAGGCATATCGTGCCGTAACCGAATATGCTGAAACTAAGGGTATTAAGACCTGTATCGAAAACCACGGTTTCTTCGCTCAGGACCCCGACAGAATCGAAAAGCTTATCAACGCCGTAAACCATCCTAATTTCGGCGCGCTCGTTGATATAGGTAACTTCGCTTGTGCCGATGCCGACCATAATTATGCCGTCGGTCTTCTCGCTCCTTACGCGTTCCACGCTCACGCAAAGGACTTCCATAAGAAGAGCGGATCGGGCGATAACCCCGGTGAGGGCTGGTTTATGTCCCGCGGCGGAAATTATCTCCGCGGATCCATTATCGGTCATGGTGATGTTCCTGTCCGTCAATGTGTAAAAACTCTCCAACGCTTAGGCTATGACGGATTCCTTACCATCGAATTTGAAGGTATGGAAGATGCCCTTAAGGGCGTTCGTATAGGCTGTGATAATCTCAAACGCTTTATAGAACAGTAAATTTGTGTTTTATGGGGCGCCTTTTGCGCCCCATAACCTTCTATTGGTAGCCTTATGATGAATAAGAAGTTCGAAAAGAATACCGAAGAGGCGAAGAATATAAAAAAACGCGACGCTTCTTCATCTAAAAAGAAAATAAAAATCGCTTTTACCGTTATCATTTCTGTGTTGGCTGTTCTTCTCCTGCTTGTTGGGGTACTTCCGCTTATTGAAAAGGCGTTGGATTCTGACGGCGAAACGAGCGACTATGAAGACTATCGTTTTTACGAGGCTGATTATAGCGCCGATATTTTGAAAAACGAGCTTTATTTGAACTGCGGCAGAGGTATAAAGTTTTCCAACGAGAATACCGAATACGTTCTTAACGAAAACAATTCGGCTAATATTTCCCGCTCCGCTGAGTTTTTTTACGATTATATCAACTGTATAATCAACGGTGATTACGAAAATTATCCCTCGTTTTTTACCGAGGAATATATTAATGACAAAAATGCAGACATCCCCGAAAAATTCACTATGCAGGGG
>JAZSLN010000073.1:0-4239 GCA_045535385.1 Eubacteriales bacterium
CAACGCCGTATCCGTCGACCGTATTTTCAGGCATATACGCATCATCGATAACTTCGTCAAGCGGTGTAAGGAGCCCTTCGCCGACGCAGATATCAAAATACTCCTTGTCGAGAAGATATATAACCGCATCGCCTGCACGTATTTCGGTTTGGAAACGTTGAAGCGCGCTGTTATGTTGATCGTAATTAAAGGTATTGCTTTCATCGGTACCGAATTTATTAACGGTTATATCCAATATCGAAACGACAACATCGCCGTCTTCATTATAGTCCGATGCCATACCTCCGACAGTAGCTTCGATTTTGTCGGCAACCTCGGGTGAGATATACATAGGACCCATATGAAGGATATTCACATCCGGCTCATCGTTGCCGAAAAACTGGAAACAGCTTATAACGAGAAAGATTATAAGCAGACCTCCAAAGATAATAAGCCATTTATAATGATACCACATATTTTCGATCCATTCACGCGGAGTGAGCTTTTCGGTTTTTTCCATAATACACCTCCTGTGGGAAATACCAAGTCATTAAGCGGTATTGTATCACAATCCTCGGATATTATCAAGTGAATCGAGAGTAATACAAATAAATTTTACAATTATTTAAGTATTATTTCGCCAAGCGTTTTTCCGACGGGATCGCGGATAATAACGTCCGCGCTGCTGTCGTACGGTGTTTCGTCGCGGTTTATAAGCACAAGGTTACGTCCATTAAAATAACGAAGCATTCCCGCTGCAGGATAAACCGTCAAAGACGTTCCTGCAACGATAAGGAGATCGCATTCGGCAATCGCACGGACAGCCGAAGTTACGGTTTCGTCGTTTAGCGCTTCTTCATAAAGCACAACGTCGGGTTTTACGGTTCCTCCGCAACGGCAAACAGGCACTCCTTCGCTTTCCGCGATATATTTTTCGTCATAAAACGCACCGCAACGCATACAATAATTGCGTTTTACGCTTCCGTGTAGCTCGTAAACCGTTTTGCTTCCCGCGTCCTGATGAAGTCCGTCGATGTTTTGAGTTATGACCGCCTTCAGTTTTCCGACCTTTTCAAGCTTTGCGAGCGCATAGTGGGCAAGATTAGGCTTTACCCCGTCGCAGAGCATCATATCGCGGTAGAAACGGAAAAACTCCCCGGGATGCGACACGAAAAAGCTATGAGAAAGCATAGTTTCGGGCGGATAATCGAATTTCATATTATATATTCCGTCGGCCGAACGAAAGTCCTTTATACCGCTTTCGGTTGAAACTCCCGCGCCCCCGAAAAAGACTATATTATCAGATTCTTCGATAAGCTCTCTTAACTTCAGTTTACCGTTCATAACGCCCTCCGTTTTTTATTTATTATAACTCATATGCGAATCAATTTCAATCATATCCAAAAAAATCTTGACAAATCGACCGTGTGTAATATAATTATTTTATATTCAAGTAACGGAAAGTAAATATGCAGGAAATTATAATTCACTCTGTAAAGCACGCGTTTTTCGATTCACTCAAAGCGCTTCCCTTTCTTTTGATCGCTTTCGGCATCCTCGAATATTTCGAGGCACGTCTCAGCGAAAAAAGCTCGGGATTAATACAAAAAGCAGGAAAAGCCGGACCGGCTGTCGGCGCATTGCTCGGGTTAGTGCCCCAATGCGGTTTTTCGGTCATCGGCTCTAATTTCTACGCAAAAAGAATAATCTCACTCGGCACTCTTATCGCGATATACCTTTCGACGTCCGACGAGGCTTTGCTTATTATGATCACCGAGCCGAGCCGTTGGAAAGAGATCCTTATCATCGTCGCGTTAAAATTCGCCATCGGTCTTATTGCGGGTTATGTTATCGACCTTTGTCTAAGACCTTTCAGGAAAGAAGAGGACGAATGTCATCACTGTCATCACCACGATGATTCCTGTGAGGACGAGGAATTGGTCGGCGAGGACCACGTGTGCCACCACATCGAGTGGAAAGACATAATCGTCTGTACTCTGAAGCGAACCTCGTCGGTTTGGGCGTTCCTATTCGCAATAACTCTCGTTCTCGGCTTTTTTGTCGAGTACATCGGCGATGAGACTTTGAAGCAATTTATGCTTACCGAAAGCGTTTTCCAACCGCTCCTCACCGCGCTCATCGGCTTAATTCCCAACTGCGCTCCGTCGGTGATTCTCGCTTCGATGTATCTCGAAGGCACGGTTACCCTCGGTTCGGTTATCGCGGGACTTTGCACAAGCGCAGGCGCAGGACTTATCGTTCTTTTCCGAGTCAACCGAGGTTTCAGATCCAACCTTCTCATAACGCTGCTTCTTTATACACTCGGAGCCGTTTCGGGAATCGTTATACAGCTGATCGCCGGCTCGCTCTGAGCCAAGCGCTTTGTTTTGGAAAAAATGAGATATTTTTCGCCCCAAAAGGGGCGATTTTTATTTATCTTTGCGATTGAAAACCGTAATGCCGAGTGATATAATCCCATACTGCAGGCTTTAGAAAGCAGGAGAGGATTATGCAAGCTATTCAGGCAACCGCAAAATTCGCAAAGAAGAATACCGTTATGGTCATCGCGTTCCTCGCGGCGACAATAACTATGTTTTTTGTGCCGATAGACGAACAATACGTTGGATATTTCGACGTAAAAACGCTTGTCTGCCTTTTTTGCGTACTCGCGGTAGTTTGTGCTTTACGCGACGTGAACTTTTTCTATATGCTCGCGGGCAAGCTCGTCGAAAAATTTAAAACGATCCGCTCGGCTTCCATCGCTCTTGTTTATATAACCTTCATCGGCTCTATGCTTATAGCGAACGATATGGCACTTCTTACTTTTCTTCCCTTGGGCTATATCGTTCTAAAAACCACGGGCTTTCAAAAATACATGGCTTTCGTTTTCATTATGCAAAACATCGCCGCAAACCTCGGAGGTATGCTTACTCCGTTCGGAAACCCTCAAAATCTTTATTTGTATTCCCGATTCGATATAGCGAACGGAGAATTTATAAAGATAATGGCGGCGCCGTTCATCTTCTCGGTAATACTTATTACCGCCTGTTGCTTCTTTATCAAGCCCGAGCCGATAAAGCCGGTCGAAACTCCGCTTTCGGTGCCGAAAAAGAAAACGGCGGTTTTGCTTGTTCTGTTCGCGCTTTCCATCGCGATAGTTTTCCGCGGAATACCTTATATCGCAGGACTTATTATAATCCCGCTCGCGCTTATGTTTATCGACCGCAAGGCTTTGAAGGACGTCGATTATCCCCTTCTCCTTACCTTCGTGTTTTTCTTTATCTTCGCCGGCAATATGGCGAGAATCGAGCCTGTAAAAGAGCTTTTATCCTCGCTTTTGGAAAAGAACGCTCTTCTTTTCAGCGTCGTTTCCTGCCAATTTATAAGCAACGTACCCTCGGCGGTTTTGCTTTCTAACTTCACGAGCGACTATTCCTCTCTGCTTGTCGGTGTTAATATCGGCGGTGTCGGAACCCTCATTTCCTCGCTCGCCAGCCTTATCACCTTCCGCGAATACACAAAAAACAATCCCGGCAAGACGGCAAAATACGTCGCGCTGTTTTCGGTGCTGAACTTTGGATTCCTTATCGCGCTTACCGCGTTCAGTTTGGCGGTCGTTAAATAATATTTTCAACAAAAAAGTTGCATAGGTTTCCCCTATGCAACTTTTTGTTTACAACGTTGTTTGCGTTGACATAAAATACGCGCCGGTATCAATAAGCTTCTTCTCACTTCCGTCGGGTGCTTTTCCGTTCTCCTTGATCGACATAACCGCACCGATAACGCTTCCGTCGCTTACGATCGGCGAAAGATAGCTTACTTCTCTGCCGCCTTCCGTAACGGTAACCTCTCCGCTCTTTTCGCCTGCGGAGTAGCTTTTTCTGCTGGTCAATACGTTCGAAAGACCGCTCGAGATAGGTTTTTCAAGATAATCCTTCCTGGAAACACCCGCGACAGCTATAACGTTATCGCGGTCGCAAATCGCTATCGGTATACCGCTCGAACGGTTTATCGCCTCGGCATACTCGGTCGAAACGCGGCTCAACTCCCCTATCGGCGAATACTTCCGAAACACAACACTTCCGTCGTTCTCGGTGTATATCTCTAACGGGTCGCCCTCACGGATTCGCATAGTCCTTCTAATCTCTTTCGGTATAACCACACGACCTAAATCGTCGATGCGGCGTACAATACCTGTTGCTTTCATATATTTACTCCTTTTCTCTACTCTGAAATGTGCCAAAAACCCAGCATTTATGC
>JAZSLN010000121.1:0-41333 GCA_045535385.1 Eubacteriales bacterium
AATAACCCCACAAAACTATGTTTTGTGGGGACCCCATGAGGCGAATAAAACTGCGAGACTTCCTTTTGGGAAGTCTCGCAAGCACGGCTTTTTTATTTTTCGAATGGGTTTGAGGGCGAAAACAAAGCCGGCTCCGTTATGAGAACGAAGTCGGCTTTGTTATTTGATATTGTTTATTCACTTTCGGTTTTGAAGCATTCCGCTTTGACAATTATAAAGTCGAACATATTGATCGTTTCGTCTTGGTTTACGTCTGCGCGTTTGAACTGTTCCTCGGTGGGAGAAGTTGACTTGAAGCAGAAGGTTTTAACCAAAAGATAGTCAAACATATTTACTTTTCCGTCGCCGTTAACGTCGCCGAACAGATATTCTTTTTCTGGAACGTAACCGCACGCACAAGATCCGTCATCCGAATACACGTGTTCCTGAAAATCAACCTTTTCACCACAGTCGCATTCGTGCCAATGGTGTGTGTCATCGCTGAACCAATCGGTTCCGTTGGCGGTACAGGTATGCTCGATAACCTCGCCCGCGGTTATTTGAACCTCGGAAACGAACACCCAATTTGCGCTGACAATTCGCAGTTCTACGTATCTTGCACTTTTGTTAACGTTCAAAGTTACCTTTTCTACCGTTGTAAATCCGCTTACATTTGCGGTATCGGTGGGTTTGACCGTATTAATATTCCTGAAATCGGTTCCGTTGTCAGAAACCAAAACCTGAATGGAAGCGGGAGCGGTAATGCCGGCGCCTAAAGCGACGGTGCCGACATAAACATCTACGGTGCCGACGTTCTTGGCTTCGCCAAGATCGAAGGTGATTCTGTGGTAGCCGGTGTTGATATATTCGGGTGTGTTGTGGTGGAACCCTACCCAGCAAGCGTTACCCATTTCTTCAGAACCGATAACGCCGTCGATAAGACTGTTGCCGCCTTCGTCGGGATAAGTGATGGGCGCGTTTTCATCCCAGCCCCAGTTTGCTTCGGCACTACCCTGACGGTAGAGATCGGAGGTGGTGTAAGATGAATTTGCATCGAGATCGTTGGGATCGGGAGCTTTTGTGGCATCATAGCAAACCTCGAGCTCGTCTACCCACGTGTTGGAGCCTGCGGGTGCTATGTTAAACCTAACATAGCGCATTTCTGCCGCAAAATTAAGGCTCGCGGTGAACATATCTCTGTTCCAAGCGCCTGTGCTGGTGGAGCCTCCGGTGGCAACGGTGGATTGTACCGACGCTACGGCGGTGGACCAATTTGATTTATCGGTGGAATAGGAAATGTTAACCGAGGAGGGCGCGCTTACACCGAGAGGGAGAAGCCAGCTGAAATATCCTTTGAAGACGTTGGCTTTTACGACGTCGCCAAGGTCGATAACGATTTCGGGTTGGATAGCCGACCATGCGCTGTAACGTGAATCCCAACCGTTCGCGTAGCTTTTGTAACCGTCTGTGAGTCGGATTCCGTCATCGTCAAGGTCTAAGTAACTGTCGTAGGTAGGGGCGCTCGCGGTATAGGCTGCGCCGTATGAAAGAACCGCAACATCCTTTGTTGCATTTTGGAGAAGAACGGTAGTTTTGCCGATGGCATCGAAATCCAACGAGGAAGCAGAAAGAAGGGTGTTTGCGGTGCTCGTAAGCTTGGAGATGTATGCCGCCATATTGGTGTCAACGTTTGCGTTCGCCGTATTGGTAATGGCGGTGGAAATCGTAGGTGTATAAATAAAGGTGTGGGTCGCATTATTAACGAAGGTTGTGCTCGCATCCGCGGTCGTTGCCGTGTAGCCTTCGCCGAGATCGGGGGAGGGGATAGTGATAAGTGCGCCCGCCGCGCCAACCAATGTGTATTGCTTGAGGACTCTTCCGCTTGTGTCCTTACAAACGACAGTCATTTCGGCTCTGTTGTAGTTTTCGTATTGTGCCGAAAGATACTCCGCGACGAGGCTCGCGAAATATTTACGTCCCGTGTTGCTTTGGTGAATGCCGTCGCCCGCCAGGATGTAGTCGCTCAAATTGGACGAGCTGGTATATTCATAGTTTCCGTCAACAAGACCGCAATTGTATTTGATTGCGACTTCGCGCATAGCATTGCAATACATAGGCATATTGCCGTAGTTGTAGTTGTTGGCACGGGCGATATAATGGGGACCGTAAACAGGGTTGGGTGTGAGGAAGATCACGTCGATGCCCCGAGCGATGCACAATTTCGCGAACTTTTCCAAGTTGGCGCGGTAGGCTTCGACAGAATTCATATTGCAGAAGGTTCTGGAGTCGTAGGCTTGGTCGTTCATACCAAGGCTGATAACGACTACATCGGGATTTTGGTTTATGACCTCGTTTTGTATACGCGTGGCTGCCATATCGGTGGAATCGCCGGCTCTGCCTGCGTTATAAACTTCTGCGCCGGTGTAGGACGCAAGATGATCGGGATAGGAATTTGCATATATGGCGTTGCCGTATTCATCGTTCTGACCGGTTTTGTATGAACCGAAATGAGTAATGCTGTCGCCGAGACAGACAATTTTAAGATCTTTTACCAAGGTATCCGCCGAAGCAGATATCGGAATCAAAGCAAAGACCATTATTGCCGCAAGAGCAAGGGAGATCAATCGGGAGAGTTTTTTCATTTTGTTGCTCCTTTTTTGTTCTTGTTTTCAGTATACCTTATATTCTGCCTTTTTTCAATATGAGAAATGAGGAGTCTCAACAATTAACGGCACTTAAAGTATATGTTTAGTATATTTATCATCCCGAGAATAACGTTGCGACGCGAAAAAAGCGTTTACTTTTGGATCGTTGTGTGGTAAAATGATTAAAACATACTTGACGGATTTTCAAGTGGAAAACCAATTCTTTGATTAAGGAGTTAAAAATGAAAAAAATCGTATTGCTTCCGTTGGACGAAAGACCCTGTAATTACATATATCCGCAAAGAATATTCAACACCGAGGATATCAAAATAACCGTTCCCGATATGAGCATTATGGGCGACAAAAAGGTACCTGCGGACCACGAAAAGATAGTTCAGTTTTTGCTCGACGAAACCAAAAATGCCTACGGCCTTGTTCTTTCGATAGATACTTTGCTTTACGGCGGTATCGTTCCGAGCCGACTCCATTATTTTTCGGTGGAGGAGCTTAAGGAAAGGCTCAGCGTCATCAGAAAAATCAAGGAAAACAACCCCGATATTATTATCTATGCCTTCAATTTGATTATGAGATGTCCTCAATATTCCAATTCGGACGAGGAGCCCGACTATTACGATTATTGCGGATTGGAGATTTTCAAGTACGGATATTACAACCATAAAAAAGAGCTGGGGGTCATATCCGACGAGGAATTGGCGGTTTTCGACGTATTGAATGTCCCCGAAAAAGAATTGGAGGATTTTCTTACAAGACGCGAAATAAATTGCGCCTTGAATATCGAAACGCTTAATCTGATCGAGGAAAAGGTCGTAGACTTTTTGATAATTCCGCAGGATGACTCCAGCGAGTTCGGTTGGACGGCGATAGACCAAAGAAAGATCAGCAAAATAATCAGTCAAAAAAATCTCCAGCTTTCGGCTTATATGTATCCCGGTGCCGACGAGGTTGCGAACACCCTGCTTTCCAAATTGGTTTTGAAGATCGAGAAAAAAAGACCGTTGTTTTACGTGAAGTATAACAGCGTCAACGCGCCTAAAACAATTCCTTTTTTGGAAGACAGACATTTGGATCTGACGGTAACCTATCAGATATTGGCGGCAGGCGGACTTATAACCAAAAATCTGAGCGAGGCGGATATTGTGTTGTTTGTCAATGCAAACGGAATCGCGATGATGGAAGAAGCGACGCTCGACCATAAATGCGACAGAGGAATGACGACGTTCAGAAATATGCCGGAATTTATGGAATTCATGGATTATTGCGTGAATGATCTTAATAAGAAGGTGGCTGTTGCCGACGTAGCTACGATAAACGGTTCTGATTTTGAGTTGATTGCGATGATGCAGCAAAAGGAGCTGTTGCTTAAGGTTGCTTCTTATGCAGGCTGGAACACCTCGAGCAATACTTTGGGAACCTGTATCCCTCACGCCGTCGTTAACTATCTTTACGGAAATACAAAGTCGCATTTCGATTTCTTGATCTCCAGATATATTGAAGATTTCGCATATATGACTTACGTAAGAGAAAAGGTTACGAATACCCTCGAAAGCAGGGGTATGAAATGCGAGCTGGTTGACGGAAAACGAGGCGAGATCGCTAAGGAAGTCAAAGCCGAAATCGAAGAGTTTATAAAGGTCTATCTCAAGTCGATCAAAGATAATTACGTTATAGACGATTGTTATATGCCTTGGTCGAGAATGTTTGAGGTCGGACTCGTAGCAAGCTATAAATAAAAAACGATACAACACCGTCGAAAGTGATCTCCCTTCGGCGGTGTTGACTTTTGGCAGGGTATGCTTTATAATAAGTACATCAATTGCCGAAGGTCAAAAAGTTTTGCCGAAAGGGAAGCATCGTATGGGAAAGATAAGTCTTATATGTGTTTACAACAATCAAGAAATGGTTGATTCCATGGCAGAGAGCTGTAAAACACAAACCGTTGGGCTTGATAACATCGAATTGGTTTTGATAAACAACACGAAGGGTGAGTTTAAGTCTGCGGCCGCGGCGCTTAATTACGGTGCGGACAAAGCGCAAGGAGATAAGCTTATTTTCCTCCATCAAGATATCGAGTTCTTGAGGGAGGACGCTTTGGAATATATCGAGGACTATTTGGATAAAAATCCGCGTGCGCTGATCGGCGCGGCGGGTGTTACCTGCCGAGACAAAGGGTTCGACGGCGAAATTGTTTCTTCGATGTATGCGGGCCCCGATAAAACCAAATACAGCGACGAGGAGAATCCGAGGGAAGGCTTTGTGCTTGATGAGTGTCTTTTTGGCTGCAATCGCGAGCTTTTCAAAACGATAAGGTTCGATGAAAAGGTTTGCGACGGATGGCATTTATATGCCGCCGACCTATGTTTGCAAGCCGTAATCAACTCCTTCGAGGTCGTCATATTACCTCTTCCGCAGGTTTGGCATAAATCTAACGGCAATGCGGATAAGGCTTATTTTGCTACACAAAACGAGCTTGCCAAGAAATACCGTAAGAACTTTAAGATAATAAATACGACTAACAGCTATGTATATACAAATCCTGTTAAACGCGCCTTGCTTAATTTATACCGAAATTTGAAATATTAATACATAGCAAGTAGTTACATAAATTTTTAATTACGAGAACAGAAGAAATGAAGTAATACCACGGCAAAGGATAAGATATGAATTTTACATTTAACGGCTATACACTTGACGTGGATGTTGAAAAAATGAAAAGTGTTATTCCGCAAAACCACAAATGCCAATGTGCAATTTGCAAAGCTTTTAGAGAATATGTTGACACTTTAGATGAAAATATAACCGCCAAATTGATTGCCTTAGGTGTTAATATAGAATATCCTGATGAGGTTTTTGACATAGGCGAGGATGAAAACCAAAATGTTTGCTATTCCGGATGGTGGAATATTTACGGAAAGATTTTAACAAAATCCGAAACATCTTACCAAATATCCGACGGCTTTGAGCTAACCTTCTGCGACGATAGCCAATATGCTCCAAGGTGGTTTCAAGGCAGCGACTATTTTCAAATGCGGTTTGTAATTCGCAAAAGCCAGCTAAAAAGACTTGGCAAGAAATATCAAGTAGGTGACAAAACAGTATTTTCTTACCATATAGGCGATAATGCTTGTGCAACTATGAATAATCTTATCGGCGGAAAGATTTTCAAGATTTATTCAGATAGTATTATAAAAAACGATGTTCAAACAAAGTGCCATAATGCAGAGATTTTCATAGAGAATGAATCACGCTATCAAAAGCTTTCACTTTCTGTATCGCGGGATTTAGATACCTGCTTTGATGGCATAGACCGAATGGCGCTAACAATTGATAGCGTTAACGTTGACTCAACCGAAGCAGAGCTATTGCTACAAGATAATATCATTTCTTGCTCGATGGAAAAAATCAAAAGTATTAAAGTTTTTGAAAGTACAATCGAGGGTGAAAACGACAAGGTTGTTTATGATTCTCACATCGTCATCGAGGACGATTTAGGGAAGAAACTTATCTTTCGTGCAGAGCCCGACGGTGAAGAAGTGATGACGGTTTTCACTGACATAGATGATAATGACGTAGAAAAATATCTTCGCGTTTCGGATACTTGGTTTGTAAATGACGATTCGGCTTTTTATGAAAACAATGAGATAGACATCGTGAAGAATTGTTACAAATCCGAAACCAAGCTTAGAGTTTTTGTGATGTAGAGTTGGGAGATTGATATGAATGTAACCGAATTTGATATTTTATCAATGCGATTCAGATGCAAACAACCGTTGGATGAAAATGTTTTGAAAGAGTATATGATAAAGACAGCAGCCCAAGAATGTGTTTGCTATACATCAACCGTTCAGATCGATGAAGCTTCAAGCTTGGCGGATGCTGTTTATGAAATGTACAACAAATATGAAAAAGTAATAGAAAAACTTAGAGAACAACAAGGGACAGTGTATTTGTATATCACACATCACACACAAATGGCAAGAGAGCTTGTAATCCCTAATCAACTGTTGCGGTTTTTGGCAGAAAAAGAAATTCTCGTGGAGGTGGATTAGATGGGGAACAATGTTTTTTACAGTTATATTCGTTTGAAGAACGCGGCCCAAACCGAACTCCCGTTGGAAATTCGCCAAGCTATTTTTGCTAATTATGGCGAGAGAATAAATCTTTTTCTTTCTGTGTGCAAAGAACACGAGATTGAAGCCTGCCTTGCAGAAAAAGTGCTCTTATGGAACGAAAGTATGGCAAAAAGCAAAATGAGTTTTGATGATGTAGAGATTGTCATACATCAAATTCAAATCTCTAATGGAGGCTTGGAATTGTCACACGAAATCATGAAATCTATTGCAGAAGCAAATCTATCTCTTTGCGTGACATATAGCGTTTGTAATCTTATATAAATGTGTTAGGTTAGACAAACGCAATAGAAAACATATTGTGAAGTTTTGCAAGGTTGTTCTTATGTTTTCAAAAAATTACTATGTTAACTTATATCATTCAAGATAGCACAATATGAGCAATCGCGCTTATCGTTTTTTCGTGAGGCGCGAAATTTTTTATGTTATGTCCCGAATTCGGCGCAGAAAAAGAGGTATTATTGACTTATAAAAGGGACGGAGATATAATATAAATGGTTTTATCGATTATTATAAACGAGGATGTTCGGGATGGAGAAAACACAAAAGAACTTGTTTGAATACGCGAAAAAAGAATTGTCTCAAGACGCGATAATCGCTTGGCTGTTGCATGGCGAGTATGGCGAGAAATTCGTAAGAAGTATGTGTCCTTCAATATCCGACGGATTTTCTGTAAAAATGATCAGCACGCAGGAAAAACATATCGATATACTTGTGGAGCTTGAATCGGGTTCGGGCGAGAAGATAGCTGTCATAATCGAGGATAAGGTCGATACATATCTTCATAATTTCCAAATGCTGAGTTATATCGCGAAGATAGCAAACCAAAGCAAAAAGGTCAAACGAGGCTCTGTAGAAACAAAGCCTGTGTATGAAACGGTTTATTTTGTTTTGTTCAAAACCGGCGATATACCCTATTATGAATATAAAGACTTCAACGAATGGAAAAAGCGCTTGAATGAAGGTTGTCGGGAGTTTTCGGCAGATGAGTTAAACCAAACTATTAAGGGCGTTCTTCTCTCCACTTCTTATATAAAAGACGGAATCGTATTACAAAACGGCGTGGAAATCAAGGTCGAGGATATTTATACTTTGAATAGCTTCCGCAAATTCTTGAACGATATCCCCTCGGATGGGTTGATTCTGGACTATTATAAAACATATTTGAATTCCGCTGAAAGAGATCAATCCGTGGACACAGAAGGAACGGAAGACAAGAAGATAGAAAATCTCGCTGAAGAATACAATAAGAGAATCGATAATAAAATCCGCTTGGTAACGGTCAAGCCCGAAGGCGGCGGAAAACGTCAATATGAATTGAATATGATTTCCGAAGATATGATTATCGATATCAAGGGAGGCAACCGATTTTTGATATTGCCCGTATTGGCTCGGCTTGATGACGGAAACTATCGTTATATTATCCAGTGTCAGCTTTGTACGGACATGAAGAATAAAATTCACGGATACGTTCCGTGGGAAAAATTGAGCAAGGAACAAAAGCTACTATTCGTTTCTTATAAATCGAAAATCGCCGATTGGTGGGGAAAAGATAGAGAAGGCTGGACGACGAACAGCAAATTCAGCATTACCGCATGTGATCCCGAAGACCTTGATAAAAATGACAACGGACTTCAGCTGTGCAAATTCGACGGCGAGATGAATCAAGCAAATCTCGAAAGGTTTTTAGATACCGCTTTGGAAATTTCAAGGTGTGTTTCCGATAATATTTAAGCTAAAGCCCCAAGCTTTTGCTTGGGGTTTCGTTTTTCACTTTCGTTCTATTAAAAATACTTGCCGATTGAGGGTTTTCAATCTTTTTATGATGAAGCTTGCGGGAATCGATTCGTCGATCATTTCGAACAGCTCGGTTATTACGATCGGCTTTTTTATATGGTTAAGGTCCCTGATTTTTTCGAATCCATCCCAAAACTCGATTATATTAAGAAAACAAAGAAAATCGAAAAGGTTTTTTTCGCTTGCGCTGAGGTCGGGGTAGACTTCGACGAAAAATTCGCCGTTTTCGTTGATGTTTATAAAAAAGCGCTTGTTGGGGTTAAGCTTTTGCGGCTTGAAGTTACGGATGTATTCGTTCAGATAAGCGCGAAAGGATCTCGAGCGGCAAGCACCTCCGGTTGAAATCGTAAACCGCTTGTCGTAATAAAAATATTCGAAATCCTTATATTCCGCCAATTTGGCTTTATGGTTTTTGTATTTGCCGTTTTGGTAAAAACAAAGATTGTCCTCCTCTCTGCTCTGATGAAGTAGAGAGGAGATTTTTGCGTTGTTGCCCTGTATATCGAAGATATATTCTTTATCGAGAGTAAGGGCTGAACGGATAATGCTGTTGCGTTTCAACAGCGTCGGGAATGATTTACAAAGCGGAAAGTTGTTGGTTACGTACCCCAGAGAATACGCAAGCGTTTCGCTGTCGTGAGTTTTGACTATATTCAAGCCCTTGTTGAAGGAAGCTTCGAAAAAATCGGTCGCCCCGATGTTTTCAAGAACGATATTCTTTATCACAAAACATCAACTTTTCGTATCTTGCATTCACTTTTTATTCTTTGAATATCGTACATAGTCAAAACCTTCTTTTCGGCAAGCTCGTGTGCAATTTTTTCAAGGAATTCTCGGTTCAACGCAATTATTTTTTTCGCTTTTTCATAATACATCTCGAAAATCGAATCCGAGGCAATTTCTATTTTCTCGTATAATGCGCCGGAATTATTACACGTGTCATGCTCGGTAAAATTAAATCCGAATTTGCCGTACTCTCGCATAAGCTTATTTGTATTCCATCTTGCGTCTCTTAAATCAAATCCGCCGCCCAAACCCCTTCTGCCGTAAATTTGCTCTATTGCGGCAACGCCGCCCAATGAGGTTAACGTATCGAACTCCATATGACGAACATCGTCTTCCGCGAGCTGATCGAAAAATGCTGTATATCCGCTGCTTTCGCATACAGATACGAGAGTTACGCATTCGGGAGAAATGATCTCGTGAATAACCGCGTGGCCCGCCTCGTGGTAAACGATTTCGGACAAAAGGCTGTTGGTATCGGAAAGGTCGATTTCACCGTCGTAAGGTTCAAAACCCGAATTATGGAAAACCTTTTTGGATGCCGCTTCGATAAAATGCGATAATTGGATTTTATCGGAACGTTCAAAAGCGGCAATGTTGGCGGCTTGGTTTATGATACTTTCGATTGTCGCGCAGGAACTGCGATACATAAGCTTTGCTATATAATCGGGGTCTACGTCGCTCATTATTTCTTTATCTTTTAGATAATATTTTATGATCTTCAGTGCGTCGGCAAATCTTGGGGAGGTTATGGTTATTATATGATCGAACCGTCCCGAACGAATTAATGAAAAGGGTAAAGTTCTAAGAGTGTTTGCGGTTGCAACAACAAACACATCCGAATCCGCGATTCCGTCTATACAGGATTGGATAGTAACGTATTCTTCGGCGTTTGTATGCTTTTCGTCCTCGTTGGCGAATTTATCCATATCATCGAGGAAAACTATCGAAGGTGCATTTTGCTTCGCCAATTCAAACGTTTCGGTGATATGGGTTACAAAGCTTCCGTTGGGCTTGTCCTTTCGGCACAGGTAGGATTTTCGTCCGCTTTCTTCGATGAGCGCGTTGACCATCAAGGTTTTTCCCATACCGGGGTTTCCGTTCAACAGCAATCCTTTCGGAGGCTTTGCTCCGAGCTTTTTGTATTGCTCGGGATTTTTCAATGCATCAGCGATACGCAAAAGCTCCTTTTTCTCGTTTTCGTAACCGATGACTTTTTCAAATGCTTTCATTTTTACCACCTCTATCTTTTTTCTGTATACACTATAATATATTTGATGTACTGTTTTTGGTGCGTTTCGGCTATACCGTAATTCTTGCTACCATTCCCCATGGGGGTTCTACCTCGTTGTTGTTGAGTAACCATAATACAGGGACATCTCTCGCAAGCTTCTCTGAGGGAAAGGGCGCGTAACCGTCGGTCAGGATGATGATACAAACAGGCGGGGTTTCGCGCATATGATTGAGTACGTACTTAAAGATTATCTGGAAATCGGTGCCGCCCCCGCCTGCCGGACGTATAAGGCGAAACTCTTCTTCGTTTTCGAAGGGCTTGGGCTCGATTATTCCTGCGTCGAAAAATCCCAACCAGCCCTTTAGCCTTCCGTCGAATTGGTCGATAGCTCCTTTGATTTCGGAATATGCCGCGGTTATCATTTTGTCGGACATAGAGCCCGAGGTATCTATCATAAACAGAATATCCTTAACGTCTCCGTCCTCTGTTTCATTAAAATCGGGAAGAAAGAACGGATTACCGTCAAATCTTCGGTCGGGCGGAGAAAAAGAATAGTCCGTAATATCTTGTTGGATAAAGGCGTTCAAAATGGTTCTCCAATCGGTTTGAGGCTTTGTCAACTCGCCTAAAAGTCTTTGGGCAAATGCGGGCATAAGTCCGCGCGTATTTGAAGGGTCGCGGATTTGTATTGCTTTTACCGCATCCTCGAAACGCTTGACCCAAACGTCCTGCAGCTCCTCGTCTTCGGCGAACTCGCCCCAATGCGAATGGTCGTCCCAACCCGGTTTTACGCTCGGGTTGCATTCTTTGTTAATGGCATTTCCTGTTGCCGAGCCCTTTTTCGCGTCATCGTCGTCTTCTTTGCCGCCGTTTCCGTTGTCGTCGATTTGTTTTCCGGACGAGGCGGGAGTTTTTTGGTTGTTCTGATTCATCATCGGAGGCAGCATTTTATAAACCTCCTCGGCGGTATAAAGATGGCCCTCCTTTCCGTCGGGCGCGATATGCATCGACACACCGTACTTATTGAGCGAAATACTTTGGATATTCATTTTGTTTTCTAAAAGAATATTGGAATTTACAACAATGTCGCACGCGATGTTGAAGCGATCGGGGTCTTTGTCTACCCCTCGAAGACAATGCCTTAGCACAACGTGTAATACCTCGTGCATCATAATAAAATCGAGCTCGCTGTCGCTTATATCCTTCAAAAAATCTGTTCCGAACGTTATTCGGCGTCCGTCCGTCCAGGCGGTGGGGGTGGATTCGTCAATAGCCAATCGCATATGCATCAATAACAATCCGTAAAAGCCGTGAGAGCATAGAATCCGCATACGCGACAGCAGCATTCTTTTTGAAAATTCCGCGATTTCATCTTTAGACAGTGCCATTCAAAAGCCTTCCTTTCGTGTTAAGCCATTTTGAAAATTCGGGTATGGAAATCAATTTTGCTTTATAATCCTTGTCGATGTACATATAATCCTTCATAAGCACCGTCGAAAAATCGGGAGGCATTCGGTCGGCATATCTTATCGAATTTGCGATCGATTTCATATCGTCTTTATGCTTCGAGGCATATTCGGTCATAGCTGATATAAGCGCATACATATCGTCGGTGTTGTCGGGAAGGGTTGGATTCTTACCTTCAAAAATATCTTCGATAGCGGGAAGCTTATTATAAATCTTTGACCAGGTGCGAAATTCGGTGGCGGTTCCGCTTCCGACGAGACCTGCTATAAACGGATACATCTGATCTACGTCATTGTTTACGTTGTTTAAGATATTGCTTACCATTTCCCACGAACGCGGAGTTGCAAAAGCCAGATCTTCGGACGACGCATCAAATTGCATAAGATAACTTTGGCGGAAGGATAAAAAGCCTATAACCTTTCCGTTGATTCTCTTTTTTATTGCCCACGCTTTCCATGAATCGAAATTACCGTTTACCTCGATATGCAAAAGACGGTTCGCTAACGCTTTGGGCATTTTGAATGCAACCGATTTGTCGGTTATGCGGTTACCCGCCGCGATAACTATACAATTTTCGGGGAGTCGGTGCTCGCCCACAACGCGGTCGAGTGTTATTTGGTATGCCGCCGCTTGAACCGATTGGGGAGCGGCGGAGATTTCATCGAGAAAAAGGATATTTACGACGTTATCGCTGTCATCCATATGGAAAATCTGAGGTTTGAGCCATACCGCGAGAGTTTTGTCGGCATTCGACGTGGGAATACCGCGAAGGTCTATGGGGTTAAAAAGTAAAAGGCGTACGTCGGTAACAACCGCTTTCTTTCCTGTTTCTTCCTCGATTGTCTGTGCGATTTGGCGAATGGCTTGCGACTTACCTACACCGGGTGCGCCCCAAAGCATAACCGAGGGCATGGTTTTGATGGAAAGTCCTTGATTTATTACCTTGCAATAGGCATCACCAAGACGGTCGACGAGCTTGCCGACGTTCATAGACGGTATATTAAATGTTTTTATCTCACTCATTTTTTGTCAACTCCTAATTTCTTGTCGATTTTTTCGAGTTTTTTGGTTAATCTCTCGATTTTGTCTGTATAGTCTTCTTTTTTGGAGAGCTCGTTGGCTATACCGCTTTCTTTTCTTAACAACTCGTCGAGATTTGTTTTAAGCTTTTCAAGATAATCCTCGAGCTTTTCAAGAAAATTATCGATGCGTATTAATCCGCCAACCTGAGTGTCGCCCAATTCAACGTAGTATCTGTGTCTGCGCTTGAGCCATACGAAAGGCTTTTCCTTGCTCATATTTGCGGGGAGTAAAATATCGAAGCCGTTGTAGCTCATCAAGAAGGTTTCCGACGGAATCAAGACGTTTTCGGACACTGCGGCAAAAATGTTTTCTCGGATAGTTTTCCTTTCTTCTTTATCGTATTCGGTTTTGTTTTCGGCAAAAAATGCGGCATCGTCCTTGCATTTTTCGATAATGATCTTTTGATGCTCGATTCTTGCGGGCAGCTCACGGAGCTCCTGTTCGAGTCTTATGTGGTTGTCGATAGCCTTTCTTTGTAAGGTTAAGTATCTCGAAAGCTCGTTTGCGGTTTCGACACGTTCCTTGACCAAAGGGTTACCTATAGCCAGCGCTTTCACTTCGGCGTAATTCAAAACAGTGTTTTCGATATCGCTTCCGCTTCGTTCGGAAAGAGAACCCGAGAGAAGACCCGTGATGAATCGTTGCTTTGTTTCGAGCAACTGCCAGGAATAAGCGTCGAAGCTTCCCTCGGTAATATAGCGGTAGATATTGATTTCCTTGTTTTCGTTGCCTTGGCGCAGAATGCGTCCCTCGCGTTGGGTCATATCGGCAGGGCGCCAGGGCACGTCCAAATGATGAACGGCAATAAGCTTGTCCTGGATATTAACGCCTAAGCCTAACTTAAAGGTTGAACCCAATAGGATTCGAATCTCTCCTTTTCTGATTTTTTCGAAAAGCCGGTTGCGACTTTTTTCGCTTTCGACATCATGAATAAAGGCGATTTCGTCTTGCGGAACGCCAAAACGAATGAGAAGGGCTTTGATTTCGTCGTATACGTTGAAGCCGTTTTTCGGGGTGGAGCTGTCGCAGAAAATAAGCTGAGAGCTTTTTTGGGCGGCGGTTTTTGTATATATATCCAAAACGTTTTCGGCGCATCTGGCAACCTTCGATTGGTAGGTAAAGCCGGACGAAGGGTTAACGAGTCGGATATCGAGAGCCGCCTTTCTTCCGTCGGTGGTTATTTTTAACATATTGTCGTCGTTTCTTCTGACCGCGCCGCTTCGAACGTCCTCGGCGCGTTGGGAAATCTCGTCGAGATAATCGGAAAACTCATCGGTTTTCGCAATAAGAGAATCCTTGTATCCGCTAAAATCCGGAACACCCGACTCTCTGTCCATTTGGTGAAAGTCGGCTATCGAAGCGAGTAGTGAGGTTAATTCGGGAAGGTTATGGAATTTAGAAAAACGTGTAGCCAGACGGTAGCTGTTTGTATCGACGTCTATTTCAAATTCTGTAACACGCTCGGCAAACATTCCTATCCAACTGTCGAAATTTTGCAGGTCGAGAAGTGCGAGCTCGCCGCTTTGAAGATACGACTGCATAATAAAAGCGTCGGTGATGGAGTTGGTTATGGGCGTTCCCGTAGCCATGACAACTCCGCCGCCGTTGTTTGCTTTTTGTATGTGGCGCACCTTGTCGAGCATATCCTTGCATTTTTTCGAACCGCTTGCGCTTATGCCGAGTACTTTGTCCGTTTTGGTTTCGATGGGTACGTTTTTGAAATTATGCGCTTCGTCTACGAATAGTCTTGTGATTCCCAATTCGTCGAAGTATATATCGCTGTCGTCCGATTTCGACAAGCATTCGAGGACAACAATCTCGTTTTTGATTTTGTCGGCTTTGTTTTTAAGCTTTTGCGTGGATTTTTTTGAGTTTGATATGAGATTTGTTATATTGTCAAGTTCCGATTTTAATAATTCAACACGGGAGCTGTTCGAGAGGGGGATTCTTTCGAAACAGCTGTAAGCCATAATTATCCCGTCGAAATCACCGTCGCGGATTTTCTTGAGAGTGGCGTTGCATTTAGACGGGGTAAAATGCTTCGGCTCGACGCAAAAGAGCTTTGCGGAAGGGTACATTTTTTCGAAGATGCTTTTCCATTGACCTATAATATTATTCGGCACGACGTAAAGATTCTTTTCTGACAAACCCATGCGCCTGAGTTCCATTCCCGCGGCTATCATAATATAGGTTTTGCCCGAGCCTACGTCGTGGGCGAGGAGCGTGTTCGGAGAAAAAAGTATACGCGCGACCGCGTTTTTTTGGTAGGGATAAAGTTCGATGTCGGAGGATAGCGTGGGGAAATTCAGGAAAGAACCGTCGAAATGCCTTTTTTGAACACAGCCGAAGCGGTTTTCGAAAATCGTTTCCAAAAGCTCCTTGCGTTGTTCGTCTTTCCAAACCCAGCTTTGAAACTCTTTTATGATTTTTTGCTGCTTTTCAATAGCAAGGAGAGTTTCGGATTTGTTTATAACGCGTTTTTTGCCGGATTTGTTTGTCAGACAGACGACTTCGTCCGTAACGGTAATCGCTTTCATATTAAGGGTTCGCTCTATAATATGAAGCGCTTCCAATCGGGAGGTTCCGTATATGTTACGGGATGTAACAAGCCGGTTGTAACAGCATTTGTTGGGGATTTCCCAGGTGCCGGTGATTTCGTCGTGTGTAGTGCCTCGGAATGGGTAGCTTGTATCGAGGAGATGCGAGATGAATTCATCAATTATTTCTACCGGAACCCACGGAGAACCGAGCGTTATATAAATATCTTTAGACGTAACCGTAGGCGGAATGATTTTGCTTAACGCGGTTACGTTATCACGGAAAAAACCGTTGTATTTTTTATTCGCCTCCTGCGCGCTGTTCCATTTTCTTATAACGTTTCCCGAAAGATATTCTTCGGCGGTTTCCCATCCCTTGTAAAAGCATTCGCCCCAATTGTCGGGATTTTGAAAAATTGAGCCCTTGAGTGCACAAATGACGGCTTTGTAATCCTCACCGGTTATAGAGGAGATATACTCGATATCGACCTTGCCGAGGTTGGAAAGCGAAAGTATAAGACCGTCGGGAATGCTTTCTGCGTGAACACCCTCGGTTCGTTTATCGCCGTCGAAAACATTTTCCCAATCGAGCGGAAGATCCATCGAAGTTACCGATTCGATGTGTTGAAGTCTTTGCTTTTCCTTCTCTTCGGCTTCTTTCTTTTTTTGCTCTTCCAGCTTTTTCCTTTTTGCGGCTTCGTTTTTTCTTTTCAGCTTGAAAATCAGATTATCGATTTCGTCGAAAACAACATCGGAATCGATAAAGTCTAAGCTGTCGTAAAGGCTTTCGAGGATGCCGAGCTTTTCTAATTTGTCGCCGGTGATATTCAATGCCATTTTTCAAAACCCCATTTCATTTCCATTTTTGTTTTCCTTATTGTAAATGAATCGGTGTACTATTATCGGGACATTGAAAAAACTCTCTTAAGTTTTTTGAACGTTAAGAGAGTTTTTGGTTAATTATATTTGATTATAGCGTTTTCGAGAGCGTTTTTTATTCTTTCTCTCAAATGGTTAGGTGCGGTTATTTCGACGAACTCGATATATTGCATAGCCCAGTGGAACATAGCATTCGGGCTGGCTTTTAGCCGGACCTTAATTCTTGATTCATCAAATTCGTCGATGCTTACGTCGTATCCGAACCAATCTACGATTTGGTCAACTATTGCGCGGTCTGCCAAAAATTCGATTCTTTCGCGCTTGTCCGTATACATATAAGGAAGTGCACTCGACAGCTCTTTGTAGTCGATCCCGTTTTTATACCCCTCTATCGATTTGATGGGAGTTGCGGTTTTTTCGGTTATTTCCATACCGGTTATTTTATCAAGACGATGAAAAATGATTTTTCCCCAACCGTGGTGATAACCCATAAGATAATACTTTTGATTATGTAAAATAAGTGAGTAGGGTGAAACTGCGTGGCTTGACGTGCGATGAAGCTTTTTATCCGTACCGTATTTGTTATAGGTGTATTTAATCTGTTTTGAAGTAGCAATTGCTTCGTCGATTATTTCTATATTATAGAATAAGGCGAGGTTTTCGGTTTTGCTCCAATCGTTCACCGAATGGACGTTTTTTATGTGAGATTTGAAATATTTGTTGGAGAGCCTGCTTAACTTTTCAATAAGCTCCTTCGAATGCTTCGCGGTGATGTGCTTACTTGAAAGCACGCTGTCGATGAGTAGCTTCAATTCCGAATCCTCGAAATCACGTTCCTCGAGATAGCTGCCGCTTCTCTTGGATTCTATCGGGATGCCCGCTTCTTTCAAAAGCGAAATGTTTCTGCCTACCGCCTTACGTTCGATAACTATTCCGTAATCGCGCTCCAAAATATCGGCGATGTCTTCCTGCTTTAACGGGTGGTCAAAATCGCTGTATTGCTGAAAAATCTGCAATATTCTTATTAGCGCAAGCTTTTTGGGCTCAAGACTGTCCATACCAAACCTCCCTGTTTTTTATATATTATAATACTCTTTATCAGCGTTTTCAATAGTTTTCCGTATTCAGCGAGACAAAAACGGTACGTAAAAAATTTTTAATAAATAATTCGAAAAGTATTGACTTGATATTATCAATATGATATAATCAAAACAGATAAAACAAGGAGGACTGAAAATGAGCGATATTACGCACCGCGAAATGTCGGAAGAAAGGTTTCTTGAAGCTTACAATATAAACGATTACGATAGACCTTCTATCGCCGCAGACATAGCCGTGTTTTCGATGTTCGATGAGCGTTCGGAAAGCCATCGTAAGGATGCCGAGCCCAAGCTTCACGTCTTGCTGATCAAACGCGGAGAGCATCCTTTTATGAACAAATGGGCGCTTCCCGGAGGATTTTTAAAATCGACCGAAACGATCGAGGAATGCGCGTTGAGGGAGGTAAAGGAGGAAACAAATCTGACCCCAATATCTCTACTTCCGGTCGGTGTATTCAGCGATCCCAACCGAGATCCTCGCGGCAGGATAGTTTCCAATGCGTTCGCGTCGATCGTGAATGCCGAAGAGGTCGAGATACTGGGCGGAAGCGACGCGATAAAGGCGAAATGGTTCGAGGTCGATTTTAAGCTTGAACACGACAACCTGTTCAAAATGGATTTTGTCGGAGGCGACGAAAAAATCCACGTTGAGCTTAGCGAAATCGAATGTAAATTCGGAAACAGCAAGTTTGAAATAATTCAAAACACCGGCCTTGCCTTCGACCATGCGGAGATTATCGCAACAGCACTTTCGGTTATGCGAAACGAAGCCGAACGGTTTGTAATAACCTTTGATTTCCTCCCCGAAAAATTCACGCTTGCCGCGCTGCAAAAGGTTCAGGAGACCTTGATGGGTATATCGCTTTTGACGGCAAACTTCCGCCGAAAGATAGCGGGACTTGTCGAAGAAACCGATGAATATACCGAAGGCGCAGGACACAGACCGGCAAGACTTTTCAGACGAAAATAATAAGAATTTGCGAAGATTGAAGTAAACAATCTATTAATAAAGGAGAATTGTTATGAAAAAGCTTTTGATCGTTGTGGATATGCAGAAGGATTTTGTGGACGGAGCACTCGGCTCGAAGGAGGCGGTTGCTATCGTTGATAACGTAGTAAACAAAATCGAGAATTTCGACGGCGATATTATCGTTACTTACGATACCCATTTTGAAAACTATATGGAAACGCAGGAGGGTAAGAATCTTCCCGTTCCTCATTGTATAAAGGGAACCGACGGTTGGAAGCTTGATGCAAAGGTTCAAGCCGCGGTTGACAAAAAAGAGTACAAGGTTATCGAAAAGCCTACTTTCGGTTCGACCGAGCTTCCCGAATATATCAAAGCCAATTATAACCCTGCCGAGCTTGAAATCGAGTTGATCGGACTCTGCACCGATATCTGCGTAGTTTCCAACGCTCTTCTTATGAAAGCGAACTTCCTCGAAACCAAGGTAAGTGTTGATGCCAAATGCTGTGCAGGCGTAACGGTTGACAGCCATAACGCGGCGCTCGCTACTATGAGAATGTGCCAGGTAAATGTGATCGGAGAATAAAATATGATCAAGCTTAACGGAACCGAAGTTGCGCTCGGTAATTTTCCCGACGGAACAATGCTTATCAAGCAGGAAGCGCCCGAATCGAACGGGATAACTCTTGAATGGTTTTACGAAAACGACAGGGAACTGGTTGCGTTGATTTTTCTCGCGAACCATCTTAAGGCTCACGGCAAGGAAAATATTAACCTATATATGCCTTACATCCCTAATGCAAGACAGGATCGAGTTAAAAGCGGAGAAGACGTATTCACGCTTAAATATTTCGCTAATATTATCAATGGACTCGGGTTCAAAACGGTTACGGTTTTAGACCCTCATTCAAGCGTAAGCGAAGCCTTGATCGATAATATCGTCATTCAAAAGCCCAAAACGTTTATCGAGGAAACTATTAAAAAAATCGAAGCAATCGAGGGCGAGACACCTTCTATGTTCTATCCCGACGAAGGCGCGGGCAAACGTTATTCGGGTATGATTCCTCTTCCTTACGCATTCGGTATTAAGAAGCGCGATTGGCAAACCGGTAAAATTTTAGGCTTGGACGTTTCGGGAGACGTCGATAATATTAAGGATAAAAATATTCTCATCGTCGACGATATATGCTCGAAGGGCGGAACCTTCTATTTTTCGGCAAAGCGTCTCAAGGAATTGGGTGCACGAAATATTTATCTTTACATATCCCATTGTGAAAATACTATTCTCGAGGGCGAGGTTCTTACAAGCGGTCTTGTCGAGAGGGTATACACAACAAACAGTATCTTAACCAAGGAACACGAAAAAATCGAAGTGATTGCTCTTTAAGGAGAACTGTTATGAATAAAGCTATAAATCCGATGCTGTTGTGCGACTTTTATAAAACCGTTCACAGCGATATGATAAACCCCAAGATGACGAAATCCATGTCCTATTACACCCCTCGTATGAGCCGTGTGAACCGTTGGGATAAGGTGGTTATGTTCGGCGTTCAGATGTTTTGCAAAACCTGGCTCATCGATTATTTCAACGAATATTTCTTCGAGCTTTCCGAGGAAGAGGTCGTTGAGGAATATACAAGAGTTCTCGACGCGACCTTGGGTAAGGGTATTTACGGAACGGAAAAGATCAGAAAGCTTCATCGTTTGGGCTATCTTCCGATAGAGATCATCGCGCTTCCCGAAGGAACAATGGTTCCCGTTCACGTTCCGATGTTCGGTATTACGAATACCCACGATGATTTCGCTTGGTTGCCGCAGGCGCTCGAAAGTCTTATTTCCGCCGAAATGTGGTATCCTCAAATAACCGCAACCGTCGGCAAGACTTACAGAGATATAGTAAACAAATATTACGAAGAGACCGTTGATGATAACGTTCCCCGCGCGAGAGCGCTCGGCGCGTTTGACTTCCGCGGCGATATGTGTGTCGATGCGGCTCTTAAGGCGGGCGCAGGCTGGTGCTTGTCTTTCGTTTTGACAGCAACCGTTCCCGCGATACCCTATCTCGAAAATATGTTTAACTGCGATTGCACCAAGGAGCCTGTTGCTTACGGTTCTGTTTCCACAGAGCATTTTGTAATGTGCTCCAACTATGCGGTTGACGGTGATGAGATAACCTTCCTTCGCAAAATGCTTACCGAACTTTATCCCAATACAAGCTTCTCCTGCGTTCTTGACAGCTATGATTATTGGAACGTTATCGATAACATTCTTCCTCAGCTTCACGATGAAATTATGGCGCATAACGGCTGTATGCTTATGAGAGGCGACTCCGGTGATTGCGTAGAGGTTGTTACTAAAACCGTCTTCAAGCTTTGGGAACAGTTCGGCGGTACGGTCAACTCCAAGGGCTATAAGGTGCTTGATCCTCACGTAAAAGCCATCTACGGCGACAGCATTACGGTTCAGCGTTGCGAAGAAATCTATAAAATTCTCAAAAATGAAGGCTTCGCCTGCTCGAACGTTGCGTTGGGTGTAGGCTCCTTCTCGATGCACTGTATCGAAGAGGATAATATACTCAAACCCTTTACGAGAGATACGTTCAGCTCCTGCATAAAGGCTTGCTATGCCGAGGTCGACGGAAAATGCTATCCCGTGTTCAAGAACCCCAAGGACGGCGGATTCAAGAAGAGCCAAAAGGGTCTTTGCTACGTTTACGAGGAAGACGGTGTTTTGAAGTATAAGGATGAATATACTTCCGAAAACATTCCCGACGGAAACCTTTTGGAGACCGTTTTCAAGGACGGTAAAATGATTAAAGACTATACTTTGAGTGAAATAAGACAACGTCTTAACGGAGGTAAATTCTAATGTTTAATGCAGAAAAAGTAAAAAACGATTGTGTTCAATGGATACGCGACTTTTTCGAAAAAAACGGCAAGGGCTGTAACGCTGTTTTGGGGATTTCGGGCGGCAAGGACAGCTCTATCGCGTCGGCGCTTTGCGTGGAAGCTTTGGGTAAGGACCGCGTTATCGGTGTTCTTATGCCTCAGGGCGAACAGCACGATATCGATAAAGCATATATGCTCGTTAATCATCTCGGCATCAAACATTATGTGATAAATGTTAAAGATGCAGTTGACGCGGTTTTGAATAATATGCCGAAGGATATCGAAGTAACGGCTCAGACCGTTCAGAATATTCCCC
Source organism: Eubacteriales bacterium (assembly GCA_045535385.1). Classification (GTDB taxonomy): domain Bacteria; phylum Bacillota; class Clostridia; order Oscillospirales; family CAG-382; genus Coliplasma. The sequence continues at coordinate 21,824 of JAZSLN010000121.1, forward strand.
CGCGAATAAGAATGTCGACTCTTTATGCCGTTTCCCAAAGCTGTAACGGCAGAGTGTGCAACACCTGCAACCTTTCCGAGGATTGGGTGGGATATTCGACTCGATACGGTGATTCTGTCGGCGATTTTTCTCCGATGTCAAACCTTACCGTAACCGAGGTAAAAGAGATAGGAAGACTTCTCGGATTGCCTGATGAATTGGTCGATAAGACGCCTATTGACGGTCTTTGCGGTAAAACCGACGAGGATAACCTCGGCTTCACTTACGCAGAGCTTGACGTTTATATCAGAACCGGAGAGATAGCCGATAAGGATAAAAAAGCAATCATCGACAGAAAGCATAAGGCAAATCTCTTCAAGCTTCAACTTATGCCCGTATTTGATCCCAATATTGAAACGAAGGCATAATTTATACCGATAAGAAGGATAGAGAGGGGGACTAATATGTTTGGTTTTTTCAAATCTGCCGAAAAACGGTGGATGGAATCCTATAACGAGCTTGCCGAGGAAAAAATAACGGCGCAGGATTTTGTCGACATAAATGAGGGAATGACGCTTTTTTATACCACTCCTGTTATTAGCTGCAAGGACGGGTCCGAATGTATTAATGCGCTCTCGTTGAGCGAAAACGGCACGATGTATATGCCTGCCTTTTTCAGTGCTGAGGCGCTGGTAAGACATTACGATTCGCATGATCTTGTCCCGGGCGTTATTATAAAGGGCAACCTGAAGGGAATGCTCAGTGCGCTCGATTCGGTTCCCGAAATACGTAATTGGGGCGTTATGATCGATCCCGATTCCGAAACCTCTGTCGGACTTCCTCCGCGCCTCCGAGTCAGACCCAAATGTCTGCGTTGACAGCAGTCTGTTGAGAAATATTAATAAAAACGAGCAACGCTTCCATAAAGGGAGCGTTGCTTTTTTATCGAAACAATAATTTATCCGGTTACGCTTCGGTTCAAATTCGATTCGTGAAATTTCGGTTGCAATGCGGCATGGATTATCCGTCATTCTCTGAAAATTAATAAATTGTACACTTTTTTCGAAAAAACTATTGTCTTTTACACTCGATTTATGTAAAATGTATTTGTAAAATGCGATGATATATCATCGCGTAAAAATGGGGGGGAGAGGATTCCCCCCGAAAGAATATGGAGGAAAAACATGAAAAAGTTTATCGCCCTCTTTCTTGCTGCGTTGATGCTTGTCAGCCTTACCGCTTGCGGCGGTTCGGGTTCTGATGCTTCCGGCGCGGATGGCAAGGACGACACCTTTAAGGTCGGTGCAATTTACATCAACAGTAAAAACGACACCGCCGGCTACACCTTCGCTCACCATAACGGTATCGTTACCGCTATGAAGGCTCTCGGTCTCAACACAGACACCCAGCTCTTCATCGTCGACGAGGTTCCTGAAGATAAGGAACAGGTTCTCTCCGCTATCGACACTCTCGTCGGTAACGGCGTTGACATCATTTTCGGTATCTCCTTCGGTTATATCGATGCTATGGAAGAAGCAGCTAAGGAATATCCCGACGTTATCTTCTCTCATGCAACCGGTTACAAGAGTAACGAAACCAACTTCAACAACTACTTCGGCCGTGCTTACCAGGCTCGTTACCTTGCAGGTATCGCCGCAGGTCTCAAGTCTCTCGAGGTTGGCAACAATAACGTAGGCTACGTTGCTGCTTACGGCACCGAATACGCCGAAACCGCTTCCGGTATCAACGGCTTCGCTCTCGGCGTTAAGGCAGCTAACCCCAATGCGGAAATTTACGTAAAGACTCTCAACGCTTGGGCAGACGAAGTTAACGAATCTGCTTTTGCTAAGGAACTTATCGAAACCTACAAGTGCGGTATTATTTCTCAGCACTGCGACTCCGCTCAGCCTCAGATCGCTGCTGAAAAAGCAGGTGTTTTCGGTTGCGGCTACAACTCCGATATGACCGGCGACGCTCCTAAGGCTCACCTTACCGCTGCTATCTGGCACTGGGACGTATACTATAAGACTGCTATGCAGGCTGCTATGGATTGCGAAACCGCTGACAAGTTCGTTTCCAAGATGGGCACCCCTGCTTACTACGGCGGCTTGAAGGAAAACTTCGTAGACGTTTCTCCTCTCAGCGCAAACTGTGCTCCCAACACCGATAAGGCTATATCTGCTGTACGCGACCTTATCGTTAAGGGCGAATGGGATGTATTCTCCGGCGTTAAGCTCAGCATCGCTGCCGACGGTACCGTTACCAAGGCTGACGCTGCTTTGAAGGATAACACCGGCAAGGAAATCGTTGCTGCAGGCGGTCCGTCTGTTGCTGACGGTGTTATTACCGGCACTATGAACTATTTCGTAGAAGGCGTAAAACTCGCATAAACAAATTGTTTAAGGGTCGGTCGGGAAAACCGACCGACCCTATTTTATTCCAAAGCGAAAAAAAGCAAATATCTTTGATGTTCGTTCTTTTTTGTTTTGGAGATCGTTGTAAAGGAGCCGAAAATGGAAAATTATGCAATAGAAATGCGCGGTATTACCAAAACCTTCGGAAGTGTTGTCGCAAACAAAGGCGTCAACCTTAACGTAAAGCAGGGCGAGATTCTCGCGTTGCTCGGCGAGAACGGTTCGGGTAAAACTACGCTTATGAATATGCTTTCGGGCATTTATAAGCCCGATAGCGGAAGCATTTTTATCGACGGCAAAGAGGTTTCTATCGATTCGCCCGAGGATTCTAAAAAGCTGGGAATCGGTATGGTGCATCAGCACTTTAAGCTCGTTGACGTTTTTTCTGCCGCCGATAATATATGGATGGGTAAGGATAAATCCGGCTTTGCGCTTAAAAACGACCGTTATGCCCAAATCGAGGAGATATCCCGAAAATTCGGGTTTGATATCGACCCTAAGAAAAAGGTCTACAATATGGCGGTCTCGGAAAAACAAACTCTTGAAATCATCAAGGTTTTGTATTACGGGGCAAAAATAATTATTCTCGATGAGCCGACGGCGGTACTTACGGTACAGGAGATCGAAAAACTTTTCGGTGTGCTTCGCCGTATGAAGGAAGAGGGTCATGCGATAATTATTATCACACATAAGCTCAACGAGGTTATGGATATTTCTGACAGAGTCGCTATTCTCCGCAAGGGCGAATATATCACAACGGTAACAACGTCCGAAACAACAGAGCAGGAATTGACCGAATGGATGGTGGGCAGGAAGATCGACCTTAACATCGAACGCCCGACAGTCGAAAAAACACGCCCTCTTCTCGAGGTTCGAGACCTTACCATTCGCAACGACGAAAATGCTGTAGCTATCGATAACGTAAGCTTTTATATTCGCGGCGGCGAAATTCTCGGTGTTGCGGGTATCGCGGGCTGCGGTCAAAAGGAGCTTTGCGAGGCAGTCGCAGGTCTTAGACCCATCGAATCGGGTCAGATGATACATAAAGGCGATAATATCGTCGGACTTTCTCCGAAAGCGATTTTGGAAAAGGGTATTTCAATGTCCTTTATCCCCGAGGACCGTCTCGGTATGGGTCTTGCGCCGTCGATGTCTATAACCGATAATATGCTTTTGAAGAATTACCGCAACGGCCACGGACCTTTTGTTGACAGAAAACGCGGACGCGCCGATGCCGAGCAGGTAATTAAGGACCTCGGCGTTGTTACTCCCTCCACCGAAACACCCGTACGCCGTCTTTCGGGCGGTAACGTTCAAAAGGTGCTTTTGGGACGTGAGATCAAGGCAGGCCCTAACGTTATTATTACCGCGTATCCCGTGCGGGGACTTGATATTAATTCGTCGTACGCGATTTACGACATTCTCAATCAGCAAAAATTGAACGGCGTCGGTATATTGTTCGTCGGCGAAGACCTTGACGTAATGATGGCGCTGTGCGATAAGATTTTGGTGCTCTGCCACGGTAAGGTCATGGGCGTTGTTCACGCACATAAAACAACTAAAGAAGAACTCGGACTTATGATGACCGGCTCGTTAGACCTTAAAGATAAATATGAAGATAAGCCTGCCGGTATAGCGAAAGACTCGCTTTTCGGCGAAAATAACGGTTCAAAGGAGGAGTAGGAAATGGGAATTCGTGTAGTAAAGCGCGATAATTGTCCGTTGTGGAAGAAATGCTGTTTCTATCTGCTTGCAATTGTTGCCGCTCTTCTTTTGGGTGCGATAGTGCTTATAGCAATCGGTGTTGACCCTATCGAGTATTATTACCGTATGTTCACGATGAACACGATCAATAACCGAATTGCGTATAAGACCTTTATAAATTATCTTGAAAAATTTGTTCCGCTCGCTTTGACGTCGGTTGCGCTTTCGCTTTCCTTCAAAATGCGTTTTTGGAACATCGGCGGTGAAGGTCAGTTTATCGTCGGTGCGCTTGCGGCGGCTTTTATCGCGTTTAAGTGCGGACCCGTTATGCCGATGGTGTTCACACTTATACTTATGTGTCTTGCGGCTATGATCGCGGCGGGTGCTTACGGCTTGATATCGGCGTTTTTGAAGGTTCGTTTCGGCACAAACGAAACACTTATGACGCTTATGATGAACTATATCGCGCTTTACGGCTTGACGTTTATATGTGAGACAAAGGCGGATTGGAACTTCTTCCTCAGCGAGGAGTCTGTCCGTCCCGTGCCTAAGAGTTTTTCTGATCTGGCGGAATTTATGTCCTTCCCGATAGGAGAAAAATTCCAGCTTAATATATGCGTTATCCTTACGCTCATTATCGGTGTTTTGATATTTATTTATCTCAAATATACCAAGCACGGATACGAAATAAGCGTTGTCGGAGACAGTGCAGGCACCGCTAATTATGCGGGAATGAAGGTTAACCGTATCGTTTTACGTACTGTTTTTCTTTCCGCCGCTCTTATTGGTCTTGCCGCTTCGTTTAAGGTCGGCACATCGGGTGTTCTTTCGACTACGATAACCGATGATGTGGGCTGGACGGGTATAATCGTCGCTTGGCTGGCTCAGCTTAACACGGTAATGATATTTATCGTTTCCGCGCTTATATGTGTGCTTCAGCACGGCTCTATTGAAGCATCGGCGGTGTTCCCTCAGGTTGACTCGAGCTTCGCCAATATGCTTCAGGGCGCTATATTGTTTTTAGTTCTCGCGGCGGACTTCTATATCCGTTTCCGCGTTGTTATCGCAAAGAAAGGAGGAGATAAATAATGGATGAAATTGGTGTAATCTCTCTGTTTATTCATAATATCATCGTTTATAACATTCCTCTGCTTTACGGTACGGTCGGAGAAATAATCGTCGAAAAATCGGGTAGCCTTAACCTCGGTGTCGAGGGTATTATGGCGGTTGGCGCGATCTTCGGATACGTGTGCGGATGCTACGCTAACAGTCTTGCCGTGGGCGTAGGCACTGCGTTTCTTATGGGTGCGATTTGCGGTCTGCTTTTTGCCGCACTTACCGTTTCGCTTCAGGCGAATCAGAATATAACCGGTCTTACTCTAACAACGTTTGGCTTGGGTATTTATTTCTTCGTGGGTAACGGCTTAAAGGCGGCAGGAAAGCTTCCTCCCATGAATAGCGTTGAGAACGTTTATAACGGATTTTTGGATATTGAGATCCCCTTCGTCTCGGATATTCCGATTATAGGACACGGCCTTTTGACCCATAACGTTCTCGTATATCTCGGTATTTTTATCGCTGTCGCCGCTTGGTGGTATCTCAACCGTACAACGCTCGGTCTCAAACTCCGTGCTATCGGCGAAAATCCCGGTGCGGCTGACTCGGTCGGTATTAATATAAAGCGTATGAAATATCTCCATATCTGCCTCGGTTGCGGAATAATGGGCATAGGCGGATATTATATGGCGCTTAATATGTCGGGTTCGTTTAACAGCAGTTGTTGGATAAACGGCTACGGCTGGATCGCGGTCGCTCTGGTTATCTTTGCAAATTGGAATCCCGCCTTGGCGATTGTCGGAACCTTTGTTTTCGGATTTTTCAACACTCTCCGCGTTTCGGGAAGCAGCCTCGCCGCGGCGTTCCCCAACGTTTTGGGTTGGCTCGCCGATATCCCCACTCAGCTTTATCAGGCGCTTCCATTCATTATCACCGCAATCGTGCTTATCGTAACCTCGATTCGTAATAAACGAGGAAGCAGCGGTCTTCCCGCCGCCCTCGGACTAAACTATTTCCGCGAGGAAAGATAACTATCTTTTGAGTTATACGTTCGAATAAGAAAGGTGACTATTATGAAAAAGCTTTTTGGTAATCATAAAAAAGGAATAATTGCTATTATTGCGTACATATGTGTGCTTGCGATGATTCTTCCTCTTTCGAGTTGTAGTTTTTTGAACCGTGTAGAAGAACGTGATACGGTGTTGAATTCGAACGTTACGGTTTTTTCTGAGAAAGAAAGTAAAAAGATTGAAAAAACTATTGTTTCTTCAGAATATAAAGATGGCACACTCAACTTGTGTGTCGCAGAGGATTCGCCTTTGGCGAAATTAAGCACGGGAGCGATTTTTGTTATTTCGGGCGATTCTTCCGGAATTTTTGGCGATATCTATTTCGGTCGTATAGCTTCTGAAGAAACAAGCGGTGAAAATAAAACAATAAAGATATCGACACCTGCGGTTGACGAGGTTTTTGATGCTATAGATTTGGATTGTAATGTCGATATGTCATATGACAACATCCAATCTATAAATGCCGTAGACGGAGTTCAGGTCTCAAAAGGGGAAAGTATATCTACTGCTGAGCGCAAAAATAGCGGTTCGTTTGTTCAGATGAACGAGAATCGTATGTTTGATTATGATATCGATGGCGACGATATAGTTTTGAAGTTTGACGTCGATATATTAGAGCTTTTGAAAAAATCAGGAAACGATTCTCCGACAAAAATCGAACGTAAAGAAGTAACAAGCGCGGACGAAGCAAATAATACTACGGTATATTATACCAAGACAGGGCTTTGTTATCATAGGGACACTTGTCATTGTCTTGCGAAAAGTAAGTTTAGCATTTCCTTGAAAGATGCGGTGTTCGAAAAAGAATTGCGCGCATGCAGGATATGTAAAGCACCGATTTTGACTTATGACGATTGGGCAGAAAAGGTTTCGGCTTCTGCAAGCTTGAAATTAACCGGCCATGCCGCTTTGCGGGACATTTCGTTTGATATTGTTGGTAGCGAGGGGCGCGATTGGAGTATTAAAGATGGGTTTGACGATTTATCCGTCAAAACGAGCGGCAAATTAGATGCGCAAACAAAATTGAACGGTAATTTCAATTGGTCAATTTCGGGAACACCGTCCAGAATGGAGCTTTTTGGTAACAAGAATTTTTACTTTGAAGGCTTGAACGAAAAGTTAATGCCTCTTGTTTTCATTACTTGGAACGGCGGAACATTTTCTGTAAGAGTAGGACCGGCAAGCGATGAGGTATCTGCGCCATTCACGGTCGGACTTATGCTGTATACCGATATCAATGGTAACATTACCGCAAGAACCGAGGTTTTCTGTTCATACTCCAGAACGCTCGCATATCAGTATGACGTTTTCAAGGATGGAGAATTAGTCAAAAATCAAGGCAACACAAAACAAGAAGATACCTCAGAGTACGATTGGTATATAAAAGCCGAAGCAGAAGCCAAAGTGGATTTTCAAGTTCTCAATGTTTCAGCCATGTTGTACATAGGCAATATAAACGTTCTCGACTTGTGTCTAACAAGGATAGGAATTGATGGCGAAGGAAGCATCGTTTTGAATGCATCTAAAGACGTGGAGGAAAACTTGTTAGAAACCGATGCGGTTCTGTGCCTTTATGCCGAAGTATTCGAATTGAACTTGAAATTAAAGTACAAACAACCGGGGTTGGGATACGAAGTCATTGCAAGCACGAAACCGCTTCTAAGGTGCGAATTTGCAAGATTCGAGCACTCGTATAGTTCAGCAGATATAGTCGTCGATGCGTTGAATTATGAGAAACCGGTTGATGTCATTGATGAAAATTTGTCGGAAGAATATCGAACACATTACATTATTATACCGAAGTTAGTCGGAGAAACCGATAACATAAAAACCTTTAATAAAAAAATTTATGACACATACAGTGCGCCTTACAATATCCTCGTTGCTAATGAAGAAGGTAACGACCTATATTTCTTTGATTATAAATATAGTGTATATAAGAATTTAATTGCTATTGCAGTCGAGTATGATGAGGCAGTACAAGCAGGTGGAGTGAATTCCGAATACGAAGTATATTATTACGATTTAAGTAACGATGAGGAAATAACCTTCGACGAATACCTTGAACGGTTAGGACTTAATAATTCTGTCTTGACAAAAAAGGTTAAAGAAAATGATGGATATGCTGAAATCAAAGAGTATCTTTCAGAAATCGAGTGCGATCTTAATATTCTGGATGCCCTTATCGATGATGAAAACGTGACGATTTATTACGATACTCCCTACGAATTTACCAAGTGGTGGTATGCAGAACTCGAAATGAATTTGTTTGGCAACAGTACCGACATAGTCGTCGATGCATTGAATTATGAGAAGGATGTAGTGCCTATCTGTCATGAAATTCATGGATATGATCCTTGTGATTTTGGAAAACATACTGTGATATTACCTAAAATCGCAAGAGAAACCGAGGGGGCAAAAGAACTAAACAAAAAAATGTATGATAGCTGTTTTGATGTTTATGAAGAATTGGTAAACGATGAGGAAGACGGGCACTTATATAATGTTGATTACGAGTACGCGGTCAAAAAAAACTTTTTGGGAATAAGCATAGTCAATCTGGGCGGTGTCCAACATGGCAGCGGTTGGCAAGATTGTTGTATGTATTATTACGACATCGCAAATGATAAGGAACTTTCCTTTGATGAATATTTAGGTTGCTTGGGACTTGACAAAGAAAAAGTGTTTAGCAAAGTGGAAAAAGAAGAGACGTATTTGGATATATTATATAACGATGTAATACCATGGACTCCATCATTTTCTGAAGATAATATAGAGATATTAGGCGCGCTTATAAGTGATGAAAAAACAATAGTGAGTATTGATTTTGGCGAGGATTATGAGTATAGGTACCAGATATTTACTTTCGAAAACATAAACTTTTTCGAATGATTGAAAGTCAGAGAATGCAAATGCATTCTCTGTTCTTTTTTATTGCATTCTTTATGTGTTTATGTTATAATACCTCTTGTTGTTTACAAGGAGTTTTACAAATGAACGAAAAAAGAAGCAGTTTTACAGGAAAAATAGGTTTTGTCCTTGCGGCGGCAGGCTCCGCTGTCGGACTTGGTAATATATGGCGTTTCCCTTATCTTGCGGCAAAATACGGCGGCGGTATATTTCTTTTGGTGTATCTTATTCTTGCCGTTACCTTCGGTTTTGCGCTTATGTGTGCCGAAATTGCGATAGGACGTAAGACGGGAAAAAGTGCGATAGGTGCGTTTTCTGCACTCGATAAACGTTTTAAGTTTGTCGGCGTTATTGCGTCGATCGTTCCGATGATAATTCTTCCTTATTATTCGGTAATCGGCGGTTGGGTCGCGAAATACCTTTCGGTTTTTGCCACGGGCGGTGCTGCCGAGGCGGCGAAGGAGGGTTATTTTGACTCTTTCATTTCGAACCCTATCGAGCCGATCGGCTGGTTTTTACTGTTTATCGGTATAACCGCGCTTGTTGTTCTTTTGGGTGTTGAAAAGGGTATTGAAAAGGTCAGCAAGTTTATGATGCCTGTTTTGATCGCGCTTACTATAGGTATCGCGGTCTACTCGATGACTATGGACGGCGCGATGGAGGGTGTTCTTTACTATATAACGCCTGATTTTTCGAAGTTTTCGGTTACGACCGTGCTTGCCGCTATGGGTCAGCTTTTCTATTCGATGTCGCTCGCTATGGTATTATGATAACCTACGGCTCTTATATGAAAAAGGACGTAAGTATAGAAAGCTCGGTAAGACAAATAGAATTGTTCGACACGGGTGTGGCGTTTTTGGCGGGACTTATGGTCATCCCTGCGGTGTTCTCCTTCTCGGGCGGCGACGAAAGTGCGCTCGGTAAGGGCCCCGGACTTATGTTCGTTACGCTCCCGAAGGTGTTTGACAGTATCGGCGGTGTTGCAGGCAATATCGTCGGCGCGTTGTTCTTCCTTCTCGTTTTGTTTGCCGCGTTAACGAGCTCGATATCGCTTATGGAAACTGTCGTTTCGATATTCCGCGATAAGTTCGGTTGGGGAAGAAAATTCACCTGCTTGTTCGTTTTCGTCGGCTCTGTCCTTCTCGGTCTTCCTTCCTCGCTCGGTAACGGCGTCTGGAGTCATATCAAGGTCGCGGGAATGGGAATTTTAGATATGTTCGATTTTTCGGCAAATAGCGTTATTATGCCTATCGTTGCTTTGCTCACCTGTATTTTTGTCGGATATTTTATTAAGACAAAAACACTCACCGACGAGATCGAAAACGGTAAAAAATTCAAAAGCAAAAAGCTTTTTGAGGTTATGATCAAATATGTATGCCCCGTGTTTATCGTTCTTATTCTCGTTTCGTCTGTGCTTGACGCATTCGGAATAATGAAAATATAAAAATAATTGAGCCACCCTCTGTTACGAAGGTGGCTCATACGTTTATATGAGTGTTTTGTTAAACCAAGTCTTTTCTGACGGCAAAATAATCCTCGTGCGTGGTGGAATAAAACAGTAATTTACCGTGCTCATCCAGAAAAGCGATATCGTCGAATCGTGCGTTGGGGAAGTCATCGTTAACATCTATTCCGTCCCAAAACGAATCTAAAGAAGCTAGCCAACCAAAAAATTCTTTTCGGTTGCGAACAGCGCTGAAGGTATATTGGACGGCACCTCTGCCTCTTTCAGCTATCGTTCCGTACCATTCGCTGACGATTTCTTTCTTCTCTAAATGTAACATACTGCAAGCAATATTAATAATGGGATCGTTTTCCACGGGACCTTCGATTTGAACGATGATGATTTTATGTGTGAGTTTGCGGATTTTGTTTAATACATCGAGATATTGCTTCCGATTACATATGTCAACACTTACACACGAATGCTCGGGAATGTCGGTTATAATTTCTCGTTTCATAAAACTCTCCTGTTAAGGTATGATCTTTTTATATGTTGCCTTCTATCATATCCGATAATCTTTTTGCCGCCTTTTGCATATCGCAAACGGCAGAAAATACGTTGTCTTTATTAAACTTCGCGGGATAATTCACCGCTTCGAGCGTAAGATAACCTGAATAATTAATCTCCCTTAAAGCGTCGGCAACCGGATCGAAATCGATATCCATCGAAAAGGGTATCTGGTGGGAGTCGTTAAGATGGTTGTTGTCATGAATATGTAAAGCCTGAAGTCTGTCGCCGAGCGCGAGGATCATTTCCGTAGCACTTGTGTCAACACCCTTCATCTCTGCGTGGCCGATATCGAGGCAGGCAACGAAAAATTCGTCGTTAACGGCGTCGAGATGGTCGTTAAAGCTTTTCGGGCTCGAGCAGGCGGCAGGACTGGCGCAGCCCTTTTCCTCGCTCCAGCTCCACATATTTTCAGAGGCGATCTTTACGCTGTATTGTTTCGCAACAGGAAGAAGCTCGAGGAACATCTCGGCATTTTCTTCGGCTGACTTGTAGTTGTCGGGGTGGATAACGCAAATCTTTCCACCCGCCTCGGCGGTACATTCTAAAGCGCGCTCGAAGGTGTCGCGGATGGCTTTACAATAGGTCGGATATGCGGCGTGAGACTGGTTGCAAACGATACCGCAATCGTCGGAGACCTGCTTCAGTCTGCGGACGAATTTAAGATATTCGTTTCCCGCGAGCGGATGATCGCAGGGCGAGCATACGTTGGTCGACCAATTATAGTTGACCATACAAAGCATTGAAAAATCCCAAGCGTCAAAGCCTGCTTTTGCTATATATTCAATCGCACGCTCTTCGCCGACGTGGCGCGCGATAGAACGGAATTCTGTCGAAAGTTTCATTTTTTGCTCCGATATGTGTTTTTTATATTTTATCAAATCAAAATAGGTTCGTCAATCTTTTGATTGATAATTGTTTTAAGGTCTGCTATAATGTTTCAAAACGGAGGTGCGCGTATGGGCGAACATTATTATTCGTTAAATGAATATTTGTTAAATCGCTTCGGCGAAAAGGTCTATAAGCTCTCGCTCGATCTCGGGTTGACCTGCCCGAACCGCGACGGCACTTTGGATACGCGGGGATGTATTTTTTGCCACGAAGGAAGCTCCCATTTCGCCGCGAAGGGTGTGGATATCCCGTCGCAGATAGAGAAGGCGAAGGAGCTCGTTGCAAAAAAGACCAAAGCAACGCGGTTTATAGCCTATTTTCAAAGCTATACGAATACCTACGCACCGATCGATTATCTCAAAAATGTTTTTACCGAGGTTATAAACCGCGAGGATATTGTTGCGGTCTCGATAGGCACTCGCCCCGACTGCCTGCCCGACGATGTTCTTTCACTGCTCGCCGAGCTTAATAAAATCAAGCCGATTTGGGTCGAGCTCGGATTACAGACATCTAACGAGAAAACCGCCCGATATATAAGACGTTGCTACAATAACGATGTTTATGAAAAGGCGGTTTCCGAATTAAAGAAGCGAGGAATCGAGGTCATAACCCATATAATTCTCGGTCTTCCCGAAGAAACTCGCGAGGATATGCTTTCTTCGGTTGAATATGCCGTTAAATGCGGTACCGACGGAATCAAATTACAGCTTCTTCACGTTTTAAGAGATACCGACCTTTGTGATGATTATCTCGCGGAGAAATTCGAAACTCTGACGATGGATAAATATATCGACACACTTTTCGATTGTATACGCATTATTCCCGATAATATAGTCCTCCACAGAATAACCGGCGACGCGCCGAAGAAATATCTCGTTTCGCCTCTTTGGAGCGCGGATAAAAAGACGGTGATTAATACCATAAACCGCGAAATGGATTCGAGAAAGCTTCGTCAAGGCGAAGGATTATAGATAAAAACCCTCTTGTGTAAAGAGGGTTTTTGTTACTTATTTGGTGCCGACTCCGACATATCCTGTTTCCTCGATGATATGCTGTCCTTCTTCGGACAGCATCCAATCGAGCAGCTTTTGTACGTTTTCGTTGTCGTTGCCCGCGTAAGTTACTGCGTATACGGGCGCAATAATGGGATATGATCCGTTTCTGATGTTTTCCGCGGTGGGAGCAACGCCGTCGATAGCTATCATTTTGATATCGGGATTTTTAATAATACCCTCCACATAAAAACGGAACGAAAAACCGATAGAGGTGGATTTGTTTTTATAGTCGGCTACATCCTCGATGATGTCGCCCATACCGCCTATCCTCGTTTCGGTGCTCGGCTCGATGATGGGAGTATCGCCCATAAAACGTATAAGCATACTCTGGCTTCCGCTACCCTCGTTTCGCTGGAAGGGCACGATTTCCTCGTCCTTGCCTCCGACCTCGCTCCAGTTTGTGATCTCTCCCGAGTAGATACCTTTTATCTGGTCGACCGTGAGACTTTCAATTGGATTGTCCTTGTTAACAAAGAAGACGAATGCTTCCGAGCCGATTTGGGTGTATTCGAAGGTCGTTCCGAACGCTTCGGCATCTGCTATTTGATCCTTCGACGGTGCGGCTCCGATGAAAATATCCGTTTCCTTCAAACCGAGAGCGGCATATCCGTTTACCGTATTATTATATTCGAAAACGCCGTCGTGGAGTTCCGTTGTTTCGGGATAAACCGCGTGTACGAACGCCGAATATACCGGAAACGCTGCCGCCGCGCCGTCAATGATGGGAAGCTCGTCCTGCGTCAGCCCGTCAAAGCTCAAGGTTTTGCTGTCGTATTTGACTATTTTGGAATCTTCCTCGAAGGGCAGATATTCGTATACGTTGATAGCAGGTGCGGTGTCGATGGTAATGGCGTCGTCGTAGATCATCATACCCGCCTGAGTGCCGAAAAGTATCGCAAAGCATAAAAGATACGATACGTAGGATATAAGGTATATTTTTCTTTTTTTGATCCAAATCAGCGGAATCGCCAACGGAAGCAGTAAAACGCTTGCGCATATGGTTACGGTCCAGAATCCGCCTAAGGAAAGTAAAAATACCGAAAGAATTATAGCGATCGGGCAAGCGCACACCAGGGCGCAGGTCAAAAGAATTTTGAACGTGAGTCTGAAGGTTTCCGATTTGAAAAATTCATTCATAATAAAACCGCCTTTCTTGCGCTCAGTATACGGCAGATAGGCCGAAAAGTCAATCTATTGCTGTCTTTCGAGCCTCTACCGTGCGGAGATATGGGTGTAGAAAGCCAATAATAAAGCAGAGGAGTTACCTCGGCTTATATTTAGTTACGTACAGAACCTTTTTCGAGCAGTTTCCCTAAAAGCTCGGTCATAGGAACAACAAGTAACCCCGCACAAAAATTGCTTACACCGTGAATCGCATCGAACGGCAAATACGCGGTTATCCGGACGAGTATTTGCTCTAAATCAAAATTTAACATTATCGCTCAGCGCACAAAATAGAAACAACCCGAATCGTCGAAGACAATGGCTCTTACGATCTGCCTGTCGAGGTCTATATAATCGAGCTTCTGTTCGTTATCTTGAAAGTGTAGGTAAAGTTCGGTGTGGTTGTTCATAAAATCATCTTTGGAAAGCAATCATCTTTAAGAACAAAAACCACCCAACGGATAATTTTTGTGTAATATTAATCCAAAACGATTTCGGTTATTCCGTACTTTTCGCTATATCCGTATAAATGTGTTTTATCGAAGAGATATAAGCGAGTATAAATCTCGTCGCTGATTCGCTCTTCTTCTCCGGTATTCATATTTATTTTCCAGGTTCCGTTATGTTCGTTGTCTTTGTCCGGGAAGTTTAACGAACCATCACGGATAATACCCTCGTAAGAATAATAGATAGTGTCGCCCTCGCATATAAAGTAGAGATCATACAACCCTCCATAAATCGGCAAGGTTGTTGTTTGCAGGGTATTCAGGTTCAAAAGACCAAAATGATCCTCTCCCGACTCTTCTGTATATAGCTGTGGCATGATAAGCGTATCGTTGGAAATTTGGAAAGAGTACGGATATTCTGTAATTTCGATGTTGCAAATGAATTGCTTTTCTCGTGTATCAAGGGAGATTTTATATAATGCGGCATCGCTCATTTCGTCATCGGTGATATACAGACAGTCTTTGTAGATAACGTACTCGCCCGGATTCTCGAAAAAAATCTCGGTTTTGTCTGTCGTAAGGTCATATACGAAAAGCTCGTCGCGATACGATTCTTCGTTATCATAATCCCATGTGTAATAGAGCTGATACAAAACAATAGATTTGTAAACAACAAAGCGGTATACATCTTCTTTAATTACGGTTTCTTTGCCTTGAAGGTCGCGATATATCAAATTCGAATCGTTTTTGTACACAAATCCGTTTTCGGTCATTTGAAAGGGCGCCGTCAGTCCTTCTACCGTCTGTGTTCCCGATTCGGTTATCCTATTTACTTTTGAGTCGAAAACACCATAAAAGGACAAGGTTTCATACATAAGGACCCCGTCGCGATAGTCCATATAACCTGCAAATTCGTCCATATTAACATAGTTGTTATAGTTAATATAACCTTCGTTTTGCGGTTCAAATAATTCAATAGTATTGGTTTTGCGAGAACATCCGAAAAGAGAGAGCACAATAGCAATTGTCATACATAAACATATAATTTTGCAATAACGTTTCATAATAAAACCGCCTTTCTTGCGCTCAGTATACGGCAGACAGGTCAGAAAGTCAATCTATTGCTGCTTTACGAGCCTCTACCGTGCGTAGATATGGGTGTAGAACCTAAGAAACGACTGCTAATACCAGCCAATAATAAAGCAGAGGAAGAGAAACGAAGGGATTTTCGGAGAAATGCGAGCGTAGACTTACAAGAGTAAGGTAGTCGAGCATTTCTTCGAAGTCCTTGGAAATATAATAAAAAAACCAATTACTTATATAAAAAGAGAGCAACACTTCCCGTTTGAGAAGTGTTGCATTTTTTTGTTGAGGACGTAAAGACCGATGTTGTCTTTGCTCTGAAGCCGAGGGGGTTACCTCGGCTTATAGTTATTTACGTACAGCGCCCTTTTCGAGCAGTTTCCTTAAAAGCTCGGCCATAGGAACGACAAGTAACCCCGCGCAAAAATTGCTGACACCGTGAATCGCATCGAACGGCAAGCCTGCCGTTATCCAGACGAGCATTTGCTTGAAGTCGAAACCGTACATTATCGCGTGGGCGGGAGCATAAAGCGTTCCGAACGCGAATCCGTGAAGAGCACATACTAACGGATAAACCACGCATTGTGCCTTGCGCGGCATCTTTTTAGGCAAAAGCATAGTGATGCCCCAAAGAACCGTCCAGATGTAAAGATAGGGAACCCACCATACATTGAATCCGGCATAAAGTCCGTTGATAAAAACATAGAGGTAGATAGGTATTAACGCTTTTTTGCGAAAAACGAGAGTGAATACCATTGTGAACATTCCGAGCAGGTGAACGTTCGGCAGAGCCTCCATTATTATCTTCGAGCAGAACATAAGCGGCCCGAACATCGCGAACATAACTATTTCGCGGACAGTAAGGAACGGTTTTTTCTGTTTTTCGGGCGGATTATTTTGTGTATTCAAGACGGTAGATCGCGCCTTCCTTGATATCGGTAGTGTCTACACCCGAGGTGGCATATTCGCCGTCGATATAGAACGACCAATAGCTCTGGTCGATATCGTAGTCGGCGGTGATTCCGTTTACGACCTTTACGTAAAGACCGTATGCGCCTTCTTCGCCGTCGATAAGCTTATGCTCGATAAGTGCTTCTCCGACAGTTTTTTTGTCGGTTTTTACGGTAAAGGTTATGGTCTGATCTTCGATCTTCACTTCGACAACCGCGGTTTTTGCGCCCGAACCGAATTCGGTATCTTTAAGATAGGTCGCATTTGCCCATAAGCCGGTTTTTTCTACTTCGGAGACAGCATCGGAGCTTTCCGATGTTTGAGGATTCTCGGTTTGCGAAATTTCGGTTGAAATTTCCGAGTTGTCGTTTGAAACGGCCGAGCTGTTGGTACCTTCGTTGTTACATGCAGATAGCGAAAATGCCAAAACAGCGGCAAGGATGAGTAATAAGATTGAGGTTAGATTTTTTTTCATTGTTTTTTAATCCTTTCATTTTTTGCAAAAGGATAAAATAAAAGCACCCTTCATTGGGGTGCTGTGAAAAACGCGGTATCCTGCCCATACCGACAAGGGGACGGAAAATATCCGACCCTATTCTTTACACATATCCCCCAATTTGCCCAAGGACTTTTACGTGCCGCAGACCGATAAGCATTCCGACTTGACTTATTAATAAGAGATACGGTAATGGCTGTTGCCGCGGATTCCCACCGCGATTTCCTTATCCCCGGACGGTACCGTCAAAGCAGTACGTCCGACAACGGGCGTATTCGCCCGATGACCTGCGTTTATTCTTTTGTCGTGGGTGTATTGTAGCATAAAGTACGGCGGATGTCAATACACCGTTATATATTATCAATCATTGCTTTTGCTTGCTGTAATACGGGAATCTCTCTGTTGGCGATAAGCCGTCCGATTTTTGTTGTCGAGCATTTTTGATATTCGAGCAATGCGTCTTCGTATGTAAGCCTTAACGTGCTCAGATGGAAGCTTTTTATTTCATCCTCTGTTAAATTCTTTTCACCGAAGGATATTACCTTGCAGAGATAGTAGTTGTTTATATTATGTCGGTGAATCAAATTATAATAGTCCTCAACCACGCCGATTTTGCAAAGTATTTCAACGTTTGCGCCCAACTCTTCTTTCAGTTCTCTGACGATAGCCGAACTCAAATCCTCTCCGCGCTCAACCCCTCCGCCCGAGGTTTCGATTAAAGTAGCTTTTCCGAAATCGTCGTCGCGCTCAGCACGCACGAAATAAAAATATCCCTCTTCGTCGAAGACAATCGCGCGTACAATTTGCCTGTCGTGGTCTATATAATCGAGCGGCCATTCGTTGTCTTGAAGATGTAGGCTGAGCTCGGGTTGGTTGTTGTTCATATGATTCACCTCGGAGAAAGTATAGCATACTTTTGTAAATCAATCAAGGTGTAAGCTTCGGATGTTATCAAAAGTGAAGTTGCGACAAGCCGCAGTGAAGCTTGGACTTGCGCCCAAGTGAAGTATTGCGCCGTTGGCGCAAAGTGAAGTTAAGTGTTCCGCATATCGTGCCGAAGGCACACTTCACGCACGAAGTGCGCTTCATTTGCGAAGCATATTTCACGTTCCGTGCAAGCGGAACACTTAGTTCAAAAAACGCACCTTTGTCGGTAGACAAAAGTGCGTTTTTTGTTTGCCCTAAACGTGGTAAAAGGTGTCTGAACAGAAAAAACGAACAAAAGGTGTCCAATAATACCAATAAGAATTATTTCTTTTTGTTTTTTCTGATCTTTATCAGTTTGACAATGACAATACCGTATAAGATCGCCGATGTCAAGAGAAGTGGTACTGCACAAACATCGAGTGCAAATGGAATCTCTATAAAATGTTTCAACAGATTTATACCAGTGCCAATCAGTAAACAAATGGAGGCTATAAGTTGTAAAATATTTACTTTCTTCATTTCAAATCACCTCTTTAAGTGTATTATACCATATTTTTCAAGGGGATTCAAGTGCTTCCCGAAATCTCGCATCCCAATCACGCCGTAGGCGTGTATATCATCCGCAACTTGTTGCGGTATATCATCAATGCGGGGCATTGTATATCATCAAAAGTGAAGTTGCGGCAAGCCGCAGTGAAGCTTGGACTTGCGCCCAAGTGAAGTATTGCGCCGTTGGCGCAAGTAGTATATATTATTTGCTCTTTTTCTCATTTTCTCTAATTTCTTGTATTGAGTATGCTTTGCCACAAGCGGCACATAAAAACTCCGTCCAAATAAATTTGATGTTTCCTATCATATAGGTGTCACCGGAAGAAAAATCATAGTCTTTTGCTTCTTCGGAGTTTGAGTTGACGATCTTTGATACCTTGGCTGTTGTAAGCAAATTCATACAAATAGGACAATAATGCTTTTTGAATCGCACCCAAAAAGGTCTTGACCATTCTCTTTTTACGCCATGAATTTTCAATCGGATCACCTCCTTTAATTATACTATACCATAAAACGATGTCCTTTACAATGATATATCGCTGACGCGATATGATATACGGCATGCGCCGCATGATATACTTGCTTCGCAAGCATGATATAATATCCGTTCCTTCATATGCCGAAGGCGTATATCATCTTTATGGAGTATCCATAAAGGATATCATATCGAAGATATATCGCCCGTTCCGGCAGGAACGGATATAATTGTAAAAAACCTATTTTGTCTACCAGACAAAAGAGGTTTTTTACATGGTGGAGCATAAGGGATTCGAACCCCTGGCCCCCACACTGCCAGTGTTGGGC
>JAZSLN010000092.1:0-16976 GCA_045535385.1 Eubacteriales bacterium
TAACCGACCGTTATTTCAACAACACATTCTTCGGATTCGCCGAGGAAGTTATTGTAGGTATAGGTAAAGGTATCACTGCCCTTATATCCCTTTTCGGGGAAATAACGGAAATTACCGTCGGTAGTGAGAACCACCGAACCGTGTTCGGGAGAGGATGTAAGAGTATAGCGCGAAAGCTTGTTATCAGAGTTTAGCGTGCCGTTTACAATAGTGTCTACAGCGGTAGTTAATTTAACCGTATCCTTCTTATCAGGGGTTATATCCAAATCACGTTTCGCAAAATGATAAGTAGCATCATACTGCATACGGCAGAGCTCGCTGTCGCTGTACGCGAGCTTCGCTATATTTTCAAGGTCGTGATAATAAACGTGGATAGAGTTCATATAACCCGTCAACGCGCCGTAGTAAAGGTAAAGCATATAAGTACGCGCAAATTCGGGGTCTCCCAAGCACTGATAGCTATGCTCTATCTCAACGCACATATTATACTGCTTGGTAAGCTCGGAAGCAGAGGGGATTCTCCAAAGAGGAGCGTCGGTAGAGAATACCGCGTTAGGCTGCATAGATACCGCATCAAATCCAAGCTCATAACCGAGATAATAGCGGTTAGCTACATAATAAGGAACCCAAAGGTAATTATAACCGGTTGCGTGAACATATTCGGAAACCTCAGCGATTATATGAGCATCATCGTTTTCCCAAGAAACGGCTTCGTTCACCCAATAGAAACCGTCTATTTCGAGGTTCTTATATCCGCGGGCTTCAAATTCGGTAATACACTTAGAAGTAAACCAATCGACAACCGCTTTTCTTCCCGCGGGAGTAGAAAGATCTTCGGAAACACCGTCGCCGTCAACATCGCCGAAATCGGTCATAGTATCGAGAACGGTATACAAAGTGAAATAGATCTTAACCTTATAATCGGTTATACCGAGTTCTTCCTTAACCTGACGAACCGTTTCATCAAGGTGTCCGAGGTTGCAGGCCCCATTGAAATACATATTGTGGAGGTATTCCCAATCAGCCTTATTAGTATTCTGGTGCGGCATAGCACCGGAGGGAGCGGGGCCGTAGGGTCCGATAAGGAAGCCATCCATAAAGGTATCTTTGATCTTGCCTTCTTTATCGAGATAAGCAACCATAGGAAGGAGGCTTTCCGATTTAGTGCCGTTACAGTAGATTATCGGGATATCCTTTGCGTTAATACCGGTGTTATCAACATCGGCATATTCGGCTCTTTCAGGATTTGTATAGTATATAACGGATTTTATTCCGCTTTCAGCAAGGCGTGTCGCGCCCTTAATATCCTTTTTGCCGAATGCTTCGAGCTCATCGATAAACAAAGCGGCACTTTCTACACGGAATCTGACAAAGCGTGCGGCATAAGCTTTTTCCAACTTTCCGCCGACGGTCATAGCGGTAGCGGCTTTATTGAAAGCCTCATCGTCTTTGCGGGAGTAGGAGTATACCTTATACCAATCCTCGCCGTTTTCGGAAAGGAACACATCGATATGCTTAGGACGGGTAATGCCCCAATCGGTCTGTTCAAGAAAGTTGACTTTTACGGTATCGATCGAAGACAATTTTTCGAGATCATAGAAGAAGTCGATCGAGCCGCCGTTACGCGAATAGAAGTATTCGCCCGAATAGCAATAAAGCGAAGAGTTCTGACAACGTTTCCCGTCGGTCAAGATAGTGGTATCATCACCGGTCTCAGCTTGGTCGTTGGCGTAGTTTTTGTTCGCATAGTAGGAAGCAGAAACCTGCTGAGGTCTTCCGAGAAGGAGGTTTTGGGAGGTTTTATAGTCCGCGTCGGAGGAATCCCAAAGAACCTCTTCGGTAACATAAGGCATATTCAAGGTCGAATAGAGCATATTCATTCGATCTTGGTTGCTTCCTGCATAAACCTCAATTTCTTCTACCCAATAATTCGTAGTTCCCTTCGCGAAATCAAAGCGAAGCGTTTTAACGTTTATATATTCGGGCAGAAGGAGGGTAAACGGATAATTATTACCTTCCAACGGAGCATACATTCTGCCGAGAAAGACGAAATCCTTATTGCTTTCGGAGCCGTAAACATCGATATAATCGGGAAAATCGACATCGATACCGCCGCCCAAAGCGTGTACCTTTATCATATAAACGTCGGTATGTTTCTTCTTAAGCGTGAGCTTTATGTTGGTTGTCTTTTTCGAATCAGCTTTGAAGCCTACCCACACATCTTCACCGAAATAACGGTTTGTACGTTCTCCGTCGGTCAAGAGAGTATCGTTTTTAGGTGCGCGCTTATCAAAGGTAGCATTTTCGAAAGAATATGTACAAGCACGAGCGACATTTTCATATGCGAGAGGAGCGGCTTCGACGCCGGTGGATAATTTTTTCCACGCTTTGCGATCGATTTTTTCATCCTTATAAGCAAGAGCGACTGTATCGTTTACAGGCTTTTCGGGAACATCGGAATATACCTCGACCTCATCCATAAAGAAGAAGCCCGAATTCGCATCTCTTTTCACAAAAACCTTAACATAGCGATAATCGGTAGCTTCCTTAAGGTCAACGCGAGCCTCGGCAACGGTATTTTCACCGGTAGGTACGAATCGAACGTTACCGAGATTCTTGAATATTTTACCGTCATTGGAGCCTCTGAAGGTCGCAGTAACAGGGAGCTTAACGCCGTCGATACTCATATCAAGCGCTCTGGCAACGATTGCATTTACACGCTTACCATCTTCTCCGAGGTCGATACTGATTGTGCAGTTTTCGTTGAAACCGACCATTCTGGCATCGACATAGTGAGCACCTTCATTAGGTACCTTTTGACCGTCGGTAAGCTGTTGGTCAAACTTATCGGGATAGGTCGAGTTAGCGGGAGAGCTGAGAGTATAAGATTTACCTATACTTACAAGAGTATGTTTCACTCCTTGGTCCTCCTGAGGCACGTTGGATTGATCAGACGTTGTGCCGGACGGATCCTGACACGCGGTAAGCAAGAAAAGAGCCGCAAGCAAAAGAGCAATGAACTTTTTCATCTTTCTTCCTTTCTGTTTTTCTCAACAAAACATTTATCATTTGAATTTTTTGGATTATCGAAAATCGCAAATTGTGAAAACAAAATTTACCGATTAAACAAGAGTTTCCATTTCATCCAGCAACTCATCAAAAAGCTTAAGCGCCTGATTAATAGGCTCAGGAGAGGACATATCGACACCGGCAATTTTGAGAAGCGATATAGGATCGGTACTGCTTCCGCCCGAAAGGAATCGTTTATAGTCGGCAACGGCAGTTTCGCCCTCATCGAGTATACGGGAAGCGATCGCTACGGCGGCGGCAAATCCGGTAGCATATTGGAAAACATAATAGTTATAGAAGAAATGAGGGATACGAGCCCATTCAAGAGCGATTCCGTCATCGGAAACCATATCCGGTCCGAAATAAAGTTTATTCAGTTCGTGATATTTTTCGCAAAGTGCGTCTGCCGTAAGCGTTTCGCCGTTCTCGCTCATTTTACCCATAGCCAACTCAAACTCGGCAAACATTGTCTGGCGGTAGACCGTGCCCTTAAATTGATCCAAAAAATGGTTAATAAGATACGCACGTTCTTTTTTATCCTCGGTTTTTGAAAGCAGGTGGCGCATAAGAAGAATCTCGTTACAAATAGACGCAACCTCAGCGACGAAAATAACATAATCGCTCGTACATACGGGTTGGTTTACCGTGCTGTGATAGCTATGGAGCGCGTGTCCCATTTCATGGGCAAGCGTAAACATACTATCAAGGTTATCCTTATGGTTAAGAAGCACGAACGGATGGGGTCTTCCGCTGCCGGAAGAATAAGCACCGCTTCTCTTCCCTTCGTTTTCGTAAACGTCGATCCAGCGATTATTAAAGCCTTCTTCGAGAAGAGATACATAATCGTCGCCCATCACAGCGAGTGCTTCGAGAACCGTTTTCTTTGCTTCTTCATAAGAAATCTCGCTTGCGGCGTCGGCGACAATGGGTGTGTAAACATCGTACATATGGAGCTCATCTACACCCAACAGTTTCTTTCTCAGAGCCACGTAACGGTACATCTTATCCATATTATCGTGAACAGCCGAGATAAGATTCATATAAACATCAACCGGTACCTCGGTTCGGTCTAAAGAGGCTTCGAGAGTGCTGTTATATTTGCGCGCGTCGGCAAAGAAACGAAGCTGTTTGAACTGAGCATCAAGAGTAGATGCGATAGTATTCTTAAACTCGCCGAGGCGATTATAATAGGTTTCAAAAACATTCTTACGCAGTTCGACGTCATCGCTTTCGAGGAGAGGTACGAACGAGCCGTTGGTAAGTTGATGAACAACACCGTCTTTATCGGTTACAGACGGGAATTTCATATCGGCATCACGCAACGTACTACCGATATTATCGGGGCTATCAGCCATTTCGCCCGCGATCGCTAAGATTCTTTCACATTCGGGCGAGAGGACGTGAGCGGCTCTTCTGCGGATTTGATAGATAGGACGGCGGTAGGTTTCAAGCGAGGGTTCCTCGCGGTAAAAGCCATCGAGAACGCCGTCGGGGATAGCCATAAGCTCAGGGGTCGAGAAAGAGGACGCGCTCGAAATAGCGACGTAGATATTCATCGCCTTACCGCGCATATCCTGATAGAAGCTATTCGCAGTATCCTCGTCAGCCTTACAGTTCGCATATCCGTAAAGCTTAGTCAGGCGAACGGCGATTTCGTCCTCTAAAAAGAAGTATTCCAAAAGATTAGACGCGCTTTCGGAAAGTTTACCTTCAAACGCCGAAAGCTTTACGGGGATTTCCTTCAAGGATTCATATTCGGCGAGCCAAGCCTCGTCGCTTTCGAAGATATCTGCAAGGTTCCACGTATTCTCTACGGGTACTTCGCTTCGTTTTAATATTTTTTCGGACATGGTTTCCTCCGTTATTTTACTTTTTTATCTTTTTAGCGGCTTCGGCGCGTCGACGGCACACCTCAGCCCAGGACGGTATTTTTGACAATTCTTCGGTAAAAGAAGAAAGGCAGGACGGAATATCGATTTTTTGCGGGCATATTTGCGAACAAGCGCCGCACCCGATACAAGCGGACGGCTGTTTTTCCGTCGGCAAAGATTCCACACGGGCGGCAATATTTGAAGACGGAGAATAGCGGAAATCGTTATAAAGAGAGAGCAGATCAGGGATATTTAATCCCATAGGGCACCCCTCTTTACAGTAACCGCACCCCGTACAGGGAACAGCATTTTTCAGTCCTTCGGCAACGTCGAGAAGGACATTCATCTCGTTTTCGTCAAGCGGTTTACGCTCTGTAAACGTTTTTATATTCTCGGTTAATTGCTCGAGATTCGACATTCCGCTTAATATCATTGCAACGTTCGGAAGCGATTGCAAAAAGCGGAAGCACCATGAAGCATCGGTTTCGTCGGGGCGAAGCGCTTTCAGTCGTTCGGACGCTTTTTCGGGAAGTTTTGCCAGCTTTCCGCCGCGAACGGGCTCCATTACCCAAACGGGGATTCCGCGCTCGGTAAGAAGTTCGTATTTTTCCTTAGCGGATTGAAGAGTCCAATCGAGATAGTTTAACTGGATCTGGCAAAAATCCATATCGTTATTACAGTAATCGAGAAATTCGGTAAGATTTCCAAGTGAGCCGTGGGAGGAAAAGCCGAGGCGACGAATTCTTCCCAAGCGTTTTTGTTCGCGGAAATAATCGAGGATTCCCCATTTAGGGTCCATATAGGTCTTAATCGAATGCTCGCTTACATTATGAAGCAAATAATAGTCGAAATATTCAACACCGCACTTTTCGAGCTGATGCTCAAACACACTCTTCGGGTCGTATGCGTCGAGAATCTGATGACCGGGGTATTTAGTGGCAAGGCGGAAGCTTTCGCGAGGAAAGGATTTAAGTATCTTACCTATTACCAATTCGGACTCGCCGCCGTGATAAGGATAAGCGGTATCAAAATAGTTGACACCGTTTTCAAGCGCGAGCTCGACCATTTTTCGGGTATGAGACTCGTCGATCTTTCCGTTTTCGAGGGTAGGAAGACGCATACAGCCCAAGCCCAAAAGCGGGAGTTTATCATATTTAAGGTCGGTATAAATCATCATATCACCCCTTGAAATCCACAAGTTCATCTATAGACTTACGTTTCTTCGGGCGGAGTTTATCGTCCTTATCGGCGTATCCGAGGGTTACGACAAGACGGACGGGGGAATCTATTCCGCACAAATCGCGTATTTTTTCATCATCGAACCATCCGAGAATACAGGTAGAAAGTCCTTGCGCCTCGGCTTCGGCGGTAAGGTAGGCAACGGCGATACCTATATCTATCGAGCGATAATCCAGTTTTTTCATACTCGAAGCCAATTTAGCAAGCTTAACCAGCGGTCCTTCGGAAATAACGATAGCGATCGGAGCTTGGGTAGCAAATTTATTCATACCCAATCTCGTTGTCGCCGATTCAACATCCTTTGCGAGCTCGCCGCTGCAAACGGTCAGCAAATACGGCTGTCCGTTACAAGCGGAGGGTGCAAGACGGACCGCCTCGAGGACAGCATCTAATTTTTCCTTTTCCACTTCCCTCTCGGTATCGTAAGCACGGCAGGATTGACGTTTTTCTGCTATTTCAAGAAAGTTCATAAAGACTCCTTAATCGGTGTAAGTAAATACTTCACCGCATTCGAAATATTTAACTTCAACATCGGGAACGAGCGCGGCGAGCAAGTCGGCGGTATGGACCATACCTGCTCTTTCGGAGCCTACGTGTCCCATAATAATAAGCGATTTATTTATACCAAGCTGAGAGGCATCGCGGGCATATTCGCCCAAGCGCCATTCGCAGGTCTCGCCGATAAGAAGCATTTCGGTTTCGGGGCGTGAAAGCTCATGCATAACGTCGCCGGGAGCGCCGAACATAGCAGAAAGATTCGTACAAGGTACGTCGCGTGTACCGCAAATACGAAGATGTTTGAGTCCGAGACGTTCTTCGATAAGCTTAGCAAGCTCGACGGGAGTTGTGGGTTTATTTAATTTAGCGCGCACCAAGTCGAATTCGCGGGTGAATTCGATTTCGGCATCGAGACCCATATACTTAAATTCGCCCTCGGCGATAAGGTCGGGATAATTACGGTGGGGATGGTCGTGGAAACGGTACATCGTCATACCCGTAGATTCCAAAAGCTCGCGCTTTTTAGTCTCGACCGATTCGTCGGAATGTTCGTCCATATGGTTATAGTATGCGGGCTCGTGGACTATCAAAAGCTCGGCACCCCATTCTTTTGCTTCCTTAATAAGTTTTACCGTGGGGAACATAGCGACGGCAACTTTAGTTACCTCCGCATCAGGGTTACCGCATTTCAAGGTATCGCAGGTTTCGGTATAATTAAAATCCGAACCGAAGGTAAAGAGTTTTTCGATTATTTCACGCGCTTTCATATTAACACCTCATCAGAACTCTACTCAAATACACATAATATTATACAAAATAATCCACCTCATTTCAATAGAAAATTTGACAGAAAGACCAAAATATGATATACTTTTTCAAATTCATACTATATGAGGATTTATAATGAACGCTCTCAAAATAACTATACTTGATGCCGCGACGTTGGGCGGCGATATGGATATATCGGTTTTCGAACGCTTCGGAGATGTAGTTTCTTATCCTCTCACAGCAAGAGACGAAGTTGAAGAGCGCGTAAGAGAATGTAATATTTGTATCGTAAACAAGGTCAAAATGGACGAAGCGGTTCTGAAAAATGCCGAGAATTTGAGACTAATTTGTGTTACCGCGACAGGTTACGACAACATTGATATTGCGTATTGCAGAGAAAGAGGAATAACCGTTTGCAACGTAGCGGGTTATTCAGTCAATTCGGTATCACAGTTGACTCTAGCTATGGTTTTATCCGCATCTGTA
Source organism: Eubacteriales bacterium (assembly GCA_045535385.1). GTDB lineage: Bacteria > Bacillota > Clostridia > Oscillospirales > CAG-382 > Coliplasma. The sequence continues at coordinate 7,932 of JAZSLN010000092.1, forward strand.
AATCTCGATATATTCAAAAAATCCGTAACCGACGGAAGTTACACTAAGGGCGGTGTACAAAACATTCTTACACCCGTATTTCACGAGCTTGACGGCAAAACGTGGGGCATAATCGGTTACGGTGCTATCGGAAAAAAGGTCGGTATGGCGGCGGAGGCGCTGGGATGCAGAGTTATTGCAAACAAGCGCACACCGGTAAACGAAGTTGAATGCGTTACGCTTGAACGATTACTGAAGGAAGCCGATATTATAACCGTACACGTACCTCTAAGCGACGAAACACGCGGTATGATAGGTGAACAAGAGATAGCATTAATGAAGGACGGCGTCTTCCTCGTAAACGTAGCGAGAGGTGCGATTTTAGACGAAAAAGCCGTTAGCGAAGCAGTAAAAAATGGGAAAATCGGATTTTTCGGGTGCGACGTTTATTCGGTAGAGCCTATGGCAGAAAATCATCCCTATCAAGAGATAAAGGATCTCGAAAACGTATGTCTTACCCCGCATATGGCTTGGGGCGCTTTCGAATCGAGAAGACGTTGCTTAGACGAGATTTGTAAGAACATAGAGGCATTTTTGAAGGGAGAAAGACGAAACGTCGTTTCGTAAGAAAAAATGGCTAATTACAAAAGCAAAACGCTTATGCCCGAGCATCAAGAAGAGGGCAAGAAAAAAATAAGTCCCGAATACATACACAAATCGCTATTGGAATCGGTAAAGGCTGAGTTATATGCAGGTTTGATCGTTTCGGGAATAATATTGCTTTTTATTATCTTTTTGTGTGGGATGTTCGAAATTTCCAATGAGTTCTTCATGTTAAAGGAACCTTGGGACAAGGTCATATATCTTTGCTTGTTTTTAATACCGATCGTTGTCGTGATTATCTTGTTATTTATATACAAGCGTGATATAAACAGGATAACCAGCGGTAATTACAGTATTATCACCGATGACGTACAAAGCGTTGTTACCGACGATAAAATGGTAAAAAGAGGTCGCAGTTCTACAATGGAGCACGCGATGTATCTTTACAAGTGCGGAAGACAGGTTATCTCGCTTGAACAGACCTACACGATAAGCGAAGGAGATATTTATTACGCGGTAGTGTATAATGACAAGCCCGACAAGGCGATATTCCTTTATAATTCGAAGTTTTATGAGTTAGAGGATATTGAGGAAGAATAGATAAAATCACGAAACGGACAGTCGAGGACGCAATACCCTACAGTTTTATTTGTTGCGTTATTGATATCAATTGCCGCAAAATGCAAATCGTTTTGTAAAGAACTGTCGAGACTTCCGACCCTACAGTATACAAATTTCGTGCGTATCAATTAATCAGAAGTGAGCGCGCAGCAGAATGACGCAGGATGGAAAAACAGCATAAAAAATATAATAGTTTCTCTTAATTAAAAACCCTACAAAACGAACTAAAAAGTAAAAAAGAACGCACAATTAGGTTAATTAATAACCTTTTTGTGCGTTCTTTGTTAATATCCTTAGCGCGAATGAGGAGTACCTAATAATGCAGCTCCGATGATGCCTCCGTTACCGTTGAGAGTAGTTGTTGCAACCTTTATGTCAGGCATAAGAAGGCGGTGGCGGAATATCGAAAGAAGTTTTTCTCCCTGATTAGCGATACCACCCGAAAGAACGATCATCTGGGGTTGGAAAATATAAACAAGGCTATTTATACCGTCGGATATAATATGGCCGTATTCATCGAGAACGGCATCAGCAACGGGACAGCCCTGCTCTTTCGCCTCAAACACGGTCTTACCGTCGATTCCGTTTTCGCAAAGCTTTGCGAGTATGCTTTCGGGATTCGCTTCGGCGGCGGCACGTGTTTGGCGGATAAGCGCAGAAGCGGAGGCATATTGCTCAAAGCATCCGTGGAGACCGCAATCGCATTCCTCTCCGTTACGGTCGATAACAAAATGACCGAGCTCGCCCGCACGGAAATTATGACCGCGTATCATTCGATCGTTTATCATAATAGCGCCGCCGATACCCGTACCTATAGTGATAATTACCGCGTCGTCATAGCCTTTACAAGCGCCCGCGGTCTTTTCGCCGATAAGGGCGCAGGTACCGTCGTTATCGATATAAACAGGGATCCCCAATGCTTCAGAAACTCTAACCGCAACGGGTTCGTTCGAAAAAGGAAGGTTTCCCGCACGCAGGACTACACCGTTTATCGGGTCTATCTGACCTGCCGAGCCGATTCCTACCGAAACGACGTTATATTTTGCCATTAACACGCGGCATTTATCTACAATTTCGTTTATAATATAATCGGCTGTTGCCTTTTTACCGGTAGGAATACGCATTTTATCGAGTACGTTATAATTCTCATCCACTGCGGCTAATTTAACGCTTGTTCCGCCGATATCCACGCCTATTCTATAGTTCATTTTACTCTCCTGCCGTTTTTAATTACGGCTTTTATATTAAGCTCTTTATCGCAGACAATAAGGTCTGCTTTTTTATTTAATTCTATACTTCCGACAACCGAATCCGCCCCTAATGCTCTCGCAGGGTTGAGTGAAGCCATAACCGAAATTTCTTCCAGAGGGATGCCCATAGAAAGAAGATTTTTCGCGCCGACAAGCATCGAAACACAGCTTCCTGCTATTCTTCCCTCGGGGTTACGGCATATACCGTCTTTAACGATACGCGTTCTTCCATCGACTACATATTCTCCGTCGCCGAGGCCCGACATAAATCCCGTATCGCTCACTAAGGTTATATTTTTATATCCCTTCAAGCGATAGACTATTTCCATAGCAGCAGGGTCTAGATGGACGAAATCGCAGATCATTTCGCAATTAATCCTATCGTCGGTAAGCACCGCACCGAGGACACCGGTTTCGCGGTGGGAAAGGGGGCGCATAGCGTTAAAAATATGGGTTGCACGTGTAGCACCTGCTTCAATTAACGCTTTAGTTTCGGCAAAAGTAGCGTCGGTATGACCCACCGAAACGTTTATACCGTTTCTTACTGCCTCAGAGGCTGCAAGGTGCGCATTTTCGCGTTCGGGAGCAAGAGTCATTATCTTAAGCATTCCTTCGCTCTCGCGCGAAAAGAGGGCGACTGTATCGGGAGTGCATTCGACATCGGGCGGATTCATAACACCGCTTTTCGTTTTAGACACGAATGGGCCCTCGAGATTGATACCGCGCACGGACGCACCCGCGAATTCCCTTTTAGATTCACGTACGATATTTTTTATCGCCGAAACGGTTCTATCGGGAGTCATAGCTCGTACGGTAGCCGCATAGGAGGTTACACCCTCGCTTGCGAGCCATTCGGAAGCTTTCGTAAAATCCTCGTCGGGGGAAGCGAATTCAACACCGACACAGCCGTGGATATGGGTGTCGATGAATCCCGGAATTACGTACAAACCCTCCGCATCGAAGATCTCGCCTTCGGTTAGATCCTCACCGAAGGATTTTATTATTTCGTTTTCGACAGTCAAGTCGGTTTTAACAAAACGGTTTTCGTTTCCGAGAAGGACATTACCGTTAATTATACGCATTACATATTACCTTTCGAGGTCGGATATCATTCTGTTAAGGTTTTCTGCGCCGATAGAAACTCCGTCAAGTACCGATTCCATACCTTCAAATTCGATAGAGACGTATCCGTCGTAGCCCGAATTTTTAATAGCGCGGAGGATCTGGAAGGAGGGGACGTCGCCGTGACCGAAAATAGTAGCACGGCGGTAGTTACCGGCGCGGGAAACGTTAAAGCCGCGTCCGGGGTTATAGGACATACCCGAGCGGGTAAAGCAATCCTTCGCGTGGACGTGGACGATAAGGTCTAAAAGCTTCGAAACGGCGGTAGAGCAGTTCTCATCTACTCCGCCGAAGTTACCTATATCACAAAGGAAACCGTAATTTTTATTATTTACCGCGTCGAACAGCTCGAGCATTCTGTCGCTGTCCTGCATCAATCTGCCGTGGTTTTCGGAGCAGGTGGTGACGTTTTTGCTCTTTGCGTAGTCGGCGACCTTAGAGATATAGGGTGCGACGGCTTCGATTACCTTTTTATAGGTCTTGACGCCCTCATAGCCTTCATAGTAGGAATAGGTTATATCGTGACGGAGAAGCGGAATACCGCATTCGGACGCGATATCTATATGCTTACAGATACGCTCTACTTCCCTTTCGGGATCGGGAACGAAAAAGTTTGCGCCCGTGGTATAAATCGGCACCTCAAGTCCGACCTCTTTTGCGTGAGCAGTAAGCGCAAGAGCGTGTTCACGCGGTGTAGATCCGTCGGGCGTGGTATCGTCCAAAACAAGTTCAACGCCCGAACAACCGAGTTCTTTGGTTTTATCTATCGCATCAAAGCGTGTAAAATCGCTTTCAACGTAAAGGCGGTAATAGCTATAAGTGCTTATACAACTTTTCATTTTCTTTGCTCCTCGTGTTCTTTTAGTGTTTTTTTCGCTTTATCGTATCCCAACTTATAACTCAGAAAAACAGCGGCAGTGTAGACGAGATATGAAGCTAGTGTACAAACAGCGTACAATACAACAGGTACTTCATATCCGGTTTGGATAGGAATATCAGGACTGTTAATAGCAAATATTAATCGTGCAAGATAACATCCTGAACCTGACATATACATAGCAAATTTGAAAATAAAACACAATATTAAATGTAATACTAAGGCAATTACGATAGGAATCAAAATGTCTATAAACTTAAATTCGATAATTTTGGATGTAAGGGTTGATTTATACGTTTTACGCTGAGTTCTTGTATACAACACTATGGGAACTATTACAATATAGAGAACTGTTTCAACAAAATAAACTGTTAACTCACTTGCATTATTAAAACGCAGTACCATAATAACCGCCATATGTATCAATACACCTATCCACATACCGATTATTATACTTAATAAAATGTCCAACCCATCCAAAAATCTACGTTTCATAATTATTCTCCCAGAACGATTTCTTTACCGCTTTCGGCGGAGTCGTAGATAGCCTGAAGCATTCTTTGCATATCGACTGCTTGTTCTATCGGATATTTAGTATTTTTATCGCCCTTCAATGCACAGTCAGCGAAATGCTCTATTTCCAATTTCACCTTATCATTGGCTTGGTTTACCGTAACGGAATCGGTAGAAAGGTATTCGTTACGTTCGCCGTAAATCACAAGAGGTTCTACCGTGGCACCTGCTTTTGTACCGCAGATAAGAGTTTCACTCTTTTCGGGGGCATTGATCGCCCAGCTTGCCTCGAAAAGCATTGTTGCGCCGTTTTCAAAATGGATAACACCTGCGCCCGAGTCTTCGCAATCAAACTTATTATCGGGGCAAGGGGTACCCTGCCAGCGTCCGACGCCCTTAGTTTGATAGTCGCCGATATTGTTATAGACGTTAGCAGAAACTCGGGTAGGCTTAGGTGTCCCCATAAGATACCAAGCGGCATCGATTCTATGAATACCGATATCAATTACGGGACCGCCGCCCGAGGTCTTCTTATCGGTGAACCAACCCGAAGGAGTACCGCGACGGCGGATATTAGTAGTTTTTGAATAATAAACGTCGCCTAATTCTCCCCTATCGTACATATCACGGAGATACATATTAGCGTAACCGAAGCGCGAGGGAACAGCGAGGAAGAAGACGATATCGTTTTCCTTGACCGCCTTTTCCATTTCAAGTGCGTCGGAAAGATTCATTGAAAGAGGCTTTTCGCACATAACGTGCTTACCCTTATTTGCGGCGGCTATGAGAACGTCTTTATGTGCATTATTCCAAGTACAGATATCGACAGCATCGATATCTGATTTTTCGAGCATTTCCTCGACAGAGGAATAGACCTCTTCTATACCGAACTCAGCGGCAACTGATTTTGCCCTTTCGAAATCGATATCGCATATTGCGACGGGTTTACAGTTAGTCAACTGTTTATAAGCGGGAAGGTGCGCACTACGTGCTATATTACCTGCGCCTACAACGCCGATTCTTAATACCTTCATAAATCGTTCTCCTTAAAAGTCATATCGTTTTTTGTATTATTCGGAGTGCATTTCTTTAGATTTACATTAGCACAGAGGGAATGAAAAGTCAAGATGACGAAAAACAATTACAACGGATTTTACTTTACTTATTAACAATTATATATTACAATACAAATATAGAAAGGAGTGGTATTTATGCCTCAGGGTACTTTCAACGATATAATCAAAAAGCATTTTTCGACGAAAATATTTTTAATCGGCATTATTTTAAGCGTAGTAACTTTAGTTATTGAGAAATGTTCTTGTCGCTTTGCAATGATTATATATCAGCTTGATTACGGCGTCCCTTCTTGGGTTTCGATCGTTATCGAAAGCATTTCGTTTATAAGTTTTTTTATGTTATTTACAGGTTTATTTATATTCAGAAGACATTGTTTAGGACTAAGCAAGAAGGACGGGCTTTTATTAGTAGCGATAACAAGCATTATAAACGTTGCGGTATCTATCGAAAAATCCATTTTATTACTTTACAGCGGCATTAATTATGCTTCTATTGTTTCGCTTATTCCGCTTGCGTTACAAATCGCAATAACGATCGGTATCATATCGGGAATCAACGATTTCAAATGCGGCAAAAATCCTCAACACACTGCAGACGCATTAATTTTTGCGTTATTCATAAAATTGTTATTCGTCTTTTCCTTGTGTGTAGTAGGAGTCGTTATGATATTGCTTCTCATAGGAGTATATTCTTTTGTAGCTTCATTTCACTTACTATTCTTCAAAACCGGCGACATACCCGTATCAAAATTAGTATTTGAAGCGTCAGTTCACCTCATCAGCATACTTATTTCACCATCTTCTTTTGTTTCCAGTGTTATGTATTTAAGTGTTTTATTCAGAATAAAGAATAATATAAAAAAGCTTGACTGCGTAGAAGAATAACGAATTTCACTTCATCTCTGATATCATAACAAAAGGACAGGTTCGCACCTGTCCTTTTTATGTTACTGAAATTATTCAGCAGCTTCTTCCTTAGCTTCTGCTTTAGCTTCAGCCTTGGGAGCAGCCTTTTTAGTAGCCTTCTTAGCGGGCTTCTTTTCTTCAGCCTTGGGTTCTTCTTTCTTCTCTTCCTTTGCAGTGTAGAGAGATTCAGCACCTACGAGTTCGATAATAGCCATTTCTGCGCCATCGCCACGTCTGGGGCCTACTTTAAGAACACGAGTGTAACCGCCGTTTCTTTCTTCGTAAAGAGGAGCGATCTTGGTGAAGAGTTTATAAACTACGCTTTCCTTCTTAAGGAACGCGATAGCCTGTCTTTTAGCGACAAGGGTATTCTTCTTGCCGAGAGTGATCATTTTATCAGCAAGTGCGCTGACTTCGGCAGCACGGGTAACGGTAGTTTCAATTCTTCCCTTTTCGAGAAGGAAGGTTACCATACCTCTGAGCATAGACATTCTATGAGCAGTAGGTCTGCCTAATTTTCTTGTTCCGGGCATTTCCTTTGCCTCCTTATTTTAATGGTACGCTTTTATCAGTCGTCCGATTTCTTAAGCGTCAAGCCGAGAGACTGGAGCTTTTGGATAACTTCTTCAAGCGATTTTTTGCCGAGGTTTCTGACTTTGATCATATCTTCCTCGGTTCTGTTGGTAAGATCTTCAACGGTATCGATACCTGCGCGCTTAAGGCAGTTAAAGCTTCTTACGGACATATCGAGTTCTTCGATAGTCATTTCGAGAACCTTTTCTTTCTTGGTTTCGGGACGGTCTACAAGGAATTCTTTATTCTTTGCTTCATCCGAAAGATCAATAAAGAGATTGAAGTGCTCGTTAAGAATCTTAGATGCAAGAGAAACGGCTTCTTTTGCATCGATAGTGCCGTTGGTGGTAACGTCGAGTTCGAGCTTATCGAAGTCGGTGATGTTACCAACGCGGGTGTTAGATACAGTGAAATTAGCTTTAAGAACCGGGGTGAAGATAGAATCGGTATAGATAACACCGATTACAGGGTTCTCAACCGCGGCTTTATTCTTCTCCGAGGAAACATATCCTCTGCCGTGTTCGAAAGTAATCTCCATGAAGAAGGGCGCGCCGGTTTCAACGGTCGCAATGTGGTGATCGGGATTAAGTATCTCGATATCCGAATCAACCTGAATGTCGCCTGCGGTAACTTCACCACCGCGGACGTCAATAATACAGGTTTTGGGCTGCTGACAATAAAGCTTTGCAACGATTCCCTTAACATTAAGAATGATTTCGGGAACATCCTCGGTAACACCGGGGACGGTAGAAATCTCATGCAACACACCGTCGATCTTCACGCTGGACGCTGCCACACCGGGAAGCGAGCTGAGAAGAACACGACGCAAAGAGTTGCCGAGGGTGATACCGTAACCGCGTTCCAACGGTTCGACCACGAACACTCCGTGTCTTCCGTCTTCGCTGAGTTCTGCAGTAGCTATATTCGGTCTTTCGATTTCGATCATTCTGTTTTCCTCCTCTTATAGTTGGAACTTCTGTTATGCAGAAGTGATTATTTCGAATACAACTCGACGATAAGGTGTTCTTCGAAGGGGAAATCAACGTCTTCTCTCTTGGGAAGCTCTTTGATTGTCGCTACGATATTTTCCTTATCGACATCCATCCAGGAAGGTACCGTCCTTGCGGTGATATTCTCGATAAGCATCTTGAATTTTTCAAGTTTACGGCTGGTTTCCTTAAGTGCGATAACGTCGCCCTTACGAACTTCGTAAGAAGGAATGTTTACCTTCTTGCCGTTAACAGTGAAGTGTGCGTGAAGCACGAGCTGGCGAGCTTCCTTACGGCTCTCTGCCATACCCATACGATAAACTACGTTATCGAGTCTGCGCTCGATGAGCTTGAGCAGGTTCTCACCCGTCATGCCTTCCTTGCGGTCTGCCTCTACGAAGTAGTTTTTAAACTGCTTCTCCTGAACGCCGTAGTATCTCTTGGTCTTCTGCTTCTCGCGCAGATGCATACCGTACTCTCTCTGCTTCTTGTTTGCAGCGCCGTGCTGACCGGGTGCCGTAGAACGGCGATCAAGG
>JAZSLN010000057.1:0-20398 GCA_045535385.1 Eubacteriales bacterium
GACGCCTGTCCCTACATTTTTATCGCCCGCGGTGGAGGTTTGGTTTAATTGAAGACTTCTCTCCGCGTGGGCGTTAGGTTTTGTTTAATTGTTACGCAGCGAATCATCGTCCCAAACTCATCACCGCTACGCAAGTTATCAGTTTAGAGTTATGAATTGCCTTCGGCAATGTTATGAGTTTTATTTTTTCTTCTTTTTCTCGGTTGCGGGGGGATAGAAGGTCGTATCGTCATCATTCTCTTTATCTTCCATATCGATAACCTCCTGGGCTTCGGGTTTTTTACGGAAGGAGAATTTCGATTCCTGATTATTGAACAAGCGGTAAAGATTCGAGCGGTGCATAAAGATTACGGTTGCACCCATAAATAGCGCGCAGAAAAGCACGAAGAAATCGATCGGCGCATCCCCTCTCGCATAGTTGATACTTACGACAGCGGGATAGCAGAGCGCGCAGATGACCGAAGCGAGCGAAACGTAGCGCGTAATAAGAAGCACAAGCGCGAAGATCACGAAAAGCACGGCAAAAACCAGAGGGTCGAGTATAAGGATCATGGTAGCGGCGGTCAAAACGCCCTTACCGCCCTTAAACCTATAATACACGGGGAAAATATGGCCGATCATACAGAAAGCGCCTGCGAGGTATGCTCCGGGATAGCCGAGAAGCACGTAACCGAAGAGCACCGAAACTATCTGTTTCGAGATATCACCGATAAGCGTATACACGGCACCGTTTTTACCGTAAACGCGGTGCATATTGGTAAGACCTGCGTTACCGCTTCCGAAGGAGCGGATATCCTGCTTATACTTCCATTTGGAAACGATTATAGCGGAATTGAGTGAGCCGAGAAGGTAGCCCGCGATAACGGTAAGGATACAAGCGAGTATAAAGTTTTTCTCTACCATTATGCCGTAGCACCAATCGGGTATTACTTTTTGAAGATAAACCATACTTAAAATCCTTTCGGGTTTTCGCCTTTTTGTTTTACCACCAAGCGTATCGGTGTGCCCGAGAAGTCGAAGGCTTCACGGAGGCAGTTTTCGATATATCTCTGGTACGAAAAATGGAACAGTTCTGCATCGTTACAGAAAAGAACGAAGGTGGGGGGGCACACGCCGGTTTGGGTCATATAATAAATCTTAAGTCTTCTGCCCTTATCCGACGGAGGCTGAACGCGCGCGGTAACGTCGGCAAGAAAATCGTTAAGGAGACCCGTCGTTATACGGCGGTTCGCGTTTTCATATATCTCGTTTATCTGAGGATAGAGCTTTTCAACGCGCTGACCCGTAAGCGCGGAAACGAAGGCGACGGGAGCGTAGCGCATATAGGTAAGCGAGGTCAACACTTCCTGCTTGAACTTATTGACCGAGGAGTTATCCTTTTCGATGGAGTCCCATTTATTTATAACGATTATGCTGGCTTTGCCCGAATTATGAGCAAGGCCAGCGATACGTTCATCCTGCGCGGTTACGCCCTCGTTTGCATCGATCATAACGAGGCAGACGTCAGCCTTTTCGACAGCGGAGTTCGCACGGATAACCGAGAATTTTTCTATTCTGTCCTCGACCTTAGCGTTACGGCGGATACCCGCGGTATCAACGAAAACATACTTACCGTATTTATTTTCAACGAAGGTATCTATCGCATCGCGTGTAGTACCTGCCATATCCGAAACGATAACGCGTTCCTCGCCGACGATGCGGTTGATTATCGAGCTTTTACCTGCGTTAGGCTTACCTATTACAGCAACGCGGACAGCGCCGTCCTCTTCGGAATTATCCTCCTCTTCGGGGAGGTATTCGATAACCTTATCGAGGATATCGCCCGTGCCGGTACCGTGAACCGAGGAAACGGGGATAACGTCCTCAAATCCAAGCTCGTAGAACTCATAAAAGCCTGCGGGAACCTCGCCTATCGTATCGACCTTATTAACGGCAACGATAATAGGCTTACGGCTCTTCTTAAGCATAGAGGCTATTTCCCTATCGGCGGCGGTAACACCGACAGAAAGCTCGGTCATAAAGATAATAACGTCCGCGCTTCCGATAGCGATCAACGCCTGATCACGCATTTGGCGGAGGAGCGAGTTTTCGGTAGTGGGCTCGATACCTCCGGTATCGATAAAGAGCATCTGGCGGCCGTTCCACTCGACGTCGCAATAGATCCTATCGCGGGTCACGCCGGGGGTATCCTCGACTATCGAGATACGCTCGCCTGCTATTTTATTAAAGAAGGTGCTTTTGCCGACATTAGGTCTGCCGACGACCGCAACAGTACATTTTGACATCAGAATCAGTCCTTTGCTGTTTGTTAGTTAGTTAAGTCCCGTCATAGCCTCGCAGAGGGGATAGCCGCCGCGCGGAACAACGGTTACGGGCACACCGAGAGCATTGGAAACATCGGAAAGAGAAATATTATCAAGAAAAAGATCGCCTTCTGCTCTTAGCATATTTTCGGGAACGAGCAGTTCGTCGCCCAAATCGGTGTTTTTAAGCTGATTTATTATATCGCCGCCGGTAACAAGACCGCTTACGGTAACGCTTCTGCCGAAGAAATCGTTTTGTATTGCTCTCACCGAGACGGCAAGGCGGGGATATTTTTCCATAGCCTTTTCGGCGAGCGAGGATATAAACCCGAACGCAGAAACGCCGGTCGCTACGGTTACTTTTCTATTATACTCCATTTCGGAGAGATTTTCAAGACATTCAAGAAATTCCTCGGTATCGCTTCTTATCATTCCGACACCGTTTTCAAGCTGAGGATATCCGTCGTAATATTCCTCAGAGGGAATCTCCCTTCCCGCGAGCAGATAAAACTCATCGGAGGGATATACTAAACGAAATCCGCGGGAAGCCATATTTTCATCACCGAACGAGTCGGCTGTATCGATGACCGCGGAGGCTGAAGCCGAATCGAAGGGCACGAGAGGATACAAGCCCTCCCTATGGCCCGTAAGACCGCACGGAACAATCGCAACGCTTTCGATATTTTCAAGCGCGCACAGATCCGAAAGAGAACGGCGAAGTTCTTCACCGTCGTTAATACCCTTACACAAAACGAGCTGGGCGTTTATCGAAATACCTGCGGAATCGAGTTTTTCGATATATCGCAGGCAATCGCCGGCGAAGCGGTTACGCATCATTTCGACGCGTAACGAAGGATTCGTAGTATGAACCGAGATATTTATCGGGGATATACGCATTTTTATGATACGGTCGATATCTTCGTCCTTAAGGTTGGTAAGGGTTACGTAGTTACCGTGGAGGAAGGAAAGACGTTCGTCATCATCCTTAAAATATACCGTTTCGCGCATTCCTTTAGGGTTTTGGTCGATAAAACAGAAAATGCAGTTATTACGGCAACGCTTTTTTTCGTCCATAAGATATGTCGAAAATTCGAGTCCGATATCCGAATATTCGGGTTTACGGATATTAAGCGACAAAGACTCACCGCCTCGCTCAACGATCAGATCGAGGGATCTATCCATAATATAAAAGCGATAATCGAGAACGTCGTTTATTTTATTACCGTTTATCGAAACGAGGATATCCTCGGGAAGGATACCGCATTTTTCGGCAAAAGACGAGGGCTCGACCGAAAGGATCTTAACCATAAAATCACCTTAGCTGATAGCAAAAATTACAAAAAAGCGTGTTGCCGAGAAATGCAACACGCTATTTCGCTTAGTCTTTATCCTTGACCTGAAGAACTACTTTTCCGCCGTAGCTACCGCAGCTCTTGCAAACGCGGTGGGAGAGAATATATTCTCCGCACTTAGGGCATTTGGTCATTCCGGGAAGGTCGAGCTTCCAAACAGAAGAACGTCTTTTATCTCTTCTCGCCTTGGATACTTTTCTCTTAGGTACTGCCATCGTTGGAATCCTCCTTGAAATAAGTTATATATTTTTTAATTACTTAATTAATCGAAATAATCCTTAAGCACGTCCCAGCGGGGATCGCGGTCGGAGGTGTCGCAAGAGCATTGAGACACATTCAGATCGGCACCGCATTTAGGGCAGAGACCCTTACAATCCTCATTGCAAAGGAAGCGCGAAGGCATTTCGAGAATAAGAGCCGACCGAACAACCTCGTCCAAATCAAGAGCAGAATCGACAAGGAGAATGAACTCATCCTCGTCTTCATTGGCGAGCTTATCGGTGATTTTCGCGGAGAGCTTTATTTCATCGGAATAACCGAAGCTCTTTCCGCAACGCGCACAAACGACGGTCAGCGAAGGGCTTATAACACCCGAAAGAAGGACAACGCCCGAATGATTGGTTATAACACCCGAAGCGGTAACGGAGCCCTTTACAGACTCATCGACAAAATCGCAATCATCAAGCGAAAGCGAAAAGTCCACAGAGGAGACCGAGCCGTCGAGAAGCTTTTTCAAATCAAGCATTTTATCACTCCTTCCGCAAAACTCGCGTAAAAGCGCACTTTCAATTATATATTCGAAGTTTCGATTTGTCAACACTTTTTTTGAAATTCAAAGCATTTCGGAGGATTTTATGATTATAAAATGATTATTAACGCAATTTTATGTAATATTTATTGAAAGAAAGGTCAATTTATGGTAGTATAAATCGTATGATGCAGTCAAATAATAGTTTCGAGGTGAAATTATTATGATGAGTATGAAAAAAATGGTTTCGTCGAACAAGGCGGGCACTTATATGGTTATGACCGCGATCGGTGCGGCTATGGGTATGACAGCCGCGAAGATGGTCGTTGACCGTTGTTGCTGCACCAACCAGATGAAATGCAAAGCAAAAAAAGCCATCAAGACTATGGAAGACAAAATTCTCGATTAACATCGTTTTTGCAGTAAGAGGACGGCAGATTTGCCGTACCTCAGGGAACGGAGATTTACATATGAGCAACATAGGAAACAGGCTCGAATGTGCGCTTGAATTATTAAACGAATACGGAAAAGGCACATATTTTGCCGACATAGGAAGCGACCACGCTTTTTTAGCGATCGAAGCTGTCAAGCGAGGCATCGCGATCCACGCGACCGCATCGGACATAAACAAGATGCCGCTTGAAAAGGGGCGTGAAAACGCGCAATCGCAAGGCATCGACATCGATTTTATACTTTCCGACGGGTTCGATTCTCTCGAGGACAGAGCCATCACATCGGCGGCGGTTTGCGGAATGGGCGGCGAGCTTATTTCTAAGATGCTCCTTAGGAGCGAAACCGCGAAGAAGGCTTTTTTGGTGCTTCAGCCTATGTCCGCGCAGGAGGAATTACGGAAGACCTTATGGGAAAACGGGTTCACCATACTCACCGAAAGATTCGTTACCGAAAGCGGAAAGGTATACGTTTTGATTGCCGCGCAATACAGCGGTTCGAGCACCGAATACACATACAGCGACCTTTTTCTCGGAAAAATACGCCCGAAGACGGCTCAGTTCGCACAATACTGCGAAAAGATACGCTCGGGCGCATTAAAAAGACGTTTAGGTATTACAGCGCGCGGAGAGGACAGCACGGATATAGACAGGCTTATTTCCGAATGTCAGGCGCAGATAGCAAGCTTCTGAGGCGCATATTTTTTAAGGAAGGCAAGCGCGTCGGAGGGTTCAATTTTAAGATTACGCTTCGGGATTACGATCGCGGAGCGTTTTTCTACGTAGATATACATAGCGTCGCGGGTAAGATATAGCTTTTCGATCTCGTCGTAAAGTATCTCATAGCGTTCGTTTTTAGTTTCGTCCTTAAAAATAAGGTCGACGACAAATCCGTTTTTGCCGAACTCGGTTTTTTGGAGAGCGCGCACTGTCGCGGAGTTCATTTTACAGGTATTTTTAACACTGACGCTTAGCAGATAGAAGAAAAACAGCACAGCGAGAAGAATAGCGCCTGCGAGTATCCACATCTTTTTACTTCCGGTAAGGAAGCCGACGACAACCAAAGCGGCGCAAACAACGAAGAGGAGTATACCGAGCAATATCATCTTTATACGGTAATATTTACCCTTAAACACATTAAAGCGCGCAAAGGAATTATAATCCTTGACGGTTACATAGCCTTCGGATCTGATAGCTTTCATTATTTTCCTCCAAGAAGAAGTTCCATTAATTTTTCGCCGCGGTCGAGGTACAGTCCGCTATCCTTACCCGACTTTTCGCAATAGCAGCCAACACCGCTATCCTGCTCAGCCGACGAATCGTACATAACGAAGGGTACGGGGGCTCTCGTATGGGTACGGGCGCTGACGGGAGTCGGATGGTCGGGAAGCAGGAGGATACGGAAGGGCTCGTCCTTCGAGCGGAGATAGTCGACGAGGCCCGAAAGAATATCCCTATCGATATATTCGATAGCCTTTACCTTAGCCTCGGCATCGCCCTGATGTCCGCATTCATCGGGTGCTTCAACGTGGATATAGACGAAATCGGCACCGTTTTCAAGCTCATTTATTGCGGCATCGCGTTTACCCGCGAAATTGGTATGCGCGCCGCCGGTCGCGCCCTCAACGTAAGGAACCTTCATTCCTGCGCAGAAGCCGATACCCTTTATAAGGTCGACGGCGCATACGACCGAGCCCTTCAAGCCTGTCTTTTCCTCAAAGGAAGGGAGAGACGGTTTTTTGCCGGGGCTCCAGAGCCAGAGAGAGTTCGCCTTTTTCAAGCCTTTTTCAGCGCGTTCGATATTAAGCGGATGGTTATTAAGCAGCTCGTAGGAGGCTTTCATAAGCTCGCGCATAGGGCGGCTCGACTCCGACGAAGGAAGATAATCCCCTACCCTTCTTCCGATAATATCGTGGGGGCGGGAGAAATCGGTAAAATCGGGGCAATTCTTCCAGATAAGGCAATGGCGGTAGCTTATACCGCAATAAAAGCGCATAAAGTCGTTACCGAAGCGCTCCTGAACGGCGTTTATAAGAACGCGTGCCTCTTCGGTAGGGATCTCGTCGGAGGAATGGTCGAGCATCGTAAGATCCTCATAATCGCCCTCACCGCCGAGAGCGACGATATTGGCGCGGATAGCGGTCTCGTCATCCTGCATCACAATACCCATACTTGCCGCCTCCAGCGGAGAACGGCCCTTGGAATAAATACGGGGATCGTAGCCCATAACCGACAGATTTGCTGTATCGCTTTCGGGAACCATACCTTCGGGAACGGTATCGACACAGCCGTTTACACCCTTCGAGGCGAGATAGTCCATAATCGGCTTATTCGCAACCTCAAGCGGAGTTTTTTTACCGAGCGACGCGATAGGCAGGTCAGCCATACCGTCGCCGAGCATTACGATATATTTCATAGTTTTTCTTCCTTTTCTGACAAAGCAATCGCAAAACGCAAAAGCATCTCTTTTGAATTATAGCATAAAAGAAAGGATAAAATCAACAGTTATTCCTATTTTGATTGACAAATCGATGTGGTCGTTTTATAATCATATTGTGCAAAAATACGTCGAGGTGCTTTATGAAGATTAAAGAGGGTTTTGTTTTACGCGAGACCGCGGGAAGCTATATAGTTATGAATCTCGGTGGCGAGTTATCCTTCAACGGTGTTATCACTCTCAACGAGACCGGCGCTGTTATATGGCGCGGAATCGAAGAAGGCAGGGACGAAAAAGCCATCGCCGATATGATCACGGAGGCTTACGAGACAGACATCGGCACCGCGTTAAGCGACGTTAAGGCTTTTATCACGAAAATGAGCGAGGCGGGAATCCTTGAATAAGAAGATCACGCTCAACGACCTATTCCCTATCATCGAAGAGCAGCTCAACGCAGGGGGAAGCACGTCCTTTACCATCCGCGGCACGAGCATGGAGCCGCTTTTCCACGACGGAAAAAGCACAGTAAAATTAGTAAAGCCCGAAGAGCGTTCGCTCAAAAAATACGATATTATATTTTACCGACGCGAGGACGGAAACTTTTTACTCCACCGAATAGTCGGAGTCAGGGAGGACGGATTTGTCTGCCGCGGCGACAACCAAACGGTCGATGAATACCCGGTAAAACGCGAATGGGTCATAGGTATCGTTACCGAATACGGCGAAAACGGAAAATTCAAGCGCGTTGACACGGCGAAGCAGAGGATATATTCATTTATCCGCGTTAACACGGTAGGATTTTTAAGGGCGAAGCGAAGGATCGCGGCGCTGATAAAAGGAAAATAAGGGGGCAAAAATGAAGGTAGCGATTATCGGTTCGCGCGGGATCACCGACGCAGACCTATCGAAATACATACCTCCCGAAGCCGACCTGATCATCTCAGGCGGTGCGCGCGGAGTTGACGCTCTTGCCGAAAAATATGCCGACGAGCGAGGAATCGAGAAGCTCATCATCCGTCCCGATTACGATCTATACGGAAAAAAAGCACCGCTCATACGTAACCGCATAATCGTCGACAGCGCCGACCTCGTTATCGCGTTATGGGACGGCGAATCGCGCGGAACCGCTTACACGGTAAGCTACGCACAGCAGATGGGTGTACCGTGTAAATTATATATGGTATAGAAGCATATTCCGCAAAAGAAGGACTTGAGAAAAAACTCAAGTCCTTTTCTTAGCGCGTTCAGATAGAGTGTTACCGTCTTTTACTTGATAAACACTATCCTCAAGCCATCGGTTCAAGCTATCTTTTTACTATCTTATAATCTCATAAACGGTGGGGTTGATTTCAGGTTTTTCATCCGATATCTTTATGCTTTCGGCAAAGCGTTTCAAGGCGGAGCTATGGTCGGGCACGGTATCCGAAAGGAAGCGTGCAACCGGCTCGCCCTTACAAACTCTATCGCCCGAATTTTTAAGCAGAATGATTCCGGCAAAGGGGTCGATCACATCGTCTTTAGAGGCTCTGCCTGCGCCGAGCATCATAGCGGACAGACCGATTCCCTCGGCGTTTACGGCGGATATGCAGCCGTCGGAGGGGGACAGATATTCCGAAGCATAACGTGCCTTACCGTAGGATTCATCCTCGAGGACCGAAGCATCGCCGCCCTGAAGCGATATCCATTTTTTGAAGGTTTCGTAGGCTTTACCGTTATCAAGAACCTCGTTAACTGCCGAAACGCATTCATCGAAGGGTTTATTTTCGGAACGGCTCACCATTTCGGCGGCGAGGGTTACGCATACCTCGCGCAGGGATTCGAGCGATTCGGAACGATCTCCCTTCAAAAGCGCGACCGCCTCCTTTACCTCGAGATAGTTACCGATATTACGTCCCAGAGGTCTATCCATATCGGTTATCACAGCCGAGACTCTTCTTCCCGAAAGCTTACCGATACGAACCATTGCTTCGGCGAGCGCGCGGGACTCGGCAAGAGTTTTCATAAAAGCACCGCTTCCCGTCTTAACGTCCAGAACTATCGTTTTGGAACCGCCTGCGAGCTTTTTGCTCATAATACTCGACGCGATAAGCGGAATACTGCTCACAGTCGCGGTTACGTCGCGCAGTGCATAAAGCTTTTTATCGGCGGGAGCGAGGTCGGCGCCTGCGCCCGAAACGCAAACACCGCAGTTCTCGGCAACCGACATAAATTCGTCGGGCGAAAGATCGGTACGGCAACCCGATATCGATTCGAGCTTATCTATCGTACCGCCCGTATGTCCCAAGCCTCTGCCCGAAAGCTTCGCAACGGTACAGCCGAGCGAGGCGACGATCGGGGCAACGACGAGCGTAGTTTTATCGCCGACACCGCCGGTTGAATGCTTATCGACGGTAAAATCACCGAAGCGCGACAGGTCGAGGGTCTCGCCCGAGTTCGCCATAGCATTTGTAAGCGACGACACCTCCCTATCGGTCATACCCATGCAGCAGACAGCCATCGTAAAAGCCGATGCCTGATAGTCGGCTATACTGCCTTTCGTATAGCCCGAGACGAAAAAGCCTATCTCCTCATCGGTAAGCTCTGTTCCGTGTCGTTTTTTGTCGAGAATATCATATATCAACATAAAAGCACCTCGTTATTTCATATCCGAAGACGAAAACGCGAAGGGGAAAAGCTCGGAGAATTTATACTCGTCGTATCCGTTTTTATTCACAAGAAGGACGGTCGAATCCTCCGCCATAAACTCAGAAAGCGTCTGTAAGCAGACACCGCAGGGCGGGCAGTTTTCTTCGCCTACCGTTTCCCTGCCGCCTGCGATTGCGACAGCCGAAAACGACCTTTTACCGTCCTTAACGGCCGAAAAGAGTGCGACACGTTCGGCGCATACCGTCGCGGAATACGAAGAATTTTCGATATTACAGCCTACGTACACACTTCCGTCATCGCAAAGCAGAGCCGCGCCCACGCGGAAGGAGGAATAGGGCGAATATGCTTTATTTGCCGATTCTTTCGCCTTTTCGGCAAGGAGTTCTTTCAACGAAGCGTCTATCATACCTTATAATTCCTTTGCTATCTTTACTATACGGCTCGTACCCAATCTATCGGCGCCGAGCGCTATAAAATCCTCGGCATCAGCGAGCGAAGAGATACCGCCTGCCGCCTTTATTTTCAAGCCCTCGGGGCGGTTTTCGGCGAATATTTTAACATCCTCGCGTGTAGCTCCGCCTTTTGAAAATCCCGTCGAGGTTTTTATATAATCTGCGCCCGCTTCGGCAACGATGGCGCACATTTTTATTTTTTCGTCATCGGTGAGAAGGCAGGTTTCGATTATGACCTTCAATATCTTACCCTGACATTCATCACGCACAGCCTTAATTTCATCGCGCACATAACCGTAATCGCCGTTACGGAGCGCGCCGACATTTATTACCATATCTATCTCGTCGGCGCCGTTTTCGACGGCTTCGCGGGTTTCGAAGCATTTTGACGCGGTAGTAGAGTTACCGTTCGGGAAGCCGACAACGGTACACACCTTAACCCTACCCTTAAGATGCTCCGCGCAGAGCTTCACATAGCAGGGCGGAACGCAGACAGAGGCTGTCTCGAACGCAACGGCATCGTCGCAGAGCGAGATCATTTCCGAGGGTGTGGCTGTCTGGAGAAGCAGAGTATGGTCGCATTTATTCAAAATCGATTTTATGTCCATATTTTTTCTTCCTTATTTATAACAATAATTCTTATATATACATTTTATCACAATACATTCGCACTTGCAACCGAAAAGCATTTTAATTTTATCTTTATATTTCGGCAAGAATGTGATATAATAAAGAGAACGGAGGTGGGAATATGAATATTAACAACACCAGAAAAGCTCTCGGGTTTATAATCGACACGCTTGACACGCACAAAAACAAGAGCCCGAAGATACGATACAGCCAATACAAGCCGTTATTACCGCCGTCGGAAGAGGCGTATTTCGAGCGAACCGTTCCCGAAGAATGCGGAATATCGAGCGAACACGTCAAAGAATTTATATACAGCCTGAAAAACAACAAAAGCGTCGGACTTCAAAGCATAATTATGGCGCGAAACGGAAGGGTATTTTTCGAAGCGGACGTAGGGGATTGGGATTCAAGATTACCGAAAGCGACTTTTTCGGAATGCAAAAGCATTTTATCGCTCGCGATAGGCATACTCGTTACGCAGGGACGGCTGAGACTTTCCGAGCGCATAGCGGATATATTCCCCGAAAAGACCTCGCACGTATCGAAAATACGCTTAAAAAACATAACCGTTAAAATGCTTCTCAATATGACGAGCTGTGTTACCTTCAACGAGCTCGAGGCGATGGTAAAGGACGATTGGGTAAAAGAGTTCCTTAATTCGGACACTGACGGCAGCGTCGGAAAGGATTTCAGATACAACAGCCTCAACAGTTATTTATTATCCGCAATAATAAAAGAAAAAACCGGATACGGTTTAAGCGAATTTCTTGATCTGACTTTATTCAAAGCGCTGGACATCAAGAATTATTACTGGGAAAAATGTCCGATGGGTATCGAAAAGGGCGGCTGGGGGTTATACATCTGCCGCGAGGACATAATGAAGCTCGGACAGCTTGTGATGCAGAAGGGACAATGGAACGGAAAGCGTCTTATTTCTCCGAAATATATCGAGCAGGCTACAAAATGCCAAGCAGACGTACCCGAGGCATTCGGCAATTACGATTACGGATACCATATTTGGTGCGGCAGAAAGAGCGACAGCTTTTTATTTAACGGTATGCTCGGTCAAAATCTTTTGGGGTATCGCAGAAACGGTATCATTATCGCGGTCAATTGTGCCAACTACGACGTTTTTCAGCAAAATGCCTTCTTCAGCTTAGCCGACAGGTATTTTGACCGCGAGTTTTACAACCGGCTCCCCGAAAACAAGGATGCACACAGCAGTCTTTCGGAATATAAGGAATCATTGAAAGCGGTTTTTTTCCGGAAAAGTCTGCTGTCTCACTCGGCTTACAGCCGTTCGGTCGAAGACGATATCAACACCTTAAACGGCAAGCGGTTTATTGCGACAAGCTCAAACGCGGCTTCGGCAGGTTTTGCACCGTTTGCCCTGCAAACCGTTCAAAGCAACTATTCATCGGGGTTAAAGTCTATCGAATTTCGTAAGCAGGAAGACGGATTAACGGTCGATTTCGCAGAGCAAAACGCGACCTACAGCTTACAGGTAGGGTTCGGCAGTGCCATTATGTCGAGCATATGTATCAACGACGAAATCTACACAGTGAACGCCCGAGGCCGTTTTTCGGAAAACGAATACGGAATAGGTATTCTTACTGTTGAATGCTGTTTTCTCGAAACCCCTTACTCACGTTCCTACAAATTTTACTTCGATGCCGACGAAACCTTCGCGGTTTTCGGCGAAACGCCGGGAATACAGCTTGCAAGAAACGCAAACGCTTTAATTACGTTCCTGGCACCGAACGCGCAAAAGCTCGAAAACATCATTTCGAAGCTTGACAAGGATTATATTTCGATCAAGCTGGAAAAGGTTTTCGCCGCAAAAATATTCTTAGAAGAACAAAAAGAGAAAGGCCCGTGAAAAACGAGCCTTTTTTGTAACTAAAAAATTACGAATTTCTCTTCTTAGCGAAGCAATCGCTGCAGTAAACAGGTCTGTCGTCAGAGGGCTGGAAAGGAATCTTAGCCTCGCCGCCGCATTCAGCGCAGGTAGCGGTGAACATTTCTCTGGGCGCTCTGGTAGCCTGCTTTCTTGCATCTCTGCAAGCCTTGCAGCGCTGGGGTTCGTTCTGGAAGCCGCGTTCAGCATAAAATTCCTGTTCGCCGGCGGTGAAAACGAATTCGTTGCCGCAATCTTTGCAAACTAAAGTCTTGTCTTCGTACATTGTGGTTCTCCTCTTGTGGTTGTTTTTATTATCCCTTTCGGGTTTTTGATCAATTTGAATAAGCATCAGCGTTTTCGACAATTTGCTTAAGCTTGGTACGTATCCTGAAAACCGCGTTGGTAGCGCTTTTAACGCTTTTACCCGTAACGAACGCGATATTTTCGTAAGGCATATCCGAAAGATACATATCGAAAACGGTTCGTTCGTAGGGGGAGAGCGCCTTATACACCCTATCGTAGAGAGTACGCACGCGAACGCTGTCGAGCAAAACGTCCTCCGCAGAGGGAGAGGTTTCGTCCTCGGGAATATATTCAGGAAGAATTACAGTTTTGGCAGTTTGATTTGAATATTTTCGGACGCCGCTGATAATGCTGTTTCTAACGCAAAGAGAAGCAAAGGTTGCGAACGAAGAAGATTTCCCATCATAACTTCTTACTGCTTTTAACAGACCGATCAACCCTTCCTGAAACAGATCGTCATACATGGAAGGATCGGGGTCAAAGGATTTAACGTGATAATCCAGAACGCGTTTATAGGAACTTGCGAGCGCCTCAAAAGCCATTTGGTCGCCGTTTTTCGCAGAAGCGATAAGCGCTTCCTCGGAAACGGGATTTTCTTTAGATACAACTTTTCGCGACACGGTTATTCCTCCGCGTTAACATCGGAATACATCGATAATGATTTCATACTGTATTCTAATATTATACTCATTTCATTGTATTTGTCAAGTTTTTTACTATCTCGAAAGTAAATTCGTCACTTTGAACAAATTATCTTTCCAATTCGTCGACTATCGACTTCAAACACTCGCGCAGTTTAGGCATTTTGACATCAATGTCCTTAGCCAAGGCAACCTGCGCGCGGGTCCTATGGAGGTTATGGCGATCCTTTTTACACTTAAAATAGACGTCGCCGTTAAGATAGTCGGTAAGGAATCGGGCGGCGAGCTCTAAGGTTATTGCGAGAACGCCGTCGGGGAGAGTATCGATCTCAATCGCTTCCGCCTTACCGTAGAGGCAGGGCACAAAGCCCTCGGCGAAGGCTTTATAATATTCGATATCGAGATATATCTCGTCAAGGTTTTCGTTATCCTCACCGCCGGGGTTTGCCGCAAAGCGCACAGCATCACCGAAATCGTAGGCGACAAGGCCGGGCATAACCGTATCGAGGTCGATAACCGCCAGGCTTTCGCCGGTTTCGATATCGAACATAACGTTATTACACTTAGTATCGTTATGAACGACACGCTGAGGAATCAAGCCCGACTCGTTCAGATTGCAAAGATACTCCGCTTTTTCACGCATCGAGAGGAGATAGTCATATTCCTCCCTTACCTCATCAAGGCGGCCCTTCACATCCTTTTCAGCCGCGGCGACGAGGTCAATATACCTTTTCTTGGTATTATGGAAATCGGGAATTGTGGCAACAAGACATTCCGCGGGGAAATCCGACAGATAGTTCTGAAAATCGCCGAACGCCTTACCCGCGCTGCGAAGTCTGGGGATATCGATGAAGCTGGAGTTCGTCGAGCCGTAGACATAAGAAAGCACGCGCCAATAATCGCCCTCGGGCGTTACGTAATAATAACGTCCGTCATCCATACGGTAATATTTCATCACCTTACGGCGGTAGTCGGATACGCCTGAAGAGCGCATCCTCTTTTCAACGTAATCGGTAACGGCGCAAACGTTGCGGGCAACGTTATTGGGAGAGGAAAAAACATTATGGTTGACTCTCTGGACGATATACTGACGGGTCGAGCCGTAGTAATCGGTCGTTGCGACATAGGTATCGTTAATATTACCTGCGCTTACACAGTATATTTCAACCAATTTCCCTTTTAATTCAAATTCGCGGATGATAGTCTCAAACAAGGGGACAAGTTCCGGATGATTCATAATTATTCAGCCCAATCTATAAAATAATGAGGGTCTTCGCGGTATTTCGCGTCCGCCTTTTTCCACATAGCGGGCGTATCAACCAAGTGGCAGTTCGCAGAAAGTATGTTGCCGACCGAAAGCTCGGTATCGTCGAGCAGATCAGCCAATCTGTCATAGCGTTGGATAACGTTTTTGAAGCCGTGTGCGCGGCAGCAGCTCTTGATCTTACTGCCGTTTTCGTCGGTAAGCTCGTATTCAAACATATCACCGAAGAGATAGTCGGGGCGGCTGAGCTCTTCAACGGCGTGCATAGAGGTATTGGGATTCATACCGCAGCCGATGAACAAAATCTTTCCGCCGAGCTCATAGACCCTTCTGAACGGTGAGTTTTCACCGCAGGGGGTATCGTCAAGGATATGTCCCGAAACGACAAAATCGGCATTTTTACCTATCGCACAGCAGGAATGGGTCGGGTTAAGGCTTCGTTTAACACCCGCAACCGAGGTTCGGAAGAACTCGGGGAGTGCACCGACGTTAGAGGGGGTGGAATTATAATCGAAAGCACGGTTGGACGGATTACAGTGCATATAGCTGAGCGCGGGAAGGACAAGCGTTCCCTCCTCGCCGAGCGCACAACGCAAGCCGTCGATGACCTCCTCTGCCTTCGCACCGCCAAGCGAGCGGAGCGAGGAATGGACGAGGAGAATATCGCCCTTACGTACACCTAATTTTTCAGCATCGGAGGCGATCTTTAGCGCAAGCTCGGTCATTTTTCCACCTTTACCTTCAAACTTCAACCTTTAATCAAACTTAATTAATTAATACATTTGTTTCAAGACAACGACATTTTTCGCGCAGACCGTTACGTTTTCATTATATTCCGCTTCGGACATAATGTCAAAAGAAGGTTTTTCCAAGCGGAGAGAAAAGTCGGTTTCGGACATATTCGCCAAAACGGTCAAGCGTTCGCCGTTACCGATCCTATCGATCCTCAAAACGCCGTCCGAAAGCTCGGAAACGGTCATTTCGGTCGATTTGAAAAGCGGCTCGGTCTTACGGAGATTATTTATCTTAGCGAAGAAGCGCGAATAATCATCCTCAAAGCCATACGTCGGGAAGGGACGGCGGTTGAAGGGATCGTGATATCCTTCCAACGCGATCTCGTCGCCGTAATATATACAGGGAACACCGG
Organism: Eubacteriales bacterium; assembly: GCA_045535385.1. Classification (GTDB taxonomy): domain Bacteria; phylum Bacillota; class Clostridia; order Oscillospirales; family CAG-382; genus Coliplasma. Next base: position 16,273 of record JAZSLN010000057.1, read on the forward strand.
GCAGGCAGGCAAGAAGCAGGTATGCATTCTTCAAAAGGTGCTTAGCCCATTCCCTTTCCTCATCGGACATACGGCGGGTAGCGAGAACATCATTCTCGTCGCCCATATCGGGTTCACCGCCGAGCACCGTCGCGATCCTTTCGGTATCGTGAGAGCCGAGGAAATTCATAAGCGATGCGAGCTTATGGGGCGGATAATGGCGGTAAAGAGCAGATACGGTATCGGCAAGAAACGCCGAATCGCCATACCTGACAAAATCGATCACGGCGTTACGGAACGGGTAGTTCGTAACGGCATCGAGCTGTGAGCCTCGGAAGTAGCGTTTACGTTCGTCGTAAGCGATCTTATTCGAAGCATCCTCCCAGACCTCGCCGATTATAAGCGCATCGGGCTTACAGCCCTTGATCGCCTTGGCAATACGGTCGAGGAAATCGGCTTCGAGCTCGTCGGCAACGTCCAAGCGCCAGCCGTCGACACCCATAGCCATATATTTGGGTATGACCTCCTCGGTTACGAAGCGGATATAGCTTTCGTTACGGACGATCTTGGGAAGGTTTCTTATACCCCACCAGCTCTCATATTCGTCGGGATAGCGTTCGAATTTGAACCAGCCGTAATAGGGTGAATCGGTCGAAACACAGGCGCCCGTACCGTGTTTTCCGTAGGCATCGAAATAGATACTGTCGTCGCCGACGTGGTTAAACACGCCGTCGAGGATGACCTTCATTCCCTTTTCGTGCGCCTTTTCGACCAAAAACGCGAGCGCCTCGTCGCCGCCGAAGGTTTTATCAACCTTCAAAAAGTCGGCGGTATCGTATTTATGGTTGGAATAGGCATCGAATATAGGGTTAAGGTAGATACAGTTTATGCCGAGACCCGAAAGGTAATCCAATTTTTCGGCGACACCGTAAAGGGTTCCGCCGAAATGCTTATTATTCGGGAACGCCTCGCCGACGCGGGACGGATATTCGGGGATACCGTTATCCCAATCCTCGTCGTAAACGGCATCATCACGGCGCGCAACCTTTCCTCCGCGAGCGAATCTATCGGGAAATATCTGATACATCGCGCCGCCGACAAGCCATTCGGGAGACGCATATTTTTCATCGTACACGACGACCTGTATTTCATTCACGAAGCGATCGGAGGCATACGCATTTTCGTTATGGTCGAAGGCGGTAAAGAAGCGCTTACCCTCGGACATAAACTCAAAATGGCAGAAGAAGAGCCCTTCTTCCCTGCCGAGCTCGTCCGCAGAGACGGTTACGCTCGCCTCGAATCCCTTTTCCGCACCGAAGGAACGGTTGATAAAGGGGATTTCCTTTTGAACAATGACGCTCGAATCGTCGCCGAGGTAAAACCAGACTTTTTCGCAGGGCGCGCCCAAAGCCTTAAGCGACACTGTGAACGGGTTATCTTTTGAAAACGCGTGGCACCCACTTGGGGTGCCTTGCGCTTTTATACTAACTGTTAAAATCATTTCTTATCGGGATGAACGGGCTTCATATGCCAGATATTGTCGGCATATTCCTGAATGGAACGGTCGGCGGCGAAGAAGCCTGCGCCGGCGATATTGGCAACAGCCTTACGGTTCCACTTTTCTCTGTCCTTATAGTCGGCAAACATACGCTTACGTGCATCGGTATAGAAGTCGAAGTCTGCTAAGCACATAAAGGGATCGGAAACACCGAAGGAATAGAGAAGGTAGTTCGCGATATCGGCGAAGGAGCGTCCGTTAAAGCCGGTTTGGAGATAGTCGACAGCCGCCTTGAGCTCGGGGTTACGGTTATAATAATAGGAAGAAGCGTAGCCCTTATGCCAAAGCTCCTCAACCTCGGGTGCGGTATGGCCGAAGATATAGATATTATCTCTGCCGACCTGCTCGGTCATTTCGACGTTCGCGCCGTCGAGCGTACCGATCGTAAGCGCACCGTTGATCATAAACTTCATATTACCGGTACCCGAAGCCTCTTTACCTGCCAAGGAGATCTGTTCGCTGATTTCAGCGGCAGGCATAAGATGCTCTGCGAGGGTAACGTTATAATTTTCAAGGAAGACAACGCGGAGCTTTTCGCGGATACGGGGGTTCTTTTCGATATCTGCGGCGATATAGCAGATAAGGCGGATGATATCCTTAGCGGTATAGTAGCCGGGAGCCGCCTTTGCCGCAAAGATAAAGGTAGCGGGGGTTACGTCGGCATCGGGGTTATCCTTAAGCTTCAAATAAAGCGAAATAACGTTAAGCGCGTTAAGGAGCTGACGCTTATACTCGTGGAGACGCTTAGCCTGAACGTCGAAAACGGTATTCGGGTCGATATCGATACCCTTGGTCTTCTTGATATAGTTAGCAAAATCGACCTTATTCGCCTTCTTGATCTCGTCGAGCTGAGCGAGAACCGAAGCGTCGTCGGCGAACTTATTGAAATCAGCCAACGCGGAGGGAACGGCTCTGTAATCGGGGCCGATAGTCTCGTCCAGAAGCTTAGCAAGGCGGGGGTTGGAGTAGCAGAGCCACTTTCTGTGGGCGATACCGTTGGTTACGTTGGTGAAGCGTTCGGGATACATATCGTTATAATCCTCGAACACGGTCTCCTTAAGGATCTCGGAGTGGAGCTTGGAAACGCCGTTAACGGTATGAGAGCCGATAACAGAGAGGTTAGCCATACGAACCTGACCCTTATTGAGGATAGACATTCTTCCGACCTTATCCCAGTCGCCCATAAACGCGTTCCACGCATCGGCGCAGAAGCGGCGGTTGATTTCCTTAATAATAGAATGGATACGGGGGAGCTTGAGCGCGAAGAGGTCTTCGTTCCAGCATTCAAGCGCTTCGGGAAGAACGGTATGGTTGGTATAGGAGATAGTCTTGGTTACGATATCCCAAGCCTTTTCCCACGAAACGTGATGGTCGTCGATAAGGATACGCATCAATTCGGGGATACAGAGAGCGGGGTGGGTATCGTTGATATGGATAGCAACCTTATCCGAGAGGTTATCGAGAGATTTATAGCGGAAGAGGTGGCGCCAGATGATATTCTGGAGCGAAGCGGAAACGAGGAAATACTGCTGTGTAAGACGGAGGAGCTTACCCTCGTGGTGGTTATCCGCGGGATAAAGAACCTTGGAGATAGTCTCCGCGATGGTATTTTCCTCAACAGCCTGGAGGTATCTGCCCTGCGAGAAGGCTTCCATATTAAAATTATTAATATCTCTTGCCTTCCAGAGTCTGAGAGTGTTGACAGCCTTACCTACACCGCCCGAGATAAGCATATCGTAGGGTACAGCCTCGACCTCGTCATAATCCTCATAGATGATTTCGCAATGGTTGTCCTTCCATTCCTCGCGGACCTTACCGCCGAAGCGAACGGTTACGGCGCGGTCGTTACGGGGCACGAGCCAGTTACTGCCCTCGGGAAGCCAAATATCGGGAAGCTCAAGCTGTTCGCCGTCAACGAGGCGTTGTTTGAACAAGCCGTATTCGTAAAGGATACAGTATCCGCGCGCGGGATAGTCCTGAGAAGCGAGAGCATCCATAAAGCAGGACGCAAGACGTCCGAGACCGCCGTTACCCAAGCCGGGGTCGGTTTCGATCTCATAAACGTCCTCGAGGTCAAAGCCGAGCTTTTTAATAACCTTACGGTATTCGTCCTCGAGTCCGAGGTTACAGAGATTCATCTTGAGAGAACGGCCGACAAGGAATTCCATACACATATAGTAGACCTGTTTAGCCTGCTTTTGCTGAACCCTGTATTCAAATTCCTGGTTTCTCGTAGCGAGGATATCGCGAACGGTAAGAACGGTCGCGTGGTAGATCTGATTGATATCAGCATCGTTTTCGGTAATACCGAAATAGCGCGAGAGCTTTTGGTTAAGTGCCTCACGGATTTCCGTGGTTTTCGTGTTTCTTGCCATTAAGTAATATTCCTTCCGGGATTAAAATTGATTATAAAGTTCTATATAGGAAAGCGCACTCTTCTTCCAGGAGAAGTCGACACGCATAACCTTCTTACGGAGCTTCTCGAACTCTTCGCGGTCGTTATAATACATCCACGAAGCGCGTTTGATCGAGCCGAGCATTTCATAAGCGCTGTATGCGGCAAAGGTGAAGCCGTTACCGCCGCCGAGG
>JAZSLN010000068.1:0-26544 GCA_045535385.1 Eubacteriales bacterium
AATATTAAGGACACCTTCTTTGACTCGGTGCTTTATCTTCCGTACGTTAATATGATCCACGATAAGGAAAAATCGGTTTTCGGCAGAAGCGCAGAGGGCTGGAAGAACTACGTGGACGATATGTTCTATCCCGACCGTAATATGAACGCGCTCGAAAAATGCGCCGATAAGGTCTATTCCGAGTTAGGTATAACCGACCAAAAGATAAAGGTGTTTACTTCTGTTATTTACACCTTCCCGAAGCTTATGGACGGCTCGAAAAACCCCTTTGGCGATATAGACGGCGACGGCAGAAGCGAGGATTTCTCGAAGATAGAAGACCGCAAAAAGGCGATAAAGTGGATAATGGACGAGGAATATAAGCGCTTCAACGAGGGCGGATATAAGCATCTCGAGTTTTGCGGATTCTATTGGTTCGAGGAAAGCATAGATTACAGCGACCCTCACGAAAAAGAGCTTATCAAGTATGCCGTTGACTATGCTCATACACTCGGCTGTAAGGTGTTCTGGATACCCTACCGCACCGCGATGGGTGTTAACGATTGGGAGGACCTCGGATTTGATGCCGCTTGCCTCCAGCCTAACTATATGTTCACTAATAACGGAAGCGTTTCCGCGCTTTATAATACGGCTGCACGCGCAAAACGTCTCGGAATGTGCGTAGAACTTGAAATCAGCGGTCCGCAGTATCCTTCTGAGGCAAGAAAGTTTATCGAATATCTTAACGCGGGCGCTCAGACGGGCTTTATGAAGGCTGTTAAGATGTATTACCAGGACGGTGTCCCCGGTGCGTTCCATACAGCCTGCTATTCCGAGGAAGCGTCGGTGCGCAGAATATACGATTGGACCTATCTCTTCGCTAAAGAAAAGTACGTCCCGATACTTGCCGAAACAAGCGTGCTGTCCGAAACACCGTTAGAGTTTAAGTATAAGAAGAACAGAACACTGACGGCGAAGCTCGACGTATCGCATCTCGATTTGACCTTCGGTGAGCTTGTTGTTATGACGTCGCCCAAATACGGCGATTTGAAGCTAAACCGCGACGGCAGCTTCGTATACTATCCTGCTGAGGATTTCAACGGCGAGGATAGCTTTGAAATTGCGTTCGATGTCGGTTACGGCGAGCCCGTACCCGTCAGAATAACCGTCAAGTGCGAATAAAAGAAAGCCTATGGAGAAGAAAAAAGGGAATAAAATTTTAAGATATACCGTTTTGACGCTTGGAGTTATCGTTACTTTGAGTGCGGTGTTGGCATCTTTTTTGTCAAACTTTAACCTCGGAACGGTTCTCGCGTACATTTTCGGTATTGCAATATTGCTGTACGGTATCTTTTTCGAGAAAACCAAACGCTTGCATATGTTTTTCAGAATATGCTTTGCGTTGGCACTCGTCGGCGTGATGGTTTTCGTCGGTTCGCTCTTTATATGCGGAAAATCCGACAACGTAACCTATAAAGAGGATGCGGTAATCGTTCTCGGAGCGGGTATACGCGGCGAAAAGGTAGGGAAGGGACTTCAGGGAAGGCTCGACGCGGCTGTCGAATACCATAAGTCCAACCCCGAAGCCGTTATCGTTGTAAGCGGCGGCCAAGGACCTCAGGAGGATATAACCGAAGCGCTCGCTATGGAAAGGTATCTTGTCGAAAAAGGAATACCTAAGGATAAGATCCTAAAAGAAGAAAAATCGACGAGCACGAACGAGAATTTCCGTTTTTCCAAAAAGCTACTCGACGGACGCTTCGGAAAGAACTATAAAATCGCCTTCGTTACGACCGATTACCATATCTACCGCGCGGAAAATATAGCCGAAGCGGAGGGATTTAAGAATATCACCCATTGTCATAGCGATATACAATGGTACGTTTCGATACCCAGCGGATTGCGCGAGATATTTGCGGTTATGAAAATGTGGGTGTTTGATTAATGAATAAAAATCATCCTTGTGTAAATAATACCAAGGGTGATTTTTTTATGCAAAAATTGAAGAAATATGCGCTTTTGTTCTCGCTTGGCGGAGTCGGCTATAACGTTTTGGAAATATTATGGAGAGGGTATACCCATTGGTCGATGTTTCTTGCGGGCGGACTGTGCTTTATAATGTTTTCGCTTGTTGCCGATTATTTCAAGGAAAGGCCTTTTGTTTTTAAGGTCGTGCTGTGTGCCGTCGGGATAACTGCGGTTGAGTTTATGTTCGGGATTGTATTCAATAAGCTTTTAGGGATGAACGTTTGGGATTACAGCGATATGCCGCTTAATTTTATGGGGCAGATCTGCCCCTATTTCACGCTTTTGTGGTGCGTGCTCGCGCTTTTCTTCCTTCCGCTTGCCGAATTGATAAATAATAAACTCAAAACCTCTTGAAAGATAAAAATTCTTGTGGTAAACTGTCGGGGACAATAGCTCAGACAGACAAAAAATGCACTCGACACCCTTCTCGGGCAGAGTTATAAGGTATTCTGAAAATGAAGCATTTTATAAGAGGCATCCGCTCGGGTGTTCCGATAGGTTTGGGATATCTTTCCGTGTCCTTCTCCTTCGGCATACTCGCCGTTTCCTACGGGCTTGATTGGTGGCAGGCGGTGATAATATCGATGACGACGCTGACCTCCGCAGGCCAGCTTGCGGGCGTAGATATTATGGTTCACCCCGGTCAATACATAGCGATGCTTGTTTCACAACTTACAATTAATATTCGATATTCCTTTATGTCGGTCTCGCTTTCGCAAAAGGTCGACAGCGGTTTCAGCGGTATCAAGCGCTGGCTGCTCGGATTTTTTATGACCGACGAGATATTCGCCGTCGCATCGGCTCAAAACGAGGTCAGCGCGAGCTTCTTCGCGGGTCTTGCGGTCGTCCCTTATATCGGTTGGACGCTGGGTACTCTGTTCGGAAGCCTTCTCGGGAACGTTCTTCCCGAAATCGTGATGAACGCGCTCTGCCTTGCGATATACGGTATGTTTATCGCAATAGTTGCCCCCGAATCGAAGAAGTCGTTAAAGCTTTTCGCGGTGGTCGCGCTTGCGGTCGCGCTCTCCTGCTCCTTCGAATATTTGCCGTTCTTGAAGAATATATCGGACGGCATCGCGATAAGCGTTTGTGCGGTCGTTGCCGCAATATTCGGCGCAATATGCTTCCCTGTAAAGGAGGGCGCAGAAGATGCCGAATAAAGAGTTTTTTATATACCTTTTGTTGCTCGCGGGCTCGACCTATCTTATCCGCGCCATCCCGTTTGCCGCGGTACGTGAGAAGATAACAAACAGATTCGTACGCTCGTTCCTCTATTACATACCCTACACCGTGCTCGCCGCAATGACCTTCCCTGCGGCATTATACGCAACGGGAAATGTCATCGCCGCCGCTGCGGGCTTGGCGGTTGCGGTTGTTCTTGCGATTCGCGAAAAGGGTTTGACGGTGGTTGCCGTCGCATCCTGCTTGACCGCCTTTTCGGTCGATTTGATAATATAAAAAAGCCGCTTGTGTTTTGCAAGCGACTCAGAGCGAAGATAAACTCGTTCTTTACACCCTTGAAAGAATAATAAACAAAAATATGCTTCTCGAATTAAAATCGGGAAGCATATTGTTTTATAAGGAATTTTGGTTTTTTGTTGTATTTTCAAGGGTTTCCACGAAAAGCTCGACTAACTTACCTTTGTAAGCCTACGCTCGCTTTTCGCGGAAAATAACTTCGTTTCTCTTCCTCTGCTCAGTCTGTAGACAAAGTCTGCAGACTGAGTCGCTTGTGTGTTGCAAGCGACATTTTTGTTTATCGTAAACATATGAGCTTATTTGCTCAGTTCGTCGGATATGCGTACGGCAATATCCGCCTTTGTGGAACCGAGCGAGGCGGCGAGCTCGCCGTAGAGAAGATCCTCGGCTTTTTTGCCGAAGCGCTCGTCGATCGCCGAAAGCTTTTTCTTGTTCGCAAGGGCATAATCTCTTTTTGAGCGTATCGTAACGACGAGACTTAGCCATTCGTTACAATCGTGGGATTTGATGATCGCATCGTATTTAGCCGAAAGCTCACGCGGAGAAACCGCCGAAAATTCCGAGGGCTGAATCGAAGGGACGCCGTTTATAAGCGCTTCAGCGGAACCCGACTCGAGAATCGGGCGCATAAAAACGTTTCCGCCTTCAACCGGCGTGAAAATAGTACAATTTTGATAGATAGGTGAGAGCTTATAGCAAAGTTGTTCGGTGTCAAGAAAAACGCGAGGAGCTATATCCTCTACTCTGCAAACACCGGTTTCACCGTAAACTATTAAATCACCTATTGCGAATCTCATATAAACCTCTTCCGCCGTGCGGACCGCTGAAAAAAAAAGAAAATGCGTACACAGATTATACATCTCTGTACGCATATTATATCATATTTTGGCTTTTTTCGCAAGAAAAAAATAATTCACATCGTGAAATATTTTTGTTCAAACCGCCATGGCGGATTCGGAAAGAATGGATTTCTGAAAAACGTCTTTTATAAGCGAATGACCTTCGAAGCTCGGGTGGATCCCGTCAACACCGATCATATTTTCCATAGAAGAATGGGTCAGGAAGGTGGTGCGGAGATCGAGGATAGGGCATTTCATAACAGTCGCAACCTTTTCGGAAAGACGGCTGTAATATTCCTGCCAGCGGGCGATGCGGTTTATATCACCCATCCAGTTGAGAATGTTGTCGTAGCTTAAGCCCTTGGAAACCCAATTCATAAACTTGGACGAATCGATGGGGACGAGGTTGCAAACGGCAACGGTTGCGCCCTTTTGACGCGCATATTCGATCATCTCGGTATAGGTTTCGGTGAACTTGTCGGCGGGGGTGTTGGGAAGGAAGCTTCCCTCGGGGTTGTTCGATACCGCGCTCCAATCGTAATTACAATCATTTCCGCCGTATTCGAGAATAACGACGGTATCTTTGTCGCATTCGCCGAGAGTGTCCTTCAGGATCTGGAACCCTTGCTCTATGGTTGCGCCCATCTTGCAGTTGTTCTCAACTTCGATGCCGTTGTCCTTGAGCTCGTCGAAACGGTAACCGAATAGCTTGTAGCGATTTAATTCCTCGTTGAACATAACACCCTTAAGAATCGAATCGCCGTATATTTTGATTTTCTTCATTACATAGCCTCCATAGCGGTTGAAAGAACGTGTATAAAAATATGTGTTGGTTATAAATTTATGCTCGGCGGAAATCACCGCCAAACCCGACGGTGTTATAATACCCGAAACTTAATATAAAGTCCACCTACTGTGCCCGAAAACCGCCCGACTGCTGGGGGACGCGGCGGTAGAGTGGTAGAATCGCTGTCTACTCCCAGTAGAAAAGCCTTTATTTTCAACGCTTTTCGGACTTGACATATCGTTTTCGATGTGGTATTATAATAAAAAACAAAGGAGGCGGCATAATGAACGATTATAAAAGAATTATCGCTAACAATATCACGGAATTGCGTAAAGCTGTGCCGCTTACCCAGGCTGAGCTTGCCGAAAAGCTTAATTATTCGGATAAAGCCATTTCGAAATGGGAGCGCGGCGAGTCGATTCCCGACGTTGCCGTGCTTAAACAGATCGCCGACCTTTTCGGTGTTTCGGTCGATTACCTTCTCGAGGAGGAGCACCGTATCGAAACTACCCTTCAAAGCGTTCCTTGGCAGAAGAAGAAAAACCGTATACTTATTACCGCCCTTTCCTGCGCGCTCGTTTTTCTTATTGCGACACTTGCCTTCGTCGCTCTCGGGCTTTTGGGCGATGTTCCGCGCATCTGGCTCGCTTACGTCTATTGCGTTCCGATATGCTCGATTTTGCTTATAGTCTTTAATTCGATTTGGGGAAGATACGGATGGAACTATTTCTTTATATCCGTCCTTGTGTGGAGCTTGCTTACCTCAATTTACCTTACGACCGGCGATTATTCCAATTGGCTTATATTTATTATCGGCGTTCCCGGACAAATTATTATTCTTATGTGGTCCGGCTTTAAGTCGAAGTTTTATCTTAAATTGAAAAAGAAAAAATAAAAAATAAAAAATAAAAAATTCACCTCATGTGAGGTGAATTTTTCTGTTGTTTTACTTATTCTTCGGTTTCGAGATAAGGGAATCGTTCGCAGAAGCGTCCTGCACCGGGGATATACTTTTCGATCGCTTCGCAGTAATATCCTTCCCAATATCCTTCAAGTCCGGCGTAAATAAGCTTAGAAACAGCCATTTCGGGCTCGGGAGCTTCAACGCTACCTGCTTCGATATCGGCGATAAGATCAGCGATGAGCATATCGATATAGCCGGTAAGCTTTTCGCCGTCGCAGAAGGTGAGAGTACATTGGGTGAGCTCGTAAATGTCGCCGTTGCCGTAGGTGTAGCTGAACCACGTGCCTGCATAAACCTCAATACGGTATTCTCCCTCGGGAAGAGGCTGGCAAATTTCCGCTTCTCTGTCTATCCAAAGCTCATTAGCGGGTTCAAAGGTTTCTCTTGTGAGCTCGCTGATATAGTCGCAGATTTCCTGTGAGGTAAAAGCAAGCTGTCCTACGAGTTTGCCCGTCTTGTGGGAATAAACGTCGATAACGACACCCTTGTTTTCCGCTTCGCCGCCACAGACATAAACGTCTCTCGCATTATTGACGGTATAGCTGTAAACGGGATAATCGTATGCGGGCTCCGCGTCGAGCTCGGGCATAACCTCGGGAACAACGCTTGCGTCAACATCAGGGTCGGGAACCGTTTCGGTTTCGGGAACGGATTCGTCCTCTTCGGGAAGAGGAATATCCTCGGGCGCAACGTTTCCGTCAACCTCGGGCATAACGTCGGGAACAACATCGGTGTCTACGTTGGGCTCGGAATCGAAAACATCAATGCTTTCCAATGCCTCTGTCAACGCCGCCGTATCGAGAAGAGAAAGACCTGCGGTGAGAACAAGTGCCGCGGCTGTCAATATTGCCGCTGCCGTAAGCGTGAGTGTTTTGTTTTTCATATACACGCCTCCTTTCTGTTCTCAATTTATCCCTCCGATATGTTCGTTTATTTATGCTTTTGTTATAGAGTTGTAAAAAAACGGAGGCGAAGAATGCTTCGTCTCCGTAGCCAAAGCATTGAAACTTGAATCAGCCCAAAAGGGCTGAAACGCTATGCTTTTCGGCAAATTTTAATTTATCGTCTTAGCAATACATTGGTATTGCGTCATCCTCTGCATTGAAATTTTCTCGAACTTCGGACCCTTTTGAGTCGAAGACTTTTCAAGTGAATGATTTATAGTCGATACAAGGAAAAAGCGGAGTGAATGCTAACGCATTCTCGAGCATTTTGACGCAGTAGCGGCTAAAATCCTGCCTTGAAAAGCTGTTTCGAGTTTCAATGCTTTGGCTAATATTAAATTAAAGACCGAATCTCATTTTATAAGAGGTTACGGTGTTTTGCATAAGCATTGCGATCGTCATAGGACCTACACCGCCGGGAACGGGGGTGATATAGGATGCTTTTTCGGCGCAGGATTCAAAATCAAGGTCGCCGACGAGCTTGTCGCCGACGCGGTTGATACCAACGTCGATGAGAACCGCTCCTTCCTTGACCATATCGCCGGTGATCATACAGGGTTTACCGCAAGCCGCAACGAGTATGTCGGCATTTTTGGTAAAGGATGCAAGGTCTGCGGTGCGCGAGTGGCATACGGTAACGGTGCCGTTTTCGGCGAGCAGGAGCGCGCTCATAGGCTTGCCGACGATGTTGCTTCTACCCACAACAACGCAATTCTTACCCGAAACGGAAACACCCGATTCGTGTATAAGGCGCATAACGCCTGCGGGGGTGCAGGGCTGGAAGCGGGGAGCGCCGGTAAAGAGCTTGCCGACGTTGTACGCGTGGAAAGCGTCTACGTCCTTGTCGGGGCTGATGGCTTCGATAACCCTGTCGGGGTCGATCTGCTTCGGTACGGGCATCTGAACGAGAATACCGTCGACGTTGTCGTCTTTGTTAAGAAAATCGATCAGCTCGAGGAGCTTTTCCTCGGTTTCGTTGCCGTCCAAAAGATATTCAAGGCTTGTTATGCCTACCGCTTCGCAGGCTCTTTTTTTGTTGCGTACATAAACCTGACTTGCAGGGTCTTCGCCGACCAAAATTACCGCGAGACAGGGCGCGCGTCTTCCGTCGGCGGTCAACGCTTTAATTTCTTCTGCGGTTTCGCTTTTGCATTTTGCCGATATGGCTTTTCCGTCAATAATATTCATTATTCGTTGCCTTCTTTCGTTGTTTATTCTGTTTCTTCCTCGGCGATTTCTTCGGACGCTTCTTCCGATACGCTCGGAGCTTCTTCTTCGACGACGGTTTCTTCTGCCGTCTCTTCCGCTGCCGTCTCGTCCTCGACGGATTCTTCTGCGGCTGCCTCGGATTCGTTGTATTCGGTGTCATAAACATCGCTCGCGAGCGCATCCTGTTCTTTGCTGATCGCGGCGGTTATTGCCGAAAATGCGGATTTATATTCCGAAAGCTCTAAATCCTCTTCCTTCTTGCGCTTTGCAAGGACCAAAAGACCGATTACCGACGCAATAACGCAGATAATACCGATACATACCGAAAGCTTTAATGTCGTACCGGGAATACGGAGGCTGTCGGAGCGTATCATTTCGATAACCGCTCTGCCGAGACCGTACCAGCCCATATAAGCGAAGAAGATCTCTCCGTCAAATTTCTTTTTGCGATACAAAAAGGCGAGAATTATAATAAGACCGATTACGTTCCACAACGATTCATAGAAGAAGGTCGGGTGTACCGAGGTTACGCCCTCGGGGTTGTAGACCTTGTTGATAACATAATTGTCGAGAACCATTCTCCAAGGCAGCTTGTCCACGCCCTCCGACCAGCCGTACGCTTCGGCATTAACGAAGTTGCCCCAACGTCCGGTCGCCTGACCGAGCATAACGGCAGGCGCAAGAGCGTCGAGAATCGAAAAGGGGGAGCGTTTTTTGATTTTTGCATAAATGAGTACCGCGGCGAGACCGAAAATTATCGCGCCGTAAATGGCGATACCGCCTTCGCGTATGTTGATTATCTTTTTGAAATCACCTGCATATCGATCCCATTCGGAAATAACGTAAAAGGCTCGTGCGCCGACTATCGCGACAGGTACGGCGATGAGTGCGATGTTGTATACGGTGTCGGGGTCGATTTCCTCTTTTTTCACCGCAAGACGGTAAAACAGAAGAAACGCGAGCGAGATGCCGATTGCAAGAATTATTCCGTACCATTGGATATTAAATCCGTCGATACCGAAACAGTTGGCAATAGCCGTTTCTTTAATATTGAACTCCCATCCGAAGCCGGGAAAGCTTATGTGGTTGGTAACAATATCGGTTGTTTTTTCGGCAATTTCTTCTGCAATTTCGGAAATATCTGCGTTTGAAACATTTAACATATCGGTTCTTCCTTTCCTGAAATTATGCTTATCGAACAGTTGGATAGATCCAACGATTCGAGAAATCCACGTATTTCGTCGGGTGTAACCTCGCTTAATACGTCGATACAATCATATTCGTCGTAATCGAGCGACGCACCCGTTGCAAACGAAGCGGTCATATCCTCGCCCGAATCGAAAAGCGTAAGGCTTTCGGCGAAAGCCGCCCTCTTTTCGCGGAGTATTTGTTCCTCCGTAAAAAACGCGTTTTTTCGGTGCTCAAGCTCTCGCAAAGCTTGGGTCTTAACCTCGTCGGGCGAATTACTGCTTCCCGTAATAATAACGTGTGAAGCCGAGCGCGATTGGGTAAATCCGGCGTAAAAGCGTTCGCTTAACAGCCCCTTCGAATAGCTCTCGCAATAAAAATCGCTTGCTCTGCCGAACGTCAGCGATATCGCGATCCTTGCCGCCGCGGCATGGCGGAACGAGGCCAAATCGTTGCTTTTCGGGGGAGCGCATTTTATTCCTATCGAGAAGATCGGTGTAGCAACCGCCGACTCTTCCTCGACTCTTTCTTCTTTAATTTCCTTCGGCTCCTCGCGGAAAACGGTTTTTGGGCGGGGAGTTCCTTTATTATTAAAAAATCTGTCGGCAATTTCTGCGATTTTTTCGGGGTCGGCATTTCCGCAAACACAAAGCGTAAGGTTTTCGGGTGTGTAAAAATCGCGGTAGGCGCGTTCCAAAACGTCCTTCGTTATTTCGGAGACCGAGTCGACCGTACCTGCGATAGGGTATATCGTAGGATGATTATGATATAGCGCTTTGCAAAGGTTGCGCGCCGCGACCGAGGTCGGGATATCCTCGTACATAAGGATCTCGCGCGTTATGATCTTTCTTTCCTTGTCGACCGATTCCTCGGTAACGCTAAGATTCGAAACGGCACGAAGCAGTATTTCGAGGTTTTCGTAAAAATTATCGGTGCAGGAAAAATAATAGCAGGTGTTTTCGTATGAGGTAAAAGCGTTTGCGTTTCCGCCGAAAGCGTCGAATTCGGAAAAAGCATCGCTTCCGTCGGGATTTTCGAACATCTTGTGCTCGAGAAAATGTGCGGTGCCGTACGGCAGGGAATAGGTCTCGCCGTTACATTCGTATTCGATATCGACCGCGCCGAAATCGCAACAGACCATAGCGGTTACGGTAGGAAGGTCCTTCGGGATAACGATTATTTTCATTCCCGAATCGAGCTTGGCGCTTAAATAGCTTTCCTTAAGTCTTGCGCTCGACTTTTTGGTAAATTCCATCATTCGGACACCTCCGATTCGAGGATATATTCGAGCTCGGGCGATACCGTAAGCGCGAGGTTGACGACCTCTTCGCGTGTAACGCTTTTGACTAACTCAATGTTGACCTCTAAGGGCTCACTGTCGTCAAGAAGCACCTGACCGAGCATATATGAATTTATCGAGCCGAGGCTGTTTTCGACACTCTGAAGCGAGCGCACTATCGCGTTTTTTGCGTTTTCGAGCTCGCTGTCGGTAAAATCTCCTGCTTTCATCGCATCAATTTCACGATATACTGCGCTGATTACCTTTTCTTCGTTGCCGTACTCGATACCGCTGGTTACAAACATAACGTTTTTACGGCCCGAAGGGTAGCTCGAGCAGTAATAACACAAGCCTTCTTTTTCGCGTACGTTCATAAAAAGCTTGCTCGAGGCGGCGCCGCCGAAAATCTCGTCATAAACCGAAAGGATAGCGCGTTTTCTCGCGCTGTCGGGCATATCTAACGTGAATCCCAGAACGATTACACTCTGCTCCATCTCGATATTTTCGCGTACACGTATAACGCTTTCGCGGCTTTTATGTATAACGGGAGTCGGGATATTACGCTTTCGAGGGGTAAAGCTAAGGTGCGTGTCGATACATTCCTTGACGTATTCGAAATCGGCTTCGCCGGTATAGTTGATAAAAACGGGTGCGTTGTCGACAACGAAGCGGTAATAGTCCATAAGCGATTTTCCGTCGAGCGATAAGACCTTGTCGATCTCGCCGGCGGCATCAACCGCAAAGGGCTCGCCCTCGCACATGATTTCGCGTGCGCGTTTTAGGGCGAACGAGGGCTTATTTTCTATTTCTGAAGCGATTTCTTCGATAAGACACTTCTTTTCGCTTTCGACATTTTCGAAGGGGAAAGCACCGTACGAAAGGCAGGGACGGAAAATCGCGCCGCCGAGCAGCTCGGTCGCGCGGAAGAGAACCCTCTCGCCGTCGAACGCGTAGGAATCGGCGATAGTGTTTATTTCAAGCGTTACTAAAAGAATTTCGCCTTTACGTTGGACGTAGGCGTCCAATCCGAGCGCGTAAAGCTCGTCCTTTATTATCGAAAAGGACTGCATCGTCGGATAATCTCCCGTCGAAAGCGACAGAAGATTCGTAAGAAGCGAATAACCCGAAGCGGTTTCGCCTTCGAGCGGAAGCGCGAAAGAAACCGTCATAAGGGCGGATTTGAATTTTTCGGTCTTGCAGGCGGAGACATAGACCCCTTCCTGCGGTGAGTAAGTATATATTTTCATCAAATTACAGATTAATTATTTTCGGAATTAATAACGGCGATAGCGGCAGATGCTATGCCTTCTTTTTTACCGGTGAAGCCTAAGCCTTCCTCGGTGGTTGCCTTTATGCTGACGAGATCGATATCGATGTTAAGCATTTCGGCGATGTTTTTTCTCATATCCTCGATATGGGGCGCAAGCTTCGGCGCTTGGGCAATAACGGTAGCATCGATGTTGTTGACGGTATAGCCCTTGTCGGATAATTTACGTCCGACCTCGGCTAAAAGCAAAAGCGAGTTGATTCCGCGGTATTGCTCGTCGGTATCGGGAAAATTTTTACCGATATCACCTAAAGCCGCCGCTCCTAAAAGGGCATCGCATATAGCGTGGGTAAGCACGTCGGCATCCGAATGGCCGAGCAGACCCTTTTCGTGTGCTATCTCTTTGCCGCCGAGGATGAGCTTTCTTCCCTCGACGAGCTTATGTACGTCGTATCCGTATCCCATTCTTATCATAGGTTTCAGCCTCTGCTTTTCATAATGGCCTCCGCAAGCGGAACGTCGCTTTTGGAGGTTAATTTCATATTGTTTTCGTAGGTCGTAATATATTCTACCTCGAACCCTGCCGATTCGAGAAGACTTGTTTCATCGGTGAAGCTTTCGATGTCCTGTGCCTTGGCACGGGCTTCGAGATAAATCGATTTTTTGAAGCATTGAGGGGTCTGGACCGCGAAAATACTGCTTCGGTCGAGCGTCGAAACGCTTCCGTCCTTGTTTTTCTGCTTCAGAGTATCGGTCGCCGGCGAACAAACGCAGGTTGCGCCCTTTTCGTCAGCCGTTTTGATAGATAAATCGATGATTTCGGGGGTGATAAAGGGGCGGGCGCAATCGTGAACACAAATTACTTCCGCGTCGTCCTTGCAGGCGCTTACACCGTTAAAAACCGATTCGGCGCGTGTTTTTCCGCCACGTACGAATTTTATCGGCTTTTTCGCGTTGACAGACAGCGCGCGTAGCGATGCTTCGTTGTCCTCCGAGCAAACGACGGTTATGTCCGAAACGACCGAGCTTTCGAACGCTTCCAAAACGTATTCGAAAAGAGTTTTGCCGAGAAGACATATGTTGGGCTTGGAAACACCGCCCATACGCTGACCGCTGCCGGCGGCGGCAATTACGGCAGATGCTTTAACCGTCATATCCAAACCCTCCTTTTTCGTGCAAATCAAGTTTTTCCGAGGACTATGCCTCGGAAAAACTTAACTTAATAACTGATTAACCTTCGTAGTCGTAGCCCATCTGTAACGCTTTTGCGTTCATTTCACCCAATTCGGGCTTTGCCTTGGGTGCAGATGCCTTGATACATTCCATAAAGTAGTCGGTATCGAAAAGACCTGTCTTCTTTACGAGATATCCGAGCATAATAACGTTTGCGAGCTTGGGGAAGCCTGCATCGTTAGCCATCTGGGTGGCGGGGATGCCGTAAGCGGAAACGTCCTCGCGGGAGGTGCTTACATCGATAAGCGAGCTGTCGATAACGATAGTACCGCCCGAAACGACCTTGCTTTCGAATTTGAGAAGCGAAGGCTTGTTCATAGCCACGAGAATGTCGGGCGAGGTAACGATGGGCGAACCGATGGGCTCGTCGTCGATATTGACCGAGCAGTTACAGGTACCGCCGCGCATTTCGGGACCGTAAGAGGGGAGCCAGCTGATCTGCTTGTCGATCTTCATACCTGCGAGAACCAACTGCTTGCCGGCGAAAAGGATACCCTGACCGCCGACGCCTGCTAAAGGAATCGCGCTCATTTCGTTTCCTCCTTCGTTACGTCCTTATATACGCCGAGAGGATAATGAGCCATCATATTCTCTCTGAGCCATTCAAGAGATTTTTCGGGAGAAAGACCCCAGTTGGTGGGACAGGTGGAGAGAACCTCGATTATTGAAAGACCTCTCTTTTCCTGCTGCATCTGGAAACCCTTCTTTATTGCCTTCTTAGCGGCAACAACGTTCTTAACGCAGTCGACCGAAACACGCTCTGCGTAAGCAACGCCGTCCAATGTGCTTACCATTTCACAAACGCGAATGGGGTTGCCCTGGATCTCCTTGATTCTTCCGTAAGGCGAGGTGGTAGAAACCTGACCGAGAAGGGTTGTGGGAGCCATCTGACCGCCGGTCATACCGTAGATCGCGTTGTTTACGAAGATGATCGTGATATTTTCGCCTCTTGCGCCGACGTGAACGGTTTCAGCGGTACCGATAGCGGCCAAGTCGCCGTCGCCCTGATAAGTGAAGACGTTAAGGTCGGGGTTAGCGCGCTTAACACCGGTCGCAACCGCGGGAGCACGGCCGTGGGGCGCTTCAATCATATCACAGTTGAAGTAGTTGTAAGCAAATACCGAGCATCCGACGGGTGCGATACCGACGGTCTTTTCCTCAAGACCGAGCTCGTCGATAACTTCGGCTACAAGACGGTGGATAATACCGTGGGTACATCCGGGGCAGTAGTGGAAGGGGGTATCGGTAAGTGCATGAGGCTTTTGAAAAACTATCATTATTTATTTCCTCCTGCGTATTCTTCGATTTTGGCGAGTATATCTTCGGGAGAAGGAATCATACCGCCGGTTCTGCCGTAATGATATACTTCTTTCTTACAGTTGATGGCAACCTTAATATCGTTGACCATCTGACCCATATTCATTTCAACAGAAAGGAAGCATTTTGCGGTGTCGGCAAGCGCGCCCAACTGCTTGGAAGGATAGGGATAGAGAGTTATGGGACGGAAGAGCCCTGCTTTGATGCCCTTCTTGCGTGCGTTGCGAACGGCGGTCTTGGCAATTCTTGCGGTGATACCGTATGCGACTACAACAACGTCGGCATCTTCTGTGAGGTATTCTTCGTATTTAACCTCGTTTTCCTCGATGTGCTTGTATTTTTCGAAACGCTCGAGGACGGTCTTTTCCAAAACCTCGGGCTGGATATAAAGCGAGTTTACGATATTGTGTACGCGCTTTCCGCCGTGGCCGGTACAAGCCCAATCCTTTTCGGGGATAACGCGTTCGGGCTTCGCTTCAAAGTCGACAGGCTCCATCATCTGACCGAGCGCACCGTCGGCAAGGATCATACAAGGCATACGGTAAATATCGGCAAGGTCGAAGGCTTCGCCCGTAAGGGTAGCCATTTCCTGAACCGAGCTGGGAGCGAGAACGAGAATATGTCCGTCGCCGTGTCCGATAGCCTTGGTTGCCTGATAATAGTCGCTCTGTGCGGGCTGAATACCGCCGAGACCGGGGCCGCCGCGCTGAACGTTAACGATAACGCAGGGGAGGTCGGAGCCGATTATGTAGGAAATACCTTCGCTCTTAAGGCTGATTCCGGGGGAAGAGGAGCTGGTGATAACTCTCGCGCCGGTGCTTGCCGCGCCGAGAACCATATTGATCGCCGCAACCTCGCTTTCTGCCTGGAGGCTCAAACCGCCGCGCTTGGGCATATGCTTAGCCATATATTCCGAAAGCTCGGTTTGGGGGGTGATGGGATAACCGAAGAACAGCTTACAGCCCGAGCGTATAGCGGCTTCCGCAATAGCTTCGTTGCCCTTCATTAAAAGCTTTTCGCCCATTATTTATCACCTCTTTCTACGGTTATAACAACATCGGGACACATCGTTGCACACATAGCGCAAGCGATACATTTGTCCATTTCCGTAACGGTTGCGGGGTGGTAACCCTTTGCGTTAAGAATGGTCTTGTCGAGAAAAACGATTTTTCTCGGGCAAGCGGTAACGCAAAGTCCGCAACCCTTACAAAGTTCGGTTTTGAATGTAACTTTGTTCATGATACTTTCCTCTGTTTTATGTTTTTTATACTTATAAACCTTAAAAAAGTTTTTTCGTTATATCTTTTATCTGTACGGTGTTTTCAACCTCTACCCAATCGGGTACGGTTGTAACAAGAAGCGGCAGACCCGACAATTCGGACACCTTTTCTGCGTAGGGAATGGCGTTGAGCACCGTTTCCGCGTCGGTCTCGGCTCCGAGATTGCTGTTGTTGATGATGCCCGAAAAGGTAAGACCGCAGGCTCTCTCGATAGCACGCATAACCTCTATCGCGCCCTCGGGCTCGGCGGTAACGTAACGGTAGCGGTTGTAAACGAAATACATTTTATATCCCGCCTCGATGTAATCGTCGTGGGACGTACCCAAAACAGCCGCGCCGTCTGCATCTCCGCCTACGTCGGCAACCGACTTGCCCTCTCCGCTGAAAAGAAGGCGGTAATTGTCGGGGAGACCGGGTATGTCGACGTTCGTGTTCGCAAATTCGGGAATAAGAGCTTGGATACCGAGCTCTTCAAGCATTTTCGCGTTGTCCGCGCTTCGGAAATAGGGATTGACAATATCAAGGTCGGCAACACGCGACACCTCGCCGCCTTTTGCTATATCCATAGCGAGGTTCACCGCGATGTTCGTTTTTCCCGAACCGTATGGGCCCGAAATAACGGTTATTTTTTCTGTTGCAAGCTCTCTAAGGGATGTCATTATTTTTCGCCTCTGATTATGTCTCCGCTTTTTGCGGACTCGATTTCAAGATAAAATTCCATTCCCGCGTGCGGAGTAGATTCGATAGGATTCATTTCGATGTCGTACATCCGACCTATCGTGAAATCCCGTCCGAAGCCGCCCGGCGAAAGAAGATTCGCCTCTCTGCCGACAAACATTTTGTTTCGCTGGAAGCATTTTGCAAGCCCCGTTTCGGGATTGTATTCGGTAACCGTCGCAAGAAAAGGACGGTCGCTTATATATTCGTTTTCGATAACGACGTTTGCGTCTGTGCCGGGCGCGGAATAGAAATATCCCGTGCCGTACTCGCGATGGCTTACGCTTTCGGTCTCGCGCAGACAGCCCTCGTTGAAGGGTCTTCCCGCGAGATAATCGTCGATAGCAATTCTGTATGCGTTGGTGATGGTGGCGGTATAGTACGCGCTCTTCATTCTTCCCTCGATTTTGAAGGAATTAACGCCCGCATTTATAAGGTCTCCGATATGCTCTATCATACGCATATCACGCGACGAAAAAACGTAAGTACCGTTTGGGTCCTCCTCGGCGTACATATTTTCGCTTCGCTTTTCTTCTCTCAGATGGTATTTCCATCTGCAAGGCTGTGCACAAGCGCCGCCGTTGGCGTTTCTTCCCATAAGATAATTGGAGAGAAGGCATCTTCCCGAATAGGAAATACACATCGCACCGTGAACAAAGCATTCGATTTCGGCATCCTCGGGGATATTTTGGCGGATGAGACGTATCTCGTCGAGCGATAACTCTCTCGCGAGCACAACGCGCTTTATACCCTGCTTGTACCAAAAATTGATGGTTGCCGAATTGACCGTTGAGGTTTGGGTGGAAAGATGGATCTCCGCGTTCGGAATAGTGCTTTTTATAACCTCTATAACGCCGGGGTCGCTGACTATGAACGCATCGGGTGTGGTGTCCTTGAGTGCGGTTACATATTCCTTCAGGTCGTTGAATTCGCTGTCGCGGGGCATTGTGTTCATCGTAAGATAAACCCTCGCACCCCGTGAATGAGCATAATCCAATCCCGAGGCGAGCTCCTCGAGCGAAAGATTTCCCGCGCTTGCGCGCATACCGAAACGGTCGAGCGCACAATAAACCGCGTCCGCACCGTAATTGACGGCATATTTGAGCTTTTCCAAATTACCCGCCGGGGAAAGAAGCTCGGGAACAAAGATATTATTATTCATCTGCATCGGGGTCGACATAGTTGCCTTCCTTCATTTCCTCGTTGTCCTTCTTTGCCTGAGCGACGTTTTTGTTATGACCGCTTAACGTTGCGGCATAATAGGTTTTGCCCGCGTTGTTGGAAACAAAGTAATAGGCGGTAAATTCCTTGCCGCTTTCGTTCAACGGCTTGGTGGGGAAGAGCGCCGCGTGGAGTGCATCAAGGCCGGGACTGCTTATCGCTCCGGGAGGAAGTCCTTTGTTTGTATAGGAGTTGTAAGGAGTATCGAGATTAACGTCCAATTCCGTCGAATCGACACGCTCGGGGAGAACGTATTGAATCGTCGCGTCGCTTTCGAGATAAGGGAAGGTATCGGGCTTGCTGAGACGGTTGTGGAAAACGTGGGATACGTAGTAAAAATCCTCCGCCGTGCCGCCCTCGCTTTGAACCATAGAAGCCAAAACGACGATATCGTCGAACGTCATATTGTATTTTTCGAGCATTTCCGAACGGTAAGATGTACCGTTTTGACCCTTGTGGTTGAAGTCCTGCCAGAATTTTGCGTTAAATGCCGCGAGCATTTTGTTTATGACGTAAACCTCATCCTCGGTGGTGTAAAAATCGTAGGTGTCGGGATAGAGATATCCTTCGAGACGGTATTTTCTGTGTTCGGAATAGCCAAGCTCCTCGAGCTGTTGTACAAATTCCCATTTGTAGGGATAGTTATTTATCGCTTCGACATATTCTTCACGTGTTCCTACTCCGTTCGAAACGAGCAGATCGATGATTTGGTCGATCGTGAAGCCTTCGGGTATCGTTATACGCACGACCTCGCGTTTGGTGGTCGAGGAGGTGAGCGCGTATATTAACTGAGAATAGTTGTAATCGGTGTTGACCTTGTATTCGCCGGGGATATATTCGCTCGAGCTGTCTCCGTCGGAACGGTATTTCATATAAAGCTCGTAAACCCACGAATATTCGATAACGCCTTCGTCCTTGAGCAATTTGCCTACGTCCTTGTGCGTCATATTTTCCGTAAGCGTAACGGTAACCTCTCTGGATTCGGTTACGAGCGCGAAAACGTCGTTTCCGACGGTAATTACGAAATAAGAAAGATATGCCGAAACAATAAGGACGCAAAGGATATAAATGATCGCTTTGGGTATGGCGCTGATCTTCTGGAACGCCTTTCCGACCTTCGTAACCGACGATTCCTTTTCGTCGTCATCCTCTTCGTTTTCATTTTCGGCTTCTTCGGCAGCTTCTTCGGGAAGGGGAATGCTTTCGCCTACGTGTTCGGTAAAATGCGAGAACGCACCCGATGAAGCGGTGCTTTCGGGAGCTGTGTTGCCTTCCTCGCTGAGATGACCGAAAAGCGAAACGGGAATGCTGTCGAGCTCTTCTGCCGCGAAATTGGATTCGGGTGCGGTTTCGGGCACAGACTCGGGGACGTATTCGGGTGCGGCTTCGTTTCCGAATCCGAGACCCGGGTCGTTATCAAGGCTTAATCCGCCGCTTGACTGCGAAGGAGCGTCGAAGCTGAGAGAATCACCCGATAGATCGAGATTATCGAAACGGCTGGTGTGGGGAGTTTGGCTTGCTTCGGGCGCAACGGCGTCGCCTTGTAACGAGGGCTCGTTTTTATTGACATCAAGACCGTTTAATACGTTGAATATTTCATCCGAACGGCTTGTTTCTCTGTTGTCTGCCATTGCAAAACCTCCTGTATAATTAAAGAAGATAAACTTACGATAGTGTTTTGGACTATAAGAATATTGTAAAACAGATAAAGGCGACGATCAAAACGAGAAAAGCAGGGGAGAGAAACACCTTTATCCAATTCGCCGAGCTTTTGGGCGGGAGTGATTCCGTCGGCGGCTTTTCAGCGTAGGAATAACAAATGCTTTCGACACGCGAAAGTAAAAGTACCAACGAAATACCGGTAAGCATAACCAATAAAAATCCTATGAAGTAGGGGCCGTTTTTAATGATCGTTATTCTTAAAAATGCATCGCTCGCGTAAATGCTTAGAGTATTGCTTAATAAATGGAGCGCGATAGAGGGGACTATCGACCTCGAAATAGCGGTAACCGTGCCGAGAAGAAGTCCCGTGAAAAGATATATAACGAAATTCTCGAGCGAAAAATGAAGCATAGCGAAGCAAAGCGTTGAAACGATAACTGCATTCGCCGTACCGTATTTGCGGTACTCGCTTAACACGATGCCGCGGAAGAAAAATTCTTCGCAAAACGCGGGGATAACTATTAAAGAAAGTATGACCTCCACATGGCTCGCGTTTTCAGCCGTTCCCGAAGCATCGCCGTAGAAATTAACGAGCGAGCTTGTCGCGCCTCCGCCGACGTAATAGAAAAACTTTATTAAAAGCATACCGCTTATGAAAAGCATCGCGCCGAAGAGGATGAACATTATTTGCGGACCGGTGCGTGGGAGAAGATACATGGGCTCGGAGAGCTTTTTACCTTTTAAGAGATAATAAACGATACAGGGAAGACCGAGCGTAACAAGCTGGATTATACCCAACGCGAGGAAAACGCTCGTTTCGCCGTCGAGATTTTCAAGCGCTCGCCGCGAGACCTGCATCGCCGTAATGACAAACAAAACGAGCAGAGGCGTAGTTATGACAGGACTTTTCAGTTTTTCTTTCAGGGTTTCCGACATAATCTGCCCCTCCTTCCTTTAGTTTGTTAAATATGACTATGCGTATCTGATTTGGCCCTTGACCTCGGTTGCCTTGTCGGCTCCGAAAAGAATCTCGATGAGCTTGAAGCCGAACTCGAAGGAAACACCCATTCCTTCTGCGGTGATAAAGATGTCGTCGTGCTCGCATTTTTTGCCGGTTATGTTGGCATACTGCATGCTTTCGTCGAAGCCGGGATAAACCGCCGCGTTTCTTCCGTCAAGAAGACGCATCTTGCCGAGAATCGAAGGAGCGGCGCAGATAGCGGCTATATAAATACCTCTGCTTGCCGCAAATTCGATGAGCGATAAAACTCTCGGGTTGTTGCCGAGCGAGATAGTGCCGTTAAGTCCGCCGGGAAGCACGATACAGTCCATTTCGTCTCTTTTCACTTCCTCGAGACTGATGTCTGCGGTTATGGTGAGACCGTGCGCACCGGTAACGTAAAGGCTGTCTCCGGTAGATACAAGTAAAACGTTCGCGCCTGCGCGTTTAAGCAGGTCGGCGGGTACGATGGCTTCGCTTTCTTCGAAACCGTTTGCCATCATCATATATACGTTTCCCATTTTTCTTTTGTCCTTTCAGTTAAAAAGCGTGTTTATGTAGATATTCGGCGTGCTGATGTTTCTTACCATCGCCGTTTTTTTGTTTTCGTAGTTGATGCTTCGTGCTTTCAAAAGAGCCTCGCAGTCCAAGGGGAATATCGCCTTTTTCTTTCCGTCGAAAACTCTTTTTGAAATTCCGAGCGCGTCCTCGGGGGTCGGTGCATAAATATCGGTTATGCTGTCCCCGTAGGTCAAGACCGCCGATTTTCCGTCGGTGAACAATTTACCGCCGTATTCGATATGGGTTTTGAGCGACGCTATGAAAAGTTTTTGAGGCTTTTTTGGGAATTGGAAGCATTTTCTGTATATTCCGTAAAGCTCCTCGGGGGTTATAATACCTTCTGACAATTCCTTTTCGCCCTCTATTTCCGCTTCAAGCGCGTATACAGGGGAAAAGCCGAGCCTTTCGTAAAAAGCGTAAAGCGATTCGTTTTCGGGGATGAGCACGCAGGGAGTATCGCCGATAACCTCCTCCAGCCTCTTTCGGAAGATACCTCGGTTACGATATTCGGGTTTTGTGCATACCGCGAAAATGTACTCGGCATCGAAGTCGCCGTCGATTATTCTTGACGTGCATATCATATTTACAGCGCGCCGTTCCTGAAAATAAAGGAAGATATCTCCGTGATAATGCGCGTGCTTGATGATTATTTCGGGCTCGTCGCCGTAAACCGTAAAGCATTCGCGGTAGAGCGAAATCGGCTCGTGTAATTGCGGCTTCATTCTTCTAACTCGGGAATGACGGATTTCAGGCTTTCGATAATTTCCTTTTGGATATCCTCGCGGGACCGCATCTCGCCGTCGATACTGCAATCGATTTTTATCCAACCGAGCTTTTCTGCCGAATAAAGAGCGGCACGGTAGCTGTTTTCAAGATGCTTTTTGTTGTTTTCGTGGATATCCTTCTCTGCGCCGGTCTCGTCGCAACGGTGCTGGATCATCTTCTGCGAAACCTCGGGAGGCACGCAAAGATAAACAACAGCGTCGGGCGCGGGGATTCCGAGCTTTTTGTATTCGTAATCCATAAGCCACGTAAGGAAGCTCTCGTATTCGCTCTCGTCGAGCTTCGAAAGCTGGTGTACCGCGTTAGCCGAGGTGTATCGGTTGGCGAGTATTATCGCGCCATCGTCGTAATCCTTTTTCCAATCGAGCATATACGAGCAATATCTGTCCGCACCGAAAAAGCTCGAGGCGGCGAAGGGATTAACGATTTCGGGATCGTCTCCGAACCGTCCGCGGAGGTACATATTAACGTGAGCCGAATAGTCGGCATCATAAGTAGGGAAGGATAAATAACGGTAGGGGATCCCCTTCTCGGCAAGCAGATCCTTGAGCATTTCCGTTTGGGTCATCTTGCCCGAAGCGTCAAGACCGTCGATAGCAATAAGCCGTTTTTTCATTGTCCTTCCTCCTTTAGGGTATAGTTACCGATTCTTCATCAATTTAATAATATACCACAAATATTATTAAAAATCAATATATTATAATTAATTATATTATAAAGAAGAGATGATCGATAAAATACCTTGAGCGAAATAAAAGAAAACACACCCGAAAAGAGTATACTTCTTTCAGGGTGTGTGGGTTTAACGGTTTTCGATTTTGTTCTTTTGCGCTGTATCGGGCGCTCAGTGACTTGGCTGGGATTTGTCCTTTTCGTCGGGCTGTTGACTGCCGCAACCGCCGTTACATTTACCTCCGCATTGCTTCGCGTAGGGACAGCCGATGCAGGCGTCGCCGCGTTTTTTTGAGCGCACTATGTATGCTATCGCGGCACCGATGATAACCACAAGGACAACAGAAACAATTATATCAATAGGCATTTTTCGTTACTCCTTGTGTGTTTTATTATTTAGAAGCGTATTCCTTCTTTACCTTCGCGTTGGAGCGTATTCCAAGGAACGCAACGATTGCGATGATAGCCGCAACTGCGATGAGACCTGCCGCGAAGCCGTCGCCGAAGGCAGAGGTGGTAATAAGTGTGCCGATCTGGTAAACGAGGAAGGAGAGCACGTACGCGATAGAAAACTGCAAGCCAATGCCCGCGAACAACCACTTTTTGCTCTTTATCTCGGAGTTCATCGCACCGATAGCCGCAAAGCAGGGAGGAGTAAAGAGGTTGAACATAAGATATGCAAGACCTGCCGCCGCGGTGATGCCGAACATTTCGACACCGCCGCCTGTGGTAAGGAGCTCGAAATCACCGTTGATGACCTCTTCGGAAATAACGAATACAGCCGCAAGAGTGCCGACGACCTCTTCTTTGGCGATAAAGCCTGTAATAGCTGCCGCCGCCATCTGCCACATGCCGAAGCCGAGCGGAATAAGAAGTACCGCAAAGGGAGAAGCGATGTCGTGGAGGATGGATTCGTTCTGTTCAACTGCGCTGAAGGACCAGCTGTAGTTTGCCATAACTGTAATAACAGCGTTGCAAAGGAGGATTATGGTGCCTGCCTTTACTATGTACGCCCAGCCGCGGCTGAACATCGATTTGACCGCACCCCAAAGCGAGGGGATCTTGTATTCGGGAAGCTCGATGATAAAGAAGGATTTTTTGTATTTATAGCCGGATATCCATTTGATAAGCAATGCGCCGAAGAATACAAGAACTATTCCGGCGAAGTACATCAAGGGGGAAACCCACGAGGATTCGGGGAAGAATGCGCCTGCAAACAGCGCGATAATGGGAATCTTCGCACCGCAGGGGATAAAAGGGGTAAGCATAGCGGTCGCGCGGCGCTCTCTTTCGTCGCGGATGGTACGGCAAGCCATAATGCCGGGGACGGCACAGCCGGTGCCGATAACGAGAGGAATAACCGATTTTCCCGAAAGACCTACGTGCTTGAAAATCGGGTCGAGTACGACCGAAACACGCGACATATATCCGCAGTCCTCAAGAAGCGCGAGGAGGAAGTACATTACCATAACCAACGGGAGGAAGCCGATGACCGCACCTACGCCGCCGATAATACCGTCGATAACGATGGTCCGGAGGAGAGGATTTGCGTTTTCTATCAAGCCGCCGACCCATTCGCCGAACATCTCGATAAGAGTAACGAGACCGGGGATAACGGTGCCGTTTTCGAATTCATAGCCCTCGGCTATCCAAGGACCTACCCAGGATTGGGATATCTGGAATACGAGGAACATTACGACCGCGAAAATCGGAATACCCAACCATTTGTTGGTGATTACAGCATCTATCTTGTCGCCGATGTTCTTGTCCTTGGTAAGAACCTTACGCGTTTCGACGTCATGCACTATCTTGTTGACAAAAGCAAATCTCTTTCTGTCCTCTGCTTCGACAGCAGCTTTGTCGGTGAGGTCTATATCGTCCTGGACGTAAGGCGCGGTTTGCTCCTTTCCTGCCTGCGCAACAGCGGCAGCGATAACCTCCTTAAGACCCTCGGACGAGGTGGAAACGGTATCGATTACAGGACATCCGAGCTTTTCGGAAAGCTCTTTTGTGTCGATCCTTGTGTCCTTCTTTTCGTTTATGTCGTGCTTGTTGAGCGCAACAACAACGGGGATGCCGAGCTCGAGAAGCTGTGTGGTGAAGAACAAGCTTCGGCTGAGGTTGGTAGCGTCGACAATATTGATTATAACGTCGGGCGTTTCCTTCTTGACGTACGCGCTCGTGATGCTTTCTTCGCTGGTGAAGGGGGACATCGAGTACGCGCCGGGAAGGTCAACGGCGATAAGCTGTGCTTCGCCCGAATAGAAAGACTTTTTGATAGGGCTTTCCTTTTTGTCTACCGTAACGCCTGCCCAGTTGCCGACCTTTTCGTTGCTTCCGGTCAAAGCGTTAAACATGGTTGTTTTGCCCGAGTTGGGGTTGCCCGTGAGAGCGATTCTCATAAGTTTTTCTCCTTGCGGTATGCGCTGTAAAATATAAACGGTTTGTTGTCGAAATTGAGAAAAATTCTTAGTTAGCGAACGCTAACTGATGTGCAAAAAACAATCGGCGAGGCCGCCGTATTGTTCAGATTCGTATAGCTTCGGCTAATTGGTTATCGATGCTGTAACGCGCGTCCTTTATAGAAACGACACATCCGCCTTTGCGGCGTGAAACGACCGTTATGGATTCGCCGGAATAACAACCGAGCGAGAACAAAAACGCGTTCAATTCCTCGTCGTCCGTATCTATCTGCTGAATGACATATTCTTTTCCTTCAATAGCATCCTTCAAAGTCATAACAGTTCACCGTGTGTAGTCGTTTTGACGCTCGATTAGCAGGGGCTAACCTACGTCTTTGAAACAAGTTAGCCTTCGCTAACCATAGGAATTATACAATTATTTTCGGTTTTTGTCAATAGCTGTGATAAAGTTTTTTCGTGTTTTTTCAATGTTTTTTGACTTGAACAAATTTTTCCGTTGATTTATTCATATTTTTGTGTTATCCTAACAAAAACGGTTATGTTATTAAATATTGGGAGTTTTGAATATGTCCTTGAATCCGTCGGGAGAAATGTATCTCGAAACTATATTTGTCCTTTGTAAATCGAATACGCCCGTTCGTTCCATCGACGTGGCTGAATATATGAATTTTTCCAAACCGAGCGTGAGCCGCGGTGTCGGTATATTGAAGAAAGAAAAATATATAAACGTCGATAAGGACGGATATATAACCCTTACCGACGAAGGACTCGCACTTGCGCAGAAGATATATGACCGCCACACGATTTTAAGTAAAGCGTTCGTTATGCTCGGGGTTGACGAGGAAACTGCGGCGGAGGATGCCTGCAAGATCGAGCACGTTATAAGCGATAAATCCTTTATCGCCATTAAAAAATATATTGCCGATCATTCCGAGTTATGATTCGAAAGTAAAATATAAGGCTGTAAGAAGCTTGCTTTAAGCTTCCTGCAGCCTTTTTTGTATTTGTTATTTCTTGAACTTATCGAAAAAGCTCTTGCGCTTGATATATGCTTTTAAGCTGTTTATTGCGCGAAATATGCCGCTTTTATCGCAACGTAGTCGAACATATTTATTCTGCCGTCGCCGTTAACGTCGAGATAGATAAGCAATTCTTCGTCTTCTGTGCCCTTCATTACTCCGTTTTTGACGGAAATGTAGTCAAATACATTGAACTTGTCATCGCCGTTTATGTCGTTGGGGATACGTTCGTCCGCGCCGAGCGTTTCAAGCACTTCACCGCATTCGGTACAAACCTTTTCTTTTGTACCGTCTTCAAGCACTTTCCATTCGCCCTTTTCGTGCTTGCAATCGCCATAATTGAAAATGATTTCGGCATTTAAGAGCTCGTCGTTATAATCGTCGATCGATATAGCGTTCCATTCCTCTTCCGAACCGCTGTAATAGACAGTTGTCAAGCCTGTGCAGCCGTCGAAAGCATAATCACCAATCGAGGTTACGCTATCGGGAATAACAAAGCTTGTAGCAGTTTTTCCAATAAGTCGGATCGTAGCCATGTCGTTCTGTGAGCCAAGGAGTTGAATACAAATTTTGTCTTCCTAAGACCGCTTGGCCTCCGACTTCACTCGTAAGGCTGGTGCAGTCATAGAACGCATAATCACCAATCGAGGTTACGCTATCGGGAATAACAAAGCTTGTAGCAGTTTTTCCAAT
>JAZSLN010000018.1:0-45308 GCA_045535385.1 Eubacteriales bacterium
CGATAACCGAACGTCCGGAATAGTCAACGCGCTTACCGAGAAGGTTCTGTCTGAAACGGCCCTGCTTACCGCGGAGCATTTCGGAGAGAGATTTCAAGGGGCGGTTGTTAGGTCCGGTAACGGGTCTGCCGCGGCGGCCGTTATCGAACAACGCGTCAACGGCTTCCTGAAGCATTCTCTTTTCGTTACGGATAATGATATCGGGCGCCTGAAGCTCCATAAGCTTCATAAGGCGGTTGTTACGGTTGATAACACGACGGTATAGGTCGTTGATGTCGGAGGTCGCAAATCTGCCGCCGTCAAGCTGAACCATAGGACGGATTTCGGGCGGGATTACGGGGAGCGCATCAAGTATCATCCATTCGGGACGGTTACCGGAAAGACGGAAGGCTTCGACAACCTCAAGGCGCTTGATATCGCGAACCTTGCGCTGGCCCTGAGCGGTGAGAAGTTCCTTTTTAAGCTTTTCGGATTCGGCTTCAAGGTCGATTTCGGAGAGAAGCTTTTTGATAGCTTCCGCACCCATGCCTGCCTGGAAATCGTCCTCATATTTTTCGCGGTATTCGCGATATTGCTGTTCAGAGAGAAGCTGACCTTTCGCAAGAGGAGTTTCGCCGGGATCGGTAACTATATACTGTGCGAAATAGAGTACCTTTTCCAAAACCTTGGGAGAAAGGTTAAGCAAGAGTCCCATTCTGGAGGGGATAGCTCTGAAATACCAGATATGCGAAACGGGAGCAGCGAGCTCTACGTGGCCCATTCTTTCACGGCGCACACGGCTCGTGGTGATTTCAACTCCGCACTTTTCACAGATCTTACCCTTATAACGAGCGCCTCTTTTGTACTTACCGCAATGGCATTCCCAGTCCTTGGTCGGACCAAAGATTCTTTCGCAGAAAAGACCGTCGCGTTCGGGTTTAAGGGTACGATAGTTGATGGTCTCGGGCTTTTTAACTTCGCCGTAGGACCAGGATCTAATCATTTCGGGAGAGGCTAAACCAATTTTTATGGACTCAAATTCTATATTGTTTTCCATTATATCGCATCTCCTTTACTTATTCATCATAATTTTCGGATTCGTCATAAACGAAAACTTCTTCTTCGAGGCCGAGATCGTCGGGTTCTTCCTCAACAATGGGTTCGAGCGCGCTCAACTCATCGTCGTACATAACCTCGTCGCCGCTCTCGAGAACGCTCTTACCGAGCTCTTCCTCGCTGAAGCGTCTTTCATCGGGTCCGTCATCGTCGTCGGAATAATCCTTAAGAGGAATTTCGTTATCGTTCTTGTCAAGCACGCGAACGTCAAGCGCAAGCGACTGAAGCTCCTTCGCAAGAACCTTGAACGAAGCGGGAACACCGGGGGTGGGAATATTCTGTCCCTTGACGATAGCTTCGTATGCCTTTACACGGCCCTTGATATCGTCAGACTTAACGGTAAGAATTTCCTGGAGAGTGTATGCGGCGCCGTATGCTTCGAGCGCCCAAACTTCCATTTCACCGAAACGCTGACCGCCGAACTGCGCTTTACCGCCCAAGGGCTGCTGAGTAACGAGCGAGTAGGGACCGGTAGAACGAGCGTGGATCTTATCGTCAACGAGGTGGTGGAGCTTAAGGAAGTACATATAACCGACGGTAACAGGGTTATCGAAGGGCATACCGGTACGTCCGTCGTAAAGAACGGTCTTACCGTCAACAACCTTGATAAGATTGTCGGCGCGGAGAGCTTCGAATTCGTCCTTGTTGTCGGCGATCCATTCGCGGGAGAGCTTTTCGATATAAGGCTTTCCGCTTTCGGGATCGATATTTTCTTTATAAATAGCCTTACCGTCGGGGTTCTCATCATATCTGAGGTCGCGGTAAATATTGGCTTTTGCGAGACATTCTTCGATGTCTTTTTCGTTCGCTCCGTCGAATACGGGAGTCATTACCTTCCAGTCGAGCGCCTTTGCAGCACGGCCAAGGTGAACCTCAAGAACCTGACCGATATTCATACGGGAAGGAACGCCCAACGGGTTAAGAACGATGTCAAGAGGAGTACCGTCGGCGAGGAAGGGCATATCTTCGCTCGGAAGGATACGGGAAATAACACCCTTGTTACCGTGGCGGCCCGCCATCTTATCGCCGACAGAGATCTTTCTCTTCTGAGCGATATAAACTCTGGCAACCTTGATAACACCGGGAGCGAGGATATCACAATCATCTCGAGAGAATACCTGAACGTCAACTACGATACCCGATTCGCCGTGAGGAAGCTTCAAGGAAGTATCACGCACTTCACGAGCCTTTTCACCGAAGATCGCACGGAGCAATCTTTCTTCTGCGGTAAGCTCGGTTTCACCCTTGGGGGTAACCTTACCTACGAGGATATCGCCGGAATGAACTTCAGCACCGATACGAACGATACCATCGGCATCGAGATCGCGAAGCGCGTCGTCGCCGACGTTGGGAAGCTCGCGGGTGATTTCTTCCGGACCGAGCTTGGTATCTCTGGATTCGCAGTAATATTCTTCAATATGGATAGAGGTATAAACGTCATCACGAACGAGACGCTCATTAAGAAGTACAGCGTCCTCGTAGTTATAGCCTTCCCAGGTCATAAAGCCGATAAGAACGTTCTTACCGAGCGCGACTTCGCCATGGTCGGTAGCAGGACCGTCGGCAATAACGTCGCCCGCATGGATACGCTCGCCCTTCTTAACGATAGGACGCTGGTTTACGCAGGTACCCTGGTTGGAGCGCTTGAACTTGGTGAGGTTATATACGTCTGTACCGCCTTCGTCCTTACGAACGACAACGGTAGAGGAGGAAACGCTTTCAACGATACCGTCATTCTTACAGATAACGAGAACACCGCTGTCGTATGCAGCCTTGTATTCCATACCCGTACCGATAACGGGAGACTCGGTGATCATAAGGGGAACTGCCTGCTTCTGCATGTTCGAACCCATGAGCGCACGAGTGTTATCGTCGTTTTCAAGGAAGGGGATCATCGCGGTAGCGACCGAAACAACCATCTTGGGCGAAACGTCCATAAGGTCGATCTTTGCAGCCTCGAATTCGAGGATCTCGTCGCGATGACGTGCAACGACCTTACGGTTCAAGAAGTTACCGTTTTCGTCGATAGGCTCGTTAGCGGTAGCAACAACGTATTCATCTTCCGCATCAGCGGAGAGATATACAACTTCATCGGTTACGATACCGTTCTTAACGACACGGTAGGGTGCTTCGATGAAGCCGAATTTATTGATCTTCGCATAAGTAGCAAGCGAAGAAATAAGACCGATGTTAGGACCTTCGGGGGTTTCGATAGGACACATTCTGCCGTAATGGGTATAGTGAACGTCTCGAACCTCGAAGGATGCTCTATCACGCGAAAGACCGCCGGGACCGAGCGCGGAAAGTCTTCTCTTGTGGGTAAGCTCCGCGAGGGGGTTCGCCTGATCCATAAACTGGGAAAGAGGGCTCGAACCGAAGAAATCGCGGATCGCCGAAACGATAGGACGGATGTTGATAAGCGACTGAGGAGTAACGGTATCGATATCCTGAGTAGTCATCTTTTCCTTGACGATCTTGTCCATTCTCGAGAAGCCGATACGGAGCTGGTTAAGCAAAAGCTCGCCTACCGAACGTAAACGACGGTTGCCGAGATGGTCGATATCGTCGGTTTTGCCTATTTCGTGGTAGAGACAGGTGATATAGTTGACCGATGCAAAGATATCATCGATAGTGATATGTTTGGGGATAAGCTCATCATGTGCTCTGTCGCAAGCCTTCTTGAACGCATCAACATCGGAAAGACCTACTTCGCCGATGATACGCATAAGGGGAGCGAGAGCAACATATTCGCCGAGACCTAAAACATCGTCGGAAATGCCGGTAACGGCAGAAGCGTCAACCATGTAGTTAGAGAATACCTTAACTTCAACGATTTCGCCTTCTTCCTCGACGTTGAGCCAAACCTCGCAAACACCGGCACGCTCGAGCGCTTCCGCTTCGGAACGCGAGAGCTTTCTGCCCGCTTCGTAGATAAGCTCGCCGGTAACGGGCGAAACGGCATCACGAGCGAGGGTATGACCGGTAATACGCTTTGCAAGAGCTAATTTCTTATTAAATTTATATCTGCCGACCGGAGAAATGTCGTATCTCTTCTCGTCAAAGAAGAGGTTGTTTATAAGAATCTGAGCGCTTTCGACGATAGGGGGATCGCCGGGGCGCAATTTGCGGTAAATTTCCTTAAGAGCTTCATCAACGGGGTTGGTCATACCGCCGGATTGGATAACGCGGTCAACCTCTGCGAGCATAGTATCCTTTTCAAAGGTAGCCTTGAGAAGGGGCTCGTCGCCGAATTTTTCAAGAATAGACTCGTTAGAGCCGAGACCGAAAGCGCGAAGCAATACCGTAATCGGAATCTTACGGTTTTTATCAATACGAACGTAGAATACGTCCGAGTTGTCGGTTTCGTATTCAAGCCACGCACCGCGATAAGGGATAACGGTAGCGGCAAGGAGATGTCTGCCGGATTTGTCGTCGATTGCTTCGTAATAAATACCGGGCGAGCGGACGACCTGAGATACAACGACACGTTCCGCGCCGTTGATAATAAAGGTACCGCTGTCCGTCATGAGCGGGAAATCGCCCATGTAGATCTCCTGCTCCTTAACCTCGCTGGTAATCTTGTTCGTAAGACGAACGGTTACCTTGAAGGGGGTAGCATAGTTGAGATCGCGTTCTTTACACTCTGCGATGCTGTACTTAGGTGCTTCATCGAGAGAGTAATCGACGAATTCAATGATAAGGTTACCCGAATAGTCTGCCATCGGCGAGATATCCCTTAATACATCACCGATATCGCGTTCCACAAAATCTTTGAAGGACTTTTTCTGCACTTCGATAAGATTAGGAATTTCGAGAACCTCATCGTTCTTGGAAAAAGACATTCTGAGATTTTTTCCGAGAAGTCGTTCTTTCACCATTTGACCAATCACTCCATTCATTTTCTCCGCTTTTTCTAAGCGGGAATATCCACGGTGTTCGTTCTCCGGTGCGGAAAAACAGCACATTTTGTCATCATAGTTCAGACATTTATGGCATATCATCCGCATTATAATGCAGTTTACTATATTAACACCTTTTCAAGTGCTTGTCAAGTGTTTTTTACGAATTTTCTATTGAATTTTAACAAAATCAGATTATTTTTTATTGAATTTAGCGGAATGATGGTCTATTATATATATAATAGGTAAAGGGAGGGCGGAAAAATGCCGAAATCGAGCAACCAAAAACAAAAACTCACCGTTTTGCGTTCGATTCTTTTGGAATATACCTCGAAAACACATCCGATGACGATGAAAGAGATAATCACCGAGCTCAAAAGCCGAGGCATTTCCGCCGAAAGAAAGAGCATCTACAACGATATCGAGATCCTTAAAATGCTCGGAACCGATATAAAAACCGTAAGAGAAAAAAGTGTCGGTTATTACGTCGACCAACGCGATTTCGAAACATCCGAGCTCAAGCTCCTTGTCGATGCGGTAAGCTCTTCTAAATTCATTCCCGAAAGCCAAAGCAAGCAATTGATAAAGAAGCTGACCTCGCTTACAAACATATACGACCGACCCTCTCTGAACAGATCGGTGTTTGTTTCCGACCGTGCAAATTCGGTCGACAGCGACGTTTTGGACAACGTAGACAAAATACATATAGCCATCGAAACCGACCGTGATATAGCATTCTCTTATTTTCAGTGGACCCCCGAAAAGACAAAAGAGCTTCGCCGCGACGGAGCGCGCTACCGTGTAAGCCCCTGGGCTCTCGTCTGGGACGACAACAACTATTACCTTGTCGGATACGACGATGCTTACGGCGAGATGCGTCATTACCGCGTAGACAAAATGATTCGTGTCGGTATAACCGATTTCCCGAGAAGAGGAAAGGAGGACTTCAAAAAATTCAAC
Source organism: Eubacteriales bacterium (assembly GCA_045535385.1). GTDB lineage: Bacteria > Bacillota > Clostridia > Oscillospirales > CAG-382 > Coliplasma. The sequence goes on from JAZSLN010000018.1 coordinate 5,955, forward strand.
ATTTCCTCCTATTCAAAATCGGTCTTCGGAATGTTCGGCGGTGCGCCGATGAAGATAACCCTCTCCTGCGCCAACCGTCTTGCAAACACGATGCTCGACCGTTTCGGAAACGATACCGTTATATTAAAAGACGGCGACAGGTTCAGAATAACCGTAAACATCGTGCCGAGTCCCGTTTTCTTCGGCTGGGTTTTGAGCTTCGGCGGCGAGGTTAAAATCCTATCACCCGAAAGCGTCGCAAAAAATCTGGACAGCCTCATCGAGTCTTTTAGGTAGATTTAAGAAAAAACAAGTACAATCCCTACGTTAACAAAAGCCGAAAGGAGATAACGCTTATGGATATATATATTTTCAAGCGCGTTGAAAAGAAATACCGCGTCGATCTCCGAAAAAAGCAGGAATTGCTATCCGCGATAGGAGAATATCTCGTTCCCGACGAACACGGAAAAAACACTATTATGAGCCTTTATATAGATACTCCCGACTATCTGCTGATACGTAATTCGATAGATGCAAAGGTCTATAAAGAAAAGCTTCGTCTGCGAAGCTACGGCACCCCCGAAAAAGACACCAAGGTTTTCCTCGAAATAAAAAAGAAATATAAAGGTGTTGTCTACAAGCGAAGGATATCGCTTCCGCTCGACCAAGCATACCAATACATAGAAACCCGCAACCGTCCCGAGGAATCACAGATAATGGACGAAATCGATTACGCGATGGATTTTTACCGTAATCCAAAGCCTATGATGCTCGTTTCCTACGAACGCGAAGCATATTTCGCAAAGGATATGCCGACCGTGCGCCTGACCTTCGATTCGTCCGTCCGCTACCGAGAATCCGATCTGTTTTTGGAGAAGGGCTCTGACGGAAACGTCATTCTCCCCGAAAACGAGTTTATTTTGGAAATCAAAACCGACGGCGCGCTCCCCCTATGGCTCGTCCACGCGCTCGACAAATGCAATATATTCCCTGTTTCCTATTCGAAATACGGCACTGCTTACCGAACGAGGCTAAGCGACGCCCCCGAATCAGCTATCATTAAAGGAGAAGAAAAATATGTCTGTACTGTTTGAATCGATAATAACCGGAGGAATAACCGCTTCAGGATTCTTCATATGCCTTCTTTCGGCATTGATATGCGGTATAATCACCGCCTTCGGCGCATCCTTTAAGACCCAAACCACAAAAAGCTTTTTGGTGTCGCTCATCCTTTTGCCGATGATCGTTTCGACTGTTATAACTATGGTTAACGGAAACATCGGCACCGGCGTTGCGGTAATGGGTGCATTTTCGCTCGTCAGATTCCGCTCGGTTCCCGGCAAAGCGAAGGATATCGCGGCGATTTTTCTTTCGATGACGGCAGGCTTGGCTTGTGCGGGCGGGTTCGTAGCAATAGCGTTGTTGTTTACCGTTATCGTATGTGCCGTTATGATAATTCTTTCGTTTATCCCCTTCGGCGATGACAAAACCCTCCTTCTCCAGATAACCGTTCCCGAAAGCCTTAATTTTTCGGATGCATTCGAGGATATTTTCAAGGAATACGCAAACAAGCACCGACTCACCCAAACAAAAACGAGCAATATGGGAAGCCTTTTTAAGCTCACCTACAAAATCGAGCTTAAGGACCGCGCAAAAACCAAAGAATTTATCGACAAGCTCCGTTGCCGTAACGGCAACCTCGAAATTTCGGTTTCCGAAAATCCCGAAGGAGGCGAAGAGCTTTGAAAAAAGCAAAAGTTATCGCGGTTATCGTTGCTTCGCTTTTGGTTCTTTCGGCTTGCGACGAAGCCTCCGTCGACGAAAGCGCGGTTTCTGTCCCCGCCGTTCCCGAAGGAACGATTCCCGAAGACCTTTCGCTCAATGACACCTCGGGGATGGATTTCGCCTTTACCGACCGCGACCTGAAAACAGAATACGACGAAAAAACCGAATCGCTTTCGGGAAAAGAGATCAATATAAGCGCCGAGGGCACTTATGTGCTTTCGGGCGATATAACGTCGGTAACTGTCAATGCCGCCGACACCGCGAAAATCCGAATCGAGCTTGACAACGCGAAAATTAACAACCCGAACGGACCTGCGATTTATATCTCAAAGGCTGACAAGGTTTTCATAACCGCTAAAGAAAACACCGAAAACGAGATTTCCGACGGAAGCGGATATACCTATTCTTCGGATGCCGATGCCGACGGTGCGATATTCTCGCGCGCCGACCTGACGGTAAACGGAAGCGGCAAGATCACCGTAAACGGAAACAACAAACACGGTATCGTTTCGAAGGATGACCTAATTATCGCAAGCTGTAACTTGGACGTAACCGCAAAAAACGTTGCGATAAACGGCAAGGACTGCATAAAAATAAACGAAAGCACCATAAAAGCCGTTTCCGGAACCGATGGGCTCCGCTCGGATAACGACGAAGACAGCACACGCGGATTTATTTATATCCAAAGCGGAAAAATCGACATAACCTCGGGCAACGACGGTATTCAGGCTCAAACCACCTTGCGTATCGACAACTGCGACCTCACCGTCTCGGCAGGCGGCGGAAGCGGAGGAACGCTTCAAAATTCCGAGGATTCTTTCAAGGGAATAAAATCAACTTCGGATATTCTTATTTACAACGGTAATTTCACAATAAACTCCAAGGACGACTGTGTCCATTCGAACAACACCGTTTGCATCACGAACGGCAAGTTCTCCCTTTCTTCGGGGGATGACGGAATCCACGCCGACACCGATCTATCCATCTCGGGCGGCGAAGTGAAGATTTCGAAAAGCTACGAAGGGTTGGAATCCAGCCGAATATTCATTTCGGGCGGTAACATCGACCTGACCGCTTCGGACGACGGACTCAATGCCGCGGGCGGTAACGATTCCTCGGCGGTCGCAGGCCGTCCCGGTATGGGCGGTTTCTCTAACGGCATCGGCGAAATTATTATTTCGGGCGGCCAAACCGTTATAAACGCATCGGGCGACGGCATCGACTCGAACGGAACCATTTCGGTTACGGGCGGTGTAACTCTCGTAAGCGGACCTACGAATAACGGAAACGGTTCTTTCGACTACGACGGAAGCGCAACTGTTACGGGAGGCGTATTGATCGCGCTCGGAAGCTCGGGAATGGCTCAAAGCTTCACCAACGCCGAGAATCAAGGTGTTATATTCCTTAACGTCGGCAACCAACAGGCAGGAACGGTTTTCAAGCTTTGCGACGAAAACGGCAAAGAAATAACCTCCTTCACCCCTGCCAAAGCTTACCAAACAGCGGTCGTAACCGCACCTCAGATCCTTGACGGAAAGACATATAAGATAGTCTGCGGTGAAACCGAAGTTTCAAGCGTTACTATGAGCGGACTCCTCTACGGCGGCTCGGGAATGGGTATGCCCGGAGGAATGCCCGGTGGCCCCGGCGGCCACGGAGGAAATACCGGCAGACCTCCCGAAGGCGAAACTCCTCCCGAAAGACCTACCCCTCCCGGTCGTTGGTAGTTAACCACGCCGCAGAATACGGATTATAACCCTAAACTCATAACTAAAAGACCCTATTGAGGCGTACTTATACTAAGTGCGCCTCAATAATATTTTGTCGGAAACATATTGCCTTGCCCCCAAAAAACCGTTCGCCTTCTCTACAAATATTGGAAATATGATATAACACTTTCAAATATGAAAGTGTCTTTTTTGCATAAAAAGGAGACGCCTTCTTAACGAAGCGTCTCCTTTGAGTCGTTTTTGTGATTATGAATTGAAGTATGCTGACTTGACTGCCGCATAGTCAAACATATTTACCTTTCCGTCACCGTTTATATCGGCACGTTCAAGCATAGCTTCGTCGTTTGTGCCAACGAAATAAGTGCTCTTGACCGCAAGGTAGTCTAGCATATTTATTTTGTTGTCACCGTTAACATCACACGGGATAAATTCATCTGCGCCGAGTGTTTCGAGTACAGAACCGCAATTCGAACACACCTTTTCCTTCGTTCCGTCATTAAGTACGTACCAAACGCATTTTTCGTGTTCGCACTTGATGTTGTTGTATGCGTTAATAAGAGGCTCGTTCCCTTCTTCGATGGTTATGCTTTCCCAATCCTCTTTGGTTCCGAGATAATTTACGGTGGTCAACGCGGAGCAACCGGTGAAAGCATAATTGCCGACATACGTAACCGCCTTGGGAATGTATATGCTTGTCAAGCCAACACAATTGCCGAAAGATGCCCAGCCGATGGTTGTAACGCTCTCGGGAATATCGACGCTTGTTAAGTTCGTGCAGTTATTGAAAGCGTCAGGCCAAATCGCGGTAATTCCTTCGGGAATAGTTATCTGTTTCAATTCTTTACAGCCTTCGAATGCCGAAGAGCCGATTATTGTAACCGAACCATCGTTGGGGATGGTACTGTTTTTGCATCCCAAAACAAGAGTCGAAGTTGTTATATCAATAAGACAGTTGTTGACGCTTTTGAATACTTTATTATTTTCGTCTACGGTAATAGATTCGAGAGAAGCTGCGCATCCGTCAAAAGCCCATTCGAGTTGAGAAACCTTTTCGGGAATATGAATGCTGCGCAATGCCGAGCAATTTTCAAACGCATAGCTCCATATAGATGTAACGCTTTCGGCGATAGATATACTTTCCAAACTCGTACAACCGCTGAAAGCGCTGTCCTCTATTGCGGTAATACCCTCCGGAACAGTAAAGCTCGTCAGCCTTGTGCAGCCTCGGAACATATGACCGGTGATGTTACCGACGCTTGCGGTCATAGTTACGCTTTCAAGGTTTACGCAGTTTTGGAATACGGATGTGCCGAGGGTTGTAACGCTTTCGGGAATCCTTAGGCTTGTTAAGCTTTCGCAACCCGAGAAGGCTCGATAACCGATAGAAGCAACCTTGTCGGGTATTGTTATTTCTGTCAAGGATACACAGTTCTCAAAAGCGTTGTTTTCGATAGAAACAAGGTCTTTGGGGAGAATTGCGCCTTCAAGGCTCGAACAATTCTTAAAGGATGCATAGCCGATTGTTGTTACATATTGAGGAATTACTATGTTTTTCAAATCCGAGCATCCCTCGAAAGCGGATTTTCCAATCTCATCGATGGTGTTGGCAAGTAGGACGTATGAAAGTGAGGTATGTCCGTAAAATGCATATGAGCCTATGCTTCTAACGGTGTCTTCGATGACGACGTGCGTAATTAAGTTTTTGTGTTGATCCCATGGTATCGTCGTTGATTCGGAGTAACTCCACATTTTGCCGTCGCCCGATATGGTAAGCATCCCGGTTTCTCGGTCAAAAGCCCAACGCACATTTGGTCCGACATAACCCGAGTACTCAAGCGCAAAGGTACTAAGAGGACATAGCATAAGAACAAAAACAATAGCAAGCAGCAGTGAAAAAGCTCGTTGTTTGATTTTCATTTCGATTAATCTCCTTTACATATGGTTATCAGCAATAACATATTATCACTATAAATATAATATGTCAAGTCTATATCTGTAATTATTTATCTCTTTAGAATATATAATTAAAGAAAAAAGAGGTGTGTTATGGACGTAAGCAAGCGAATTACGCAATTACGCGAGGCGAGAGGAATGACGACTAATAAACTCGCTAACCGCGCCGGAATATCCCAAAGCTATCTTCGTGAAATAGAACTCAGCGCGAAAAACCCTACGGTCGAAACACTTTCGTATATATGCGATGCTCTCGGAATTTCACTCGCTGAATTTTTCTCTGACGATTCATCGGGAGTCCAACCGTTCGTGATATCCGCTATTAAATTATTGAACGAGGATGAACAAATAAAACTCGCCGATTTTATAAACACGCTAAAGAAAAACCAATAATTAAAATCGGCTCATCCGACGTTGATATATGTTTAACTTCGTTCGTTTTCTCGACAAGTATTAAAAACGATATGACACTTTCAAATATGAAAGTGTCTTTTTTGCATAAAAAGGAGACGCCTTCTTGACGAAGCGTCTCCTTCGGGTGATTATATTTAATTAAACTCCAAAATATATCCCTGCGAACCGTTAAACACCCACGCGCGGTTATTATACGGCTGTGAGCCGCAATCGAATCCGTCGGGAGTAAGGTTGAATCCGCTTGACGAGACATAATAATATCTTCCGTCCTTGACAGCGAGATAAACACCAACGTTTTCATTCGTCTGGCCGCTTATCACAAGGTCATATTCAAAAGGAAGAACGATACTTCCGTCTTTGACGATACCGTATTTTCCAAGCGCGGAAGTGTCGATATCAACAATCCCGTTTTCCATATAGTAGAGATAAATCGAATCCTCGGAGGAGTAATATCTGCAGTCGACAGTACCTTCGCCCACGCTTCCGTAAAGAGCATGGTCATAATAATACACTTTTCCGTCCGCTTCGGAATATATCGCGTTCACATCTTCAAGTCCATGTCCGTCGTGGTCGTTCAAGGTGTACGTTACTATCGAATTATCGTTCTTATCTCGTACAAATCGTATAGAATAGGACGAATTGTGAGAATTAAGGTCGCCCGAAAGAAAAGTCCCGTCGCAGCAAGGATAAAGATATTTCCCGGAAATCGCGTGGAAATACGCGCCGTTTACCGAATCGAAAAAGCGTGTAACAATACCGTCATATACTGCAGTAATCCCTACGTTGCAGTTGGTGATACATTCCGTAGCGGAAAGCGCACTCTCTTTGGTGAATGCGATTCTATATCCCTTTGCATCCCGAATGTGATTTATGTTATAAATCGGCATCAATCCGTCTTCATCCTCGGGCGGAAACTCGGGCGCGCTCGAATCCTCAACCGAGCTTTCCGAAGAAATCTCCTCGGAGGAATCTTCGGTCATATCCGAGCTTTCAAGCAAATCGCTTTCTTCGAAATTAACGGATATATCCTCCTTCGAAACGGCGAATGAGCTTTCGCCCGACATATCCGATGATGCCGAATTTTCAACCGACGATTCATGCGCCGTGTCTCCACAGGCAGACAGCAAAACGGCAAATAACAAAATAAACGCTAAAACCGAAGCAATTGTTTTTTTCATAATGACTCCTCGATAAGTTTCATTCGATTATCATAGGCTTAAAGTCCAGCCAATCAGCGGCGACAAGCGTAAGCTGAGCTCCTGCTATCTGGTGATAGAGTCGGCCTTTTTGCGCGCCGTGGAGATGTCCGTAAAACACTCGCTTTATTCCGTATTCGTGAATAACCTCACAAATACGTTCGCATTTCACCGAGCCGTAAGCAGGAGGATAATGCAAGAACACGATTATTTCTTTGTCGGGATTATCTTCCTTCAGCTTCAGTCCCGCGAGAATCGAGGTGCGGAGTCTTTCGGCTTCGCGGTTAACGATTTTTTCATCATCGGGGCCGTAATTCGCCTCGGGAAACCAGCCTCGGGTACCGCAGATTATAAAGCTCTCGGCAACGTAGGCGTTATTAAAAAGAAAATCGATACTCGTCGCGCCGACTTGGTCACGAAACTCGTAAAGCTTCTTCATCGTCTGCCACCAATAATCGTGGTTGCCCTTTGCGATTATCTTTTTTCCGTTAAGCGAATGGACAAATTCCAAATCGGCGAGCGCGTCGGCAACGCGCATTCCCCAAGAAATATCTCCCGCAATTATTACGGTATCCTCGGGTTTTACTATCGATTGCCAATTTTCGCGCAAGCGCTCGGTATGGTTTTCCCACTTCGGGCCGAAAATATCCATCGGCTTATTCGTCGAATGAGAAAGATGCAGATCGGCGATAGTGAAAACAGCCATTTATATCTCCAACAAAATAATCTTAATGTATTTTTTTCTTCAAAAGTGAAACACTATTAAAAGAAAACAAGAAAGGAAATCCAATATGAATCAGATATCTTTTAATCAGGTCCCGAGACACATTCAAGGAATAAGCTGCAGCGTTTCGCACTGTGCTTATCACGACGGTGTTCATTACTGCACCGCGCCCCAGATAACCGTAGGTCCTTCGACGGCGAAGAATTGCTCACAAACGGTTTGCGCGACTTTTAAACCCAAACAATTTTAATAAAAGGCTGTCGCAAGTCACCTTGTGACAGCCTTCTTCATTCAAAGCAAGGAATTAATCATTTCCGAAGGCTCAACGGTCTTCGTAAATCTCACCTCAGCCTCACGGAGAGAGGCGAGGTTCGCAGGAACGGCAACCTTAGTTACGGCGTTAAGCTTATCGAGCGCGTCGAAGTCGTCTTCGGGAACGCTTTCGCCCAAAGCGGAAAGAACCGCGGGAGCGAACTTATAAGGTGATGCGGTCGAAACAACGAGCATCTTATTCTTGCTTTCGCTTTCGAACTTCTTAGCCGCGCCTGCCGCAACGGCGGTGTGGGTATCGCAAAGATAGCCGTATTCGCCGAAGAATTCCGAAATAGTTGCTTTCGTTTCGTCCTCAGAGCAGGAATATCCCGCGAAATCGCGGCGGATAATTTCCATAGATTCGTTATCAAGCGAATAGATACCCTCTTTAGAAAGCTTTTCCATACATTCGCGAGTCTTTTCAGCACCTACGGTAAACCAAAGGAGGCGCTCCAAATTACTCGAGATGAGAATATCCATCGAGGGAGAAACGGTAGTAAAAAATTCGCGGCGGCGGTCATAAACGCCGGTATTTATAAAGTCGGTAAGGATATCGTTACAATTGGAAGCGCAAACGAGCTTACCGAGAGGAAGTCCCATTTTCTTAGCGATATATGCGGCAAGGATATTACCGAAGTTACCCGTAGGAACGGTAACGTCCAAAAGGTCGCCGTAATTAAGCTCGCCCTCCGCAAGAAGGTCGCAATATGCTGAAACGTAATAAACGATCTGAGGAGCGAGTCTGCCCCAGTTGATCGAGTTTGCGCTCGAGAAGAAATAGCCGTTTTCGGCAAGCTTTGCCTTCGCGCTCTCGTCGGCAAAGATGGCCTTAACACCGCTTTGAGCATCGTCGAAATTGCCGTTGATCGAAACGACCTCGACGTTATTTCCCTTTTGGGAAGCCATTTGCTTTTTCTGAATATTCGAAACACCGTTTACGGGATAGAATACCTGAATACGGACTCTGTCGATATCGCAATAGCCCTCGAGCGCCGCTTTTCCGGTATCGCCGCTCGTCGCAACGAGAATATACGCGTCCTTTTCCTCGCCGGTCTTTCCGAGAGAAAGCGAGAGGAGGTGGGGCATAATCTGAAGCGCCATATCCTTAAACGCGCTCGTCGGTCCGTGCCAAAGCTCGAGGAAATACTTACCGCCCACCTTCGAAATAGGAGCGGCAGGGCCGTTGAATTTCGCCTCGCTGTATGCCGCCTCTGCAGCCGCGCGAAGCTCGGCTTCGCTGTAATCATCGAGGAATAGCGAAAGAATATAGGTCGCTCTTTCGGTATAGCTCATCTTCGCAAGCGCCGCAATCGTAACCTCGTCAAGCGAGGGGATCTCTTCGGGCACATAAAGACCGCCATCGGCAGCCAAGCCGTTTTTTATAACGTACGCGCTCGGAAAACCCGATTGGTTTTCTTTAGCTGTACGAGTGCTTACAAATTTCATAATCTGTTTTCCCAGTCCTTTATATGGTTTACTTTACCCGATTCTTTATCGGGCGAAAGATATATTTCGATAACATCGATACGCTCTTCACGTATCCGCCGTCTTTTTTCGATGCCGAACGGATAAAAAACGGGAATCCTGCCTCCCGAACCGTACGCGGTAATAAAATCGCGGGCTGTTTTGCGGATCCGAGCCAACTTCTCTCCGTCGACCGCATCGGACGGACGACCGTAATCGTCATTAGAGCGCGCCTTGACCTCAAAATAGGCAAGAACGCCGAATCGGTAGGCGATAATATCTATCTCGCCTCCGCGCGCTTTATAGTTGCGCGATAAGATACACCAAAAGCGTTTTTTCAGATATTTTTCGGCGATATCCTCGCCTATATTTCCGAGTTGTTTAGCGGTTTTCATCATTTGTCACCGCAAATCTTTTTTAGAAAGCTCGGACGGTGAAGCGGGCTCATTCCGAGCGACAAGATCGCCTCTCTGTGTGCCTTGGTGCCGTAGCCCTTATGCTTTCCCAAGCCGTATCCGGGATAAAACTTTTCCTCTTCGTCCAAAAGCCTATCCCTCGTAACCTTAGCCAAAATCGATGCCGCCGCGATAGAAGGACAGGTCGCGTCGCCTTTAATAACAGGCACTGCACGAGTTTCGAATCCTCGCACTACGTTTCCGTCAACCAAAACCAATTCCGGTTTTGATTTCAATTTGCCGACAGCGCGATTCATCGCAAGCATCGATGCGTTAAGGATGTTAAGCTTTTCTATTTCGTAAACCTCGGCATGACCGATAGCGTAATCGACGCAGTTTTCGAGAATCGTGTAATAAAGCGCTTCGCGCTTTTTATCGCTTAACTTTTTCGAATCGTCAAGACCTTCGATAACGAGTCCCTCGGGAAGTATTACCGCCGCGGCAACAACCGGTCCCGCAAGCGGACCTCTGCCCGCCTCATCGCAACCGCAAACGACCGTTTCGCCTTCATGTCGGAAGGATATTTCGATTCCCCAATCAAGTGCCATAAGGTTACCTCAAAAAATTTATCTGTCGAGAGTTATTCTTCCGATCTTTCCTGCGCGGAATTCGTCGAGAATAACGCTTGCGGCGCGGTCCTCATCAATAACGCCGCCCGAACGGAGGAATCCGCGTTTACGCGCGATTTTTTCGAAAACGTCGTAATCGCTGTCCTCTTCCTCGATAACTATATTGAATCGCTCGTTTATACAACGCGAATAATGAACTCTTATAATGCCGATAAGACGGCAGGAAAGCTCAAGAGTGTCTAAAATATCGTCCTTTATCGAGCCGAGGCAGGCAAGCTTAACGCCGACAAGCTCATCGTCAAACTTATGCCAGAGAATACCGGGGGTATCGGTAAGCTCAAGCCCGAGCGAGGGGACGGAGATTCGCGCATTCTGTCGCGTAACACCGGGTCTGTCCTGCGCGACCACCTTTTTCGTACCGCAAATAGTATTTATAAGCGTGGATTTTCCGACGTTTGTTATGCCGACCACCATGGCGCGGATAGGACGTTTTATACCTCTCGCCGCGTCGCGCGCAAGCTTTTCGCTCATAAGGGTTCGGATGCCTGCATTAATATTCTTAATGCCCTTTCCGTCCTTACAGTCGATAGCGATGACCTCACGTCCGGTCGATTTAAGCTTATTTTCGTAATATTTAGTTGAATTCGGGTCGGCAAGCGAGCTCTTTGTCAAAAGCGTAAGAACAGGCTTGTTCCCGAAAAGGCTGTTAAAATCGGGGTTTTTGCTCGAAAGCGGTGCGCGTGCATCAAGAAGCTCGATAACCATATCGATATTCGGAAGCGCTTCTTTAATAAGGCGCTTCGCCTTCGCCATATGCCCGGGATACCAAACTATATCCGCCATTATTTACTCCGTTTTACTCCACGAATCCGAAATCGGGAGCTAATCTTATTATAACACGTCCGATAATACGGTTTTCGCCCATCTGGCCGAATCTCGCGTCGCGGCTATCCGCCGAGTTGTTACGGTTATCGCCCATAACGAAAACCTTGCCCTCTTCGATAACGTATTCGGATATGCCGTCCTCACCGCCGCCGTTCATAGGCGCACCGTTCGCCAAAGCACGCATCGCCTCGATATACGGCTCATCGAGCTTGACGTCATCAACGTATACTTCCCAATTTTTATGGTCGATACGAACGGTCTGTCCCTCGGTAGCGATAACACGTTTTATAATGGGATGGGGAGAGTCTTCGTAATATTCGGGGTTGATAACGATTATATCGCCGGTCTCGGGGGTATAGAAAAGATTGGAAATGATAAGCTTATCCTGATTATGAAGCGTCTCGCGCATAGAGGGGCCGTCGACGGTAACATAGCGGAAAACGAACAAAAACAAAACCATCATAACCGCGAGGGCGTAGCAGAAGGTCTCCAAATATTCATAAAAGGTCGACATCGCCGACTTTTTCTTGTTTTCAACGGGCTCGGAGTCAATATTTCCCTCCGAAACGGTTTCTTCGACAGCTTCCTCGGTGGTTTCTTCGGCAATTTCTTCAGCCGATTCTTCGACAGTTTCCTCGGACTCGGACACATTTTCTTTCGAAATTATATCCAAAGCCGAATCGACGCTATCCGCTTCTTCGGAAAGGTTATCCTTAGATTCAAATTCGTTCATACAATCACCACAAATAGTTTTTTGTAAAAAAGTAAAGGTGTCTGCGAAAAAACGCAGACACCAAAGAGTCTCATTAGATTTTTTCCTTGACCTTAGCGTTTTTACCAACCCTGTCACGCAAATAGTAAAGCTTCGCACGGCGAACCTTACCGTATCTTACTACTTCAACAGCCTGAACGTTCGGGGAGTGAATGGGGAAGGTCTTTTCGGTGCCTACGCCGTAAGAAACACGTCTTACGGTAAAGGTCTCGGAAATACCGCCGTTCTTTCTGGCGATGACCGTTCCTTCAAAAATCTGGGTTCTGACTCTCTGACCCTCGACGATTCTCTGATGAACCTTAACGGTATCACCTACATGGAATTCGGGGATCTCGGTTTTAAGTTGCTCATTTGTAAATGCTTTAATGATATCCAAAGCGTTTACCTCCGTTTTTTCTTCGTGCGTTCATGCTGAGCTGCAGAGGACCGCCGAGATTTATCGGTTGATTATACCATACAAAAACCGAAAAATCAAGTCTTTTTCAACATTTTCGGTATATTTTTGTCAATTTCAATATCTTGTGCGGAGCTTTAATTTTCCACCCAACAAATTGCGTTTACCGTCTCGGTCTTACGCGCGAAGCGTAATAAATCATCTGCATTATCGAGGTTACGAGAGCCGCAACGTACGTTAAAGCCGCCGCGGTAAGAACCTTTTTCGCCCCCGACAATTCCTCTTTATCGAGCGCGCCGGTATTATTTAACGCAACAAGCGCACGTCTCGAGGCGTCGAGCTCAACGGGAAGCGTTACGAGCTGGAAAAGTGCAACTGCGGAAAAGAGGATTATGCCTGCGAAATAGATCGCTGTGCCGAGAGGTATCATCGCCTCCGCGGCATAGGTAAGCATACCTCCGCCGATTATCATAAGCGGTCCGAGCATGGAGCCTATATTACAAACAGGCAAGATCGCCATACGCAGCTTTATCGGCGAGTAGTTATAGGCATATTGCAATGCGTGTCCCGCTTCGTGGGCCGCAACTCCGATAGCGGCAACGCTCGTGCTTCCGTAAACGGGAGTTGAAAGCGAGATCGAGTTATTCCGAGGATCGTAATGGTCGTTAAGATTACCCGAAATACTGCCGATCGCAACGTTATTTACATTTCCTGCGCGAAGGACCATTCTCGCCGCCTCTGCACCGGTTATACCGCGCTTTGAAGCGATCTTTGAGAACCTTTTGAATCTCGATTTCACGAGAAACTGCGCGCCCAATCCAAGTAAAAGCGCGGGAAGCATAAATATAAGATATCCGAAATATCCGTAATATCCGAACAATTAAATCATCTCCGATTTATTTTTTGAGTTTTTGTAACGGTACGCTTAGCAAAGACACTACCAAAAGCGCGATTATCATATTTCCGAGCATATAGCTTCCGTTATAGATAAACGAATACAAAACCGCGGTGTCTCCGCCGAAAACGTTGCCGAACAATTCGACAGAATCGCCTACGGCAAGACGCCAGACCGTAATGCCCGAGATAAAATGCGACAAAAAACGCGCTAAAGAGGCAACCAACGTACCCAAGATAAGCCCGTATTTTTTGTCCATAAAAATCCCCGACAAGCCGACTGCGCCATACGCGATAACGTAGTCGAAAAGCACCGCGAGGACACCGTAACCGAAATTACCGCCGATAAGACAGTCAATAAGTCCGAACGCGATACCTGCGGGAACAGCCCACTTAACGCCTCGACGCCAACCGAGGATTATAAGCGGTACCATAACGAAATCCACTGCTCCGCCGTTGCCCCAGAGGTCAATACGAAACGGAGGAAAACGAAGAAGCGAGAAAACGACTGCCAACGCAATCATTATCGCCGCTTCCGTGAGCGCGTGGAGGGAGGCTTTGATGTTTTTGTCTTTCATAACAAAAGTTCCTTTCTTTAGGGTTTCCCTACCAGCGCGGAAAAGAGCCGAAAAGACAAAAACGACAAGCCCGCAGACATCGGCACGCAAAGAACGTCTGCTTATGTCATATCTCCCTACGGCGGCATTATCCGCATCAGGTTCATTGGGTATATTCTCAGCCGTGCGTTAAAATTTCACACAGCACCCCATCATAAATATATTTTATTTACTTTCCTGCGAAGCGTCCGAGCTTTCCGCAACGTATTCCTTAATGACGACCTCGTCTCCAAAAGAATTATATGTAATCTTAGCACTTATATGCAGATCGATCGTATATTCTTCCTCGGGAGGAGTATATCCGGGAATATAAGCGGGTGTATCGAACAGCTTCACGTCAAATTCATAACGACAGGAGGTGATTTTTCCGTCGTTGACGGTATAAAAGCACTTCGCGTCCTTATATTCGGTCTTGTCCTTTTGGAGATTTTTTATCGAAAAAACAAGCCCGAAAGTTTCTTCGCCGATAATACGCGAGAATATCTCCTTCGAATCGGTACGTGAAAATTCATAAACCGTACCTACACTCGATTCGATAACCGAAATATCACTGCACTTACCGTCGTGGAGCAACACCTTCGAATAGGGGAATTTCGAGAAAAGCTCGTTCACGTCGCGCGTTGATTCGTTTTTTTCGCCGTCATCCACGCTGATAACGTTACCGCCCGAAATATAGTTTTGCATAACGCTCGAATCGCCGAGATAGGTCTGGCGAAAATCGGCATATGCGGTTTTATTCCCCATATCCCAAGCAATATCCCCGTCAGCTTGATACAAAACAGCATCGTTGCCGAAGGTTATCGAAATAAGGTATTCGCCGCCGACACGCGATTCTTTATTGATCGCCTCGGCGCAGGAATTGATCTTCTTTGCCGTTTCCTCGGTATTCACCGTGCTTTCGTCGGCACAGCCGAAAGCGAAAACAATTGAAACGGCAAGGAAAAACAGAACAAGCTTTTTAATCATCGTCTTTCAACCGTACCGCCCGAAACGAAGGTAAGAACGTCCTCCCTAACGTCGTCAACGTCCTCGACGAGCGCGTAATAGCTGCCCTCGCCGTCAACCGTAAAGTAGCATCTTGTCGCGGAAACGCGATAGAACACAAATTCGGGGGAAGAAGATTCGGAATGAATCTTTATACGCAGGTATTCAGTCGGCTCGTCGCTGCCCTCGGAGGGAACATATTCGTCGTGCATCTGAATACTCAAAATGGTCTGATAGAGGAACTTGAAGCTTTGGAGGTCCTCGTACTTTTTGCCGTTGTGGACAACCTCGCCGAGAGTACCGTCGGAAGCTACTCCTAAATCAAAGGCATATTCTTTACCGTCGAAGGTTATTTCCATTTCGGTGATATCAACGAGATACATAGAAAGAAGCGAATGGTCGAGAAATTCGACGAAGTCCCAGGAAAGCCATTTTGCGGTTTCGGTCGAAAGCTCGACGATAACGTCGGTGGTCGCAACCATATGCTTGCCTTCGACGTCTCCGCTGTAAGTGGAATAAGCGTAGTACTTGCCTTCCTCGTTGGGAGCCGAAACGTATACGTCGCAAACAACGCCGTCGTAGGTATATCCGTAATGTCTGGCGGGGTTAGCAAGACCGTATTTTTCGAGAATATCCTTTTTGAGAAGCGTTTCGACCGCGTTTCCGTTATCCGAGAAGCCGCAAGCCACAACCTTTTCGCCCTCGAGCGCGGCGACACTTTGAACGAAATCATTAAAGTTCGTCATATCGAGGTAAGCGAAATTTCTTCCTTCGGAGAGATACTGCGTAGGCGAGATCAGCTTCCAGGTGCCTCCGATAGCGGAAGTAGGTTGAGCGTCGTCGCCGTCGGCATAAATTCTTATTTCATCGAAAACAACGTAGGTTTTAGCCTTTTGAGGTACGTCAAAGCCGAAACGGATATATTTCACCGTCTTTTCGTCGGTAAAGGACGCGGTATATTTTTTAACCGATTTGTCATCCTGCTCGGGATGAACGGTTACGTACTCTTTTTCATGCCAGTTGATA
This sequence comes from Eubacteriales bacterium, assembly GCA_045535385.1. Lineage (GTDB taxonomy): Bacteria > Bacillota > Clostridia > Oscillospirales > CAG-382 > Coliplasma. The sequence continues at coordinate 22,108 of JAZSLN010000018.1, forward strand.
CCGTCGTAAGAAATATCAACGGTAACCTTCGCGGGGAGATAAGCGCCGTTTGCCTCGTCGCGCACCAAGCCGAACTCGAAGGAATAGTTGCCCTCGGGTGCAGTCTTTGCGATCGCGGCTTCGAGGTAGGTAGCCTTACCGTCCGAGCTGGTAAAGCCTGCGAAAACCTCCAAATGGTTTTGCCAACCGTCGGAGTAGCTGCTGTATTCATCGGCGTTTTTCTTATCCAAAATGATCTTGGTGATCGAGGATTGGTCGATAACGCTGAGATTGGGTGCAGGATTGAAATCGCGCATATTCTTAGCTACGGCATTGATTCCCTCTTCGTAGAAATCAATACGTATATCCTGAATACTGAAAAGCGCGTTCGTATCGGTTATTGCCGTCATAATAGTCGGCTTCATCATATCGGTTTGAGGAAGCGCGATAGACGCATCAACAGCCGAAACGGGCATCAAATAGATAAAATCGTTGGTCAGGTTGTGAAGAAGGGTTCCGTCCTTTTCGTCGCCCTCGTTCTTATACAAACCGCCTACGTATCGCGAATAATAGTGGGTTCCGCTCGAAGCGAGCGAACCTATATAGACCGAATGCATAAAATAATTTCCGTTTTCATCGGTCGTGGTAAGAATCGAATAATTAGCGGTTGCGGGGTTTTCTATATCGAGCCCGTAATCAGCCCATTTTCTGTCCTCGGGAAGCTTCATCTTACCCTGAGTAACAACATAACGGCAGTTGGTAGTAAGCTGGGCGAACATTTCTTCGTCGTAAGCGACAGCCTGAGAAGAATCGAAATAGAACTTTTCTTCGTATTGGTATATAGAATATTTTCCGTGCTCGTTATTAATCGTAAGATATTCGATCTGCGAACGTTCTATCGAAGGGAACATAAAGGGGTTGCCCTGCGAGGTAACCTGATGTCCGTCGGTATCGTAACCGGAAAGCGCGCGGAGCTTGAACTCGATCGTGTCCTTGCCCGCGAGAGAAAGAATACCGTTTACGAGAAGCGACTCGCCGTCGAAAGCATAGCGGGTTCCGTCATAAAGAGTCTTAAAGAAGGAATCGAACTCGATCTTTATATCTCTTCCGTCATATTCGATCTCGACGCCCTTAAAGCTACTTTCGGGGTCGGTTTCAACGTCGACGTTACCCTCTTTTTTCATTGCTTTGGCAAAACGGTAAATAATCGTCCAATAATCGTCGGCGGAATCGTATCCGCGGAGATAAAGCGTCGCGTCCTCGTCGAGATTATCGAGTGCGTGCGCCGCTTCGGGCGTCAGGACATAGAAGGGGTCGGCGACCTCTTCTATTCCGTCGTCCTTAAGGAAGACTATATAAGTAACAAAAAGCAAAACCGCAACGAGTGCAAACGACACAACGGTTATAATTTGTTTTTTCATCTAAACAGTCCTTTAGTAAAAGCTTTGGGCTTACCGATTACAGGTGTCTTCTGAGGTAGAACACTACCAAGCCCATAATAAGAATTATGCCGGGAATGATCGTACAAATACACCAAGTAAGCGTAGTTGCGGTACCGGTTTCGATCTCAAGCGCTGTGGAAGCAAATTCCTTCGGTTCGATATCGGGAGCAACGCTCTTCGACGAGAATACACGCGCGGCGGAAAGCATAACGCGGCGGTTGCCGGTAGCGGTGAGAAGGTGGACGGGGTCGGCAAATTCGGTACTGCCGACGAGCATTACGTAGGAATATTCCGAAACGTTATTTTCGCCGTAGCCGAACTTTGTCGAAAGGAGCATCAGAGGCATTTCGCCTTCGGTGCCCATTTTGTCCGCGTTTTTGGATATCGCGGTAGGATGGGTCATAAGGACCTTTTCGATGCTGAAATTGTCCTGCGTGTTCTGACTCTTGACCTCGAGCTCAACACATTCGGGCATAGCGATATTAATACCGCCCTCGATATCGCTGATCGTCTTTCTTATCTGATAGGAAGCCGAGCCGCTTTGGGTTTCGGCATCTATTTCGGGATAGGTTGCGTTAATTATACTGGTTTTCGACTGAAGCGAATGCTGTTCGTCGGTAACACGGTAGTTTGCCTTATAGTTGATACCCCAGTTATCGCTCAAAAAGTCCTGAAGGTGAGAAAGCGCGGGGGTTTCGGAATCAACGAAGCAGAGAAAAGATTTTCTTTCGCCGAGATATTTATTAAGCTTGGCTATTTCGTCATAAGAGAAATCGGCAACGGGATCGTAGGTGATAAGAATTTCGGTTCTGGGGTCGATGCTGTCCTGAGGAAGGTTTACGTATTTGATCTCGAAACCCGCTTCGGAAAGAAGCGCCGTCAAGCCGAGTATATTCGAATCCGACGCAACGGTGCCGTCCGCCTTGATAGGCTCGCCGTGACCGTAGGTGATCGAAACAACCTTAGGCTCTTTTATCGAGCTTTGAAGCATAGCGGCGGCAAAACGGTATTCACCGTTAAAGGAATGATATCCGCCCTCTTCGTTGGTTATGAAGAAAGCCTTAAGGTCGAGCACACGGAAATGGTGCTTGCCCTGAATTATAACGCTTGTCGCCGAAAGCTTTGTGGTAGATTCATCGTAATATTTTTTCTCGAATTCGGGGTCTTTATTAAGTTCCTTGTATTCAACACGGACGGTACCGCGGTTTCCGCTTCCGTCGAAGGTCTTTTCGAAGTTTTCTGCGAGGTCGCGGATGATTCCGGTTATGTTGATACCGTTATACATATTGGCTTCGAGATCGAAATTATCGCGAGCCGACATAAAGTATATAGTGATATCAAGGTCTTTTCCGAGCGTTTCGAGGATCTGAACCGTTTCCTCGCTTACCGAGGTAAAATCCTCCTGAGTCAAGTCAACGGTGAGCGAGCCCGAGAGAGAAAGCGAGGAGAAAACGAGGTTAAGAAGTATGACCAGCACTACAAAAACCACGGTAAATACGACCGAGATGGAGCCGTATTTATAACGTCTGCGGTCCTTCTTGGGGGCGGTGTTGTTATTATTTGCGTTCATTGATCTGCACCGCCTTTCTTAAGCCCATCTGCGTTTTTCGATAACGCGGACGGTGAGGAATATGCCGATTGCGGCAAGGCTTACGTAGTAAACGATAGCCGAAACGTCGAGCATCTGGTTAGTAAAGGGAACAAAACGGTCGATAACCGAAAATGCCTTAAGAACAGTACGGAAGAAGGTGTTTTCAACTTCGCCTGCGATAAGGCTAATAAGAAGCATAGCGGCATTAACGCCCATAGCGGAAACAGCGGCAATAAGCTGGTTTTCGGTAAGAGAGGAAAGGAAAATACCGATAGCAATAAATGCCGCGCCGAGAAGGAATATACCCAAAATATTGGTAAGGATAGAAATAACGTTGGGTGTGCCGAAACGGAAAAGAAGAACAAAGTTAAAGCTGTTCACGAGGAACGTTGCGCCGAAAACGGTAAGCGCGGCAAGATATTTGCCCATAACGATACCGATGATCGAAACAGGAGAGGTCAAGAGGATTTGGTCGGTGCGGTTGCGTTTATCGTCCGCAAAAAGCTTCATCGTGAGAAGCGGAAGAAGGATAGCGAAAACGACCATCATCCATATAAAATATTCACCTATACTGTCGGTGCTCTGCGCCATAAGGGTGCATTGGGAAAACACAAGACCCGAAACAACGAGAAACATACCGCAGAAGATATAGCCGATAGGCGTGAGAAAATAGGATTTTAATTCACGTGTATATATCGCAAACATTATTTCGCACTCCTTTTCGACTTTTTGTTATCCTTGTCTTTTTCCTTTTCTTTTTCTTTTCCGACCAAGCGGATAAAGATATCTTCAAGGCTCAATTCAACGCCTTCAAGACCGATCAAAGGCCAATTTTTGCCCGCAAGCGCATAGAACAAGGGCTTACGGATATCAACTCTGTCCTGAGATTCGATAAGATAGCTTACGCTGTCGGTGTCGCGCTTACCGATAATATCGGCTGTCTTAACGCCGCCGACCGAGCGAAGCGTTTTAAGAACCTCATCCTCGGGTCCGACGATCTTCGCCACAAGCTTTCTCGAGCCTTCGACCGCGTTGATAAGGTCCTCGGTCTTTTCGTTAGCGACGATCTTTCCCTTATTGATAACGACGATCTTATCACAAACCGCCTGAACCTCGGGGAGAATATGGGTAGAAAGAATTATGGTGTGCTCACGTCCGAGCATTTTAATAAGGTTACGGATCTCGATTATCTGACGGGGGTCGAGGCCGATCGTCGGTTCGTCGAAAATAAGAACCTTGGGATTTCCGATAAGTGCCTGAGCGATACCGACACGCTGACGGTAACCCTTGGAAAGGTTTTTTATAAGACGGTGGGAAACGTCCCAGATCTTAACGACCTCGCAGATCTCCTTAAGATGCTGCTTGCGGGGGAGCTTACAGCCTTTAAGGTCATAGGCGAAGTTAAGATATTCAAGAACCGTCATTTCGAGATAAAGCGGGGGGATCTCGGGAAGGAATCCGATATCCTTTTTCGCCTTCAAGGGTTCTTCGAGAATATCCGTGCCGTCGATCTTAACGCTTCCGCTGTCGGCGGAAAGGTAGCCGGTTATCATATTAAGTGTTGTACTTTTTCCTGCACCGTTCGGGCCCAAAAAACCCAAAATCTCGCCTTCGGCAACCGTAAACGATATTCCGTCAACGGCGTGCTTATCGCCAAAGCTTTTACGGAGTTCTGTAATTTCTACCATTAATTATACCTCTTCAAATCAGCAGTTTCCCTTTCGGGAAACCGCTTTAATGATTATTACTCGCTTTTTTCTTCTTTAACAATAGAGATGCCCAATTCTGCGATAGCTTCGGCAGGCACTTCGGCGGGACAGTCGGTCATAAGCTCTTTCGCGTTTTGCATCTTCGGGAAGGCAACTACGTCGCGGAGGCTCGTCGCGCCGACCATTTGCATTACCAAGCGGTCGAGACCGATACCCATACCGCCGTGAGGAGGAGCACCGTAACGGAACGCTTCGAGGAGATAACCGAATTTAACCTGAGCTTCTTCCTCAGAGAGACCCAAAAGCTCAAAGATCTTCGCCTGAAGCGCGGGGTCGGTAATTCTTATCGAACCGCTCGAAAGCTCTACGCCGTTAAGAACGAGGTCGTACGCCTTGGCACGGACCTTACCCTTATCGCTATCGAGATACTGCACACATTCGTCGAGAGGAGAGGTGAAGGGGTGGTGCATGGCAACCCATTCGCCGGATTCGTAATCATATTCAAAGAAGGGCATTTCAACGACCCAAAGGAAATTGAAGCCGCTTCTTTCAACACCCAAACGGTTAGCCGCTTCGACACGGAGCTGACCGAGCTGGGTGAGAACCTTATTGTTATCGTTGTCGGCAAGAATAAGGATAACGTCGCCCTTTTCGCAATTTGCCGCCGCGAAAATAGCGTTCAATTCATCTTCGCTTACGTGCTTAAGGAAGGAACCGCTTACCGCATCTGCGTTCTTCGCCCAGGCAAGTCCCTTGGCTCCGCAGCCCTTAGCATACTCGCCAAGCTTATCGATATCCTTACGGGACATCTTATCGGCATAGCCTTTAAGGTTGATCGCACGCACGCTGCCGCCCGCTTCAACAGCGGAAGCGAAAACGGGGAACGAGCAATTTTTAACCGCATCCGAGATATTAACGATCTCCATACCGAAACGAAGGTCGGGTTTGTCCGAACCGAAGCGTTCCATACATTCGCGGTAGGTATATCTGGGAAGAGGAGTGGGAACATCGATTCCCATACAATCCTTAAAAATGTGCTTTACAAGTCCTTCGCCGACAGCGAGAACGTCATCGGTGTCGACAAAGCTCATTTCCATATCTATTTGGGTGAATTCGGGCTGTCTGTCAGCACGAAGGTCTTCGTCGCGGAAGCAACGCGCTATCTGGAAATATTTGTCGAATCCCGCAACCATCGAAAGCTGTTTATAAAGCTGAGGCGATTGGGGAAGCGCATAGAACGAGCCCTTATGAACACGCGAAGGAACGAGATAGTCGCGTGCGCCTTCGGGAGTGCTCTTTATAAGAATAGGTGTTTCGATTTCGATAAATCCCTGCTCGCAAAGATAATCACGAACCGATTTCGTAACCTTTGCGCGGAACATAATATTATTCTGTAAAACAGGACGGCGAAGGTCAAGATAACGGTGGGTAATACGAAGCTCCTCGTTAGTCTTGCAATCGTCGGTTATATCAAAGGGAGGTGTTTCGCTTTCGCCGAGAATCTTAACGCTGTCGGCGAAAATCTCGATGTTACCGGTAGGAATATCGGGGTTTTTGCTCGAACGCTCTCTTACTACACCCCAAGCGGAAACGACATATTCGGTCTTTAATTCAAGCGCACGCTCAAAAACCGACGTGTCGCTGTTTTCGTCAAAAGCAAGCTGAACGATACCGCTTCTGTCGCGAAGGTCGACAAAAACAAGGCTTCCGAGATTACGCGCCTTCTTTACCCAGCCCATAACGCAAACGCGTTCGCCGATATTCGATTCTCTCAAGTCGCCACAATAGTGTGTACGACGATCATTACCAAGAAATTCTACCATTTTATACCTCTGTAATCTTACGTTTATAACAAAATTTTTTGTTAACGAACTGCGTCAATTATCGCCTTTTCGCTTAATTCAACCTTTACCCTCCCGCCGGAGGACATATTGCGAAGCTCAGCTTCGTTTTGTTCGATTTCGTTATCACCGACAACGAGAACATATTTCGCACCCGCCTTGTCGGCATATTTCATCTGCGCCTTGAGGCTTCTTCCGCAAATATCCGTTTCGGCGGAAATACCCTCTGCACGCAGCTTATGCGACATAACAAAAGCAAAGCCGGATGCGGTTTCACCGAGGGGAGCGATATAAATATCACAGCCGTTGTCCAATTCGGGAACAAGGTCCTCGTCCTTCAACGCCTGGATAAGACGGGTTATACCCATACCGAATCCGACCGCAGGCATTTCGGGACCGCCGATAGACGATAAAAGTCCGTCATATCTGCCGCCGCCGCAAACGGTGCTTTGAGCGCCGATGGAATCAACGGTAAATTCAAAAACAGTACCTGTATAGTAATCGAGACCGCGGACGATAGAGGGGTCTACGGTATATTCAACTCCGCAGGAATCGAGAAGAGCTTTCAATTTTTCGAAATGGGAATTACAGCCGTCGCAAAGGTGCTCGAGCGTTTTGGGCGCGGTCTTGGCAAAGCCCGAGCAAACGGGGCTCTTGCAATCGAGAACACGAAGCGGATTTTTCTGTAATCTTTCCTTGCAGGTATCGCAAAGCTCGCTTTCGTATTTCGAGAAATGCTCAAGCAATGCCTTACGGTAGGAAGGACGGCAATCGGGACAGCCGATCGAGTTTATACGAAGGGTTACCTTCGTCAAGCCGAGTTTTTTGAAGAGTGCATCGGCAAGCAAAATAACCTGCGCATCGGCCTCGGGGCTTGAACTGCCGTAAAGCTCGGTGCCGAATTGCCAGAATTCACGGCTTCTGCCCGCCTGAGGCTTTTCGCGGCGGAAGAAGTTGGAAAGATAAAACATTTTAAGGGGCATTGCGCCTGCATAAAGACCGTTTTCAATAACCGATCTTGCAACGCCTGCCGTACCTTCGGGACGAAGCGAAAGCGAGCTTCCGTCCTTATCGATGAAGGTGTACATTTCTTTGCCGACAACGTCGGTGGTATCGCCCACGCCGCGGCAGAAAAGCTCGGTCGCTTCGAAGGTGGGCATTCTTATTTCCGAAAAACCGTTAATACGCGCTATCTCGCGCACGGTGTTTTCGATATATTGCCAAAGTCCGATATCCGCAGGAAGGATATCGAGGGTGCCTTTCGGCTTCTGGATCTTACTCATTATCAGAAACTTTCTCCGTTTTTAAGATTGGTTCGCCAGTCGAGGTCTCCTCTGTCAAGAGCGAGGATCAGCGCCTCGGCGGTAGCGATATTCGTCGCTACGGGCACAGTATATTTATCGCAGAGCTTTACGAGACCCTTTTCGGTCTCCGCATATTCGACATCGTTGCCGGTATCGCGGAAAAGTATGAGCACGTCGACCTCGCCGTAGGCGATCTTAGCGGCTATCTGCTCGCTTCCGCCCAAAGCACCGGCAAGAAGTCTTTCAATATTAAGACCGGTTGCTTCGGATATGTATTTACCCGTGATCGCGGTCGCACATATGTTGTGTCGGGAAAGGATACCGCAATAAGCAATACAAAATTCGGTGATAAGCTCTTTTTTCTTATCGTTGGCAATAATCGCAATATTCATATTATTTCCTCCCTTGGTGCAATAGGTTTGCGAAGTTCTATTCCTTTATATGCCTTACGTTTTTTAAGCTGTTCCGCTCCGTCGAAAAGCTTCACACGATCGCCGCATAAACGCCGCGCGATATTGTAAAACGAATTTTCCCACGGAGTCGCTTTTCGTTTAAGATTACTCATAAACGAAAGCTCGGCGGCCTCTTGCGCGGCTTGGAGCTTTTCGCTGTAAGGAACGACGCCGAGAAGCTTTACCGAAGAGCGGTTGATTATATCCGCTATATCGGGGAGCTTTCCCTTTTCGGCATAATTTGCGCGATAGCCGTTCACAACGAGCGACAATTTTTCTATCCCCATAGCCGACAGTCTCATAGCCGTTTTTTCGGCGGCACGCACAGAAGTCGATTGGTGGAGCGTAACTATTATCGCCTCGTCGGCTTGCGACGCAAACGACATATAATATTCGGTCATTTCGGCGCAGGAATCGATTATGATAAAATCAAATTCGTCTCTCAGATCGGCAAAAAACGAGGAATAAGCCGATTTCGGGAAAGCACCGTCAACAAGGTTCATCGGTGCGGGGATAAACGAAAAGTCATGTGTCTCACCAACTTCGGTCAAGGCCGCCGTCGGAGAGCACCTTCCCGCAAGAATATCGCTGCAATCAAACAACGTATCGTTTTCCTTACCGAGAACCATATCCATACAACGCATTCCGAAATCGCCGTCGATGACAAGCACTTTGTTACCGAGCGCATAAAGCGTCGCGGCTATATTCGCGGAAACGGTAGTCTTACCGACACCGCCCTTGAAGCCGGTTACAAAAATAACTCTGCCCACAGCAAACCTCCGAAATTTTGTCATAGTTATACAATCATACACAGTAATAATATCACTCTTTAACCTTTATGTCAAGAAAAAGTGATTCTATTATCTTGTGAAATGTACAAAATACATAATAAAAAGTTGCCTCCGTTAACGAAGGCAACCTGTTTCTGTTATTTTTATTATTTTTTGTCCTTTGCGCGGCGAACGAAGACACAGCTGATAATAAGTGCAACAACGTAAAGAGCCGCGGTAACGTAAAGAACCGCCTGATAACCGGTAGGATTGATAGCAACCTGACCGTCGAGAAGGTTGTTGGGGTCAACTACGACCTTAATTCCCTCTTCTACCCATTTCGCTTTATCGACGTATTCACCGAATTTGTTTACGATCCAGTTTGCAAGGTTATTTCCGGTAAGGCCTGCAAAAGCCCATGCCGAAAGGGTTATGCCGTGGATCGCGCTGATGTTGGACATACCGTAATGGTCGGAAAGAAGCGTGGGAACGTTCGAAAATCCGCCGCCGTAGCCCGCGTTTACCATCATAATAAGAATTACAACAAGCGCGGTAAGGACGAAATTGCCCGAGCCGTTAACGATACCCTTGGTAAATACAACCGCGAGAGTCGCAACGATGGAAATGGCAAAAATAACCTTATAAATAGTGTTTCTGTCCTTGCATTTATCGCCTGCGGCAGAGAAGCCGAGACGTCCGCCCGCATTGAATACGGCAGAGATTACAGGGAAAATAACAACGGAAAGACCGAGACATTTAAGAATGGATTTTTCCTGCGAAATAAGCATAAGACCGCAGGTTATGTTAAGATAGAACAACAGCCAAATGCCAACGTAGTTGAGAATAGGTCTGGTTTTGATGACCGACATAATGCTCTTCTTTTCGCTCGCATCGGTAGGCTCGTGCCAATCGTCGGGCTTTTTGAGAAGAAGGTGGCCGATAAACATCATCACGAAGTAAACCACGGCAAGGATGAGGAACATCTTAAAGATACCGCCTTCGCCGAGGTTGCCGAGCATCCACTCCATAATAGGGGTTGCGATAGCCTTTGCGGCGCCGAAGCCGGCAACGGCAAGACCTGTCGCAAGACCTTTATTGTCCTTAAACCAAAGCATCAATGTCTTAACGGGAGAAAGATAGCCCGTACCCAAACCAATGCCCATAATAAGACCGTAGCAAACGTAAATACCGATAAGCGAAACCCAGCTTCCTTGATGATTGCCACCGTACCAGATAAAGAAACCGGTTCCCGCCATACCGACGGCAAAGCAAATCGATGCAATAAGCGAGGATTTATGGATATCCTTTTCTACGATATTTCCCAAAAATGCCGCAGACATACCGAGGAAGAAGATCGCGAAGCTGAAAGCCCATTCGGTAGAGGTCTTTGAGAAACCTATATATTCGCCTATTTTTTCACTGAAGGTAGACCAGCAGTAAACAGTACCGATACTGCAATGGAGCAATAAAGCAGGGATAGCCGCGCGGATCCATTTGTTGGTGCGTCAACCGCCCTTTTTGACATCTGTACTCATATCAAAATAATTCCTTTCGTTTTTTAACCAATATATATTACTACAATAAACTCGAAAAATCAAGAATTTTTTCATTTTTTGTCAATATTCGGCACACCGTTACCGATAAGCGGAAAACGGACTCTTTTTTCGTCTATTTTCGGAAATATGATCATATACATCAACAACGGAGTTGATAGTATGTATAATGAAGAAATAGAATCCCGCGCCGTCGAAATCGCCGAATACGTCATTGCAACGGGTGCGACGGTACGGTCGGCGGCGGAAAGATTCGGGATAAGCAAATCAACGGTACATAAAGACCTCACCGAGCGTCTGAAAAAAATCTCGCCGAAGCTGCACGGTGAAGTCTCGATCGTTTTGGCAAAAAACCGCGCAGAAAGACATATAAGAGGCGGAATCGCGACGAAAAACAAATACCTGAAAGTCGCAAGCACACGAAACCTGTCGAAAGAAAAAGTTGACAAGAGATGAAGTATGTTGTAAAATAATAAGGTAATTGATAAGAATTTATCGGAGGATAAAACCGATGGCAAAAAGGATACTTGTCGCAGGAAGCTCCAACATCGACTTTCTGCTTTCCACACCGTATATTCCCGCTCCCGGAGAAACCATGATCTCGGGCGGTTCTTATGCGTTCACTCCCGGAGGAAAGGGTGCCAACGCCGCCGTTGCCGCCAAATCGCTCGGCTGCGATGTTGTTTTCTGTTCGCGCGTAGGCGACGATGCTTACGGAGAACGGCTTGTTGCCCTTTTCAACGAACGCGGAATCGATACGCGCTTTATAAAAACCGACCGTCTTGAGCAAACAGGACTTGCCGTTGTTATGCTTGAAAAGGACGGTGCGAACCGTATCATCGTTTACAGCGGCGCGAACAAAAAGATCAGCGACGTTGATGTGGAATCGGCATTTTCCTGCTATCCCGACGCGGTACTTACCCAATTTGAGATCCGCGACGAAGCGGTTATATCCGCCGCACGAAACGCCGCCGAGGACTCTATTCCCCTCTTCGTCGACGCGGGCTCGGTCAAGAAGGATTTTCCTCTCGAACAGCTTGAACGAGTCGAGGTCTTCTCCCCCAACGAGGTAGAAACCGAAATACTTACGGGTATCCGCCCCAACACGCTCGATAACTGTCTCCGCGCTTCTATCGCGCTTTGCAACCGCGTTGATATTAAATACGTTGTTCTGAAGCTCGGAAGCAGAGGATGTTACGTTTACGACGGCAAATATTGCGACCTTATTTCGCCGTACGAGGTCAACGTAGTCGATACGACTGCGGCAGGCGACGTTTTCACCGCCGCGCTCGCATCCGAATATCTCCGCACAGGCGATATTCTCTCCTCCGCAAAATTCGCTAATGCGGCGGGCGCGCTTACTACTTCAAAGACCGGAGCGATAGCCTCGGTGCCCACTCTCGACGAGGTCAGAGCTTTGATGTCCAAATAATTGACGTAAAACGATGAAAGGAGGCTCAACAATGCCAAAAGATAATACCGAAAACAAAAAAATATACATTGTGTTGAGCTCTACCCCCTCCATCGTCGCCCGTCTTATACGTATTTTTACCCGTGAAAAATACAGCCACGCGTCGCTGAGCCTTACCGAAGACCTTAACTGGATGTATTCTTTCGGACGGATCTATCCCTATTACCCCTTTTACGGCGGGTTTGTGCGTGAATCGCCGAATATTTCGACCTTCAAACGTTTTCCGAAATCCCAGATCGCCGTTCTTGAGGTTTACGTAAGCCCCGAACAGCTCGAGGGTATCCGCGAAGGTATCGAAAAAATGCTCCTCGAGCAGAAAAAATACCGGTATAACTATATGGGACTTTTCAAAGCCGGTGTGAATATGAAGCACGACCGCAAGGAATACAGATATTATTGTTCGGAATTTATAAGCGATCTTTTGGTGCGCCAGCAGGTTATCAAACGCGAGCAGCTCCCCGAAATAATCCACCCTATGGATTTTCTCGGCCTTGATTACAACGTCGTATATTGCGGAAGGCTTTGCGAATACGTCGGAGGATAGTTATGAAATCTCTTGTAAATAAACTTAGTTCCATGGGTTGGCGGATCAGCGTTGCCGAATCCTGCACCGGCGGTACGGTATCTAAAATGATAACCGATATACCCGGCGCGAGCTCGGTTTTCGATATGGCTGTTACGACCTATTCGAACGAAGCGAAAATAAAATTACTCGGCGTAAGCCCCGAAACGCTCGCTCAATACGGTGCCGTTTCCGAACAGACCGCGCGCGAGATGGCAACGGGTGTCAAGGCACTTTCGAACGCGAATATTGCCGTTTCGGTTACCGGAATCGCAGGTCCGTCAAGCGACGGAAGCGAAAAACCGGTCGGAATGGTCTGTATAGGCATCGCAACCGAAGAGCGTTGCTTCTCCTCGACCTTTCTTTTTACCGGAAGCCGCGCCGAAATACGCAGACTTTCGGCAAAAATGGCGCTGAGAATGGCACTTGAGGAAATAGGCGGGGTCGAAAAAAGGGAAAAACTCAAGCTTTTCCGCCGCCCGAAGAAAGAAAACGGCGCAAATAAAACGAACGAAATGAAAAAAGTGAAAAAAACACTTGACTTTCGGAAAAAATGATGATAGAATAATCTGCGCGCGAGATAAGCGCAGATTAATATAGCGGGATTGTGTAACGGTTAGCACGACAGACTCTGACTCTGTTTGTTGGGGTTCGAATCCCTATCCCGCTGCCAGAAAACGACAAGTTTCGACAGAAACTTTTCGTTATCAGTTATATTCGCCTTACGGCGAGTTATATGCACCTTCGGTGCGTGATATTTGCTTCGCAAGTGATATGCCTGCGGGCGTGAGTGGCGAATATAATATCACGCTTTTGCAGTATCTCGCCTATGGCGAGGTATGCAAAGCATATCACATTTTGCGCAAGCAAAATATATCACTCCGTCGTAGACGGAATATCACTAAAAACTAACGATTACGTAAGAGTTCGAATTCATACGCAAAAACAGCAAAAATATCTTTTTTGTAGCCCATAGCCAAAACAAAAGCCATCCTATCGGATGGTTTTTTGTTTTGTTTGTACGTTATGAAAGGGATTCGAACGGGTCGGTAGCGAATGATGTGCCGGGGGGGCACATCAGAGCCGACCCTGACGCGGGGTCCCCGCAAAACAAGTTTTGTGGGGTTTTACCAGCCCGCAGGCGAGAACGAATCCCTATCCCGCTGCCGTAAAAGCAACTCTCTTATTTTTTCGCAATCACAAAAATAACCCTTGACAAATACATTTTTGTGTGCTATTCTATCGTCTTAAATCTCAGGTTAGATTTTAGAAAGAAGGATCTTATATGAAAAAAGTTTTAAGTCTTGTTCTTATTCTTACGATGCTGTTATCCGCTGTGCCCTTTTCCGCATCGGCATTCACGTTTGACAACACCGCCGAATACGTATATATCGGCAACACAAAGCTGGTCGACGGTCAATATTTGGCGCAGGGCTCGACAACGCCCGTTACTTCGCGCCCGTCGGGAGGATATGCGCATTTTTCCGACGGAACGCTTTATCTTGACAACTTCACCTTTAACGGGGTCGGATATGAATTCGGCGAGTCGGGCGGATTCGAACACGAAGGAATCACCTACCTCGATATCAAAACCGCTTCCATTTACAGCCCCGGAGACATATGTATAAGCGTTTCGGGCAAAAATTCCATAAAAAACACCTACAAAAAACCTTCAAGTACCGATACGGTTATTTATCTCGATTTTATCGTTGACATATTTGTCGAGGGATATGTAAGCATTTACGGCGATGACGGAGCGCTTCATCTTAACAGCGATAACGGTTTGGTCTGCAGACCCGACCCCTCGGATTATTCTACCGACGACAACTCATATACGATAGCCTGCTCGGAATTTATTGCAAAAAACACCAACAATTCCATCGACGTAAGCGCTTACAGCCTAAAAACCGAACTCAACATAAACTGCAAAAAGTTTTTTGTTGCGGCATACGACGGAATACGTATTGAACACGGAGATATAGAAGCCGGGTACCCTTCCGCGCCCACTTTGAATTTCAACGGCGGAGATGCCACGGTATACGGTGTCAATGCCATAATGCTCAGCGACGTATATGATGTCGTGGGTGAAGAGTGTGTCGTGAATGCGACCGATACAAAATTACGCATCTATTCCGGCCACCTCGGCATATCTGCCGGAACTTTCAAGATTCACAGCGGCGAGGTTTTTGTCGACGCGAAAACCTATTCACTCTCAGGACTTCTTTGGCTTGACGACAGTATGGAGGTTACCGAAGGCTCTCCCTTTGAAAATCAATTCGCCGTCGCTCCCAAAAACCGTATTACCGCCGATTGCGATATCAACTCCGATGGAAACGTGAATCTTTTCGACTATACTACCCTTAAATCGATCTGCGTGAAAAACGCGTCCGCTGCGGAAAGCGTTATGAAAAAATCCGACGTCAACGGCGATGGAAAAACCAATATGTTTGACTATATGCTCGTGAAATCGCGCTATTTCAATCCTCCCATGGATGTTTCGTCGCTTGAGGGAATATCCTTCGATCTTTTGGCTGAATATATCACCGAGACGGGTTTTTATTCCTCCTCCGACAAGACCTATTCCATCAAGGCTACCGATGCCGTTTCGGGAACTCCTCCCTTCACTTATGCACTCAAAACCGATACAAACCGCTCGAAGATCATAGTTTCCGCCTCCACAAAAAATTCAAACGGTGATACCGTATCCGCCGAGCTGACTATGACAAGAGAAAATATGGTCGGCACCGTCAAAACCACCGTTACGGGAAGCGAAAACCTGAGCGCGACATCGTCGTTGATCATAAACGAATGCTGTGTAACCGAATTGGACCTGGTCGGCTTCGCTTGCTCCGACACGGGAAGCTATACGTCAGAAAGCTTCGAAGCCGAAACCGAGGCTCTTATTCGCAACGCATTGTTGCGTATTGATGAAAATTGGCCTCATGAAATCTACGTCGCCTTGTCAGACCTCGGTTTCCTGCATTTTTAATAGACAAAGAGCGTCGCTTTTGCGCGACGCTCTTATTTTTTATCCTACCGCGAAATCGCTTTCTTCAACATTTTCGTTAGGGTTCTCGCTCGGTTTAGACTCGGATATCGGCTCGGATTTATCTATAATTTCCGCCTCGACAACCTCTCCGCAAGACGAGCATTTAACCGTTACTTCCCCTTCGAGAATAGTTTCGGCGACAAACTTATGGTCGATTTTGTCCAATGGCTCGCTCTTGGCGGCACCGCAAGCGATACAGCGCGAATCCACGCGACCCTTTTCGGTACACGTCGGCGCAACCGTTTCGACAGGCTTCCATTGATGGTTGCATTGTTGAGGCATAACACCCATCATTACGGCAAATATAACCGTTATTATAAAATAAACGCACACCATACCGACGATACTCAGACCGATATTATGTTTCTTGAACAACGGCAAACGGTTTCTGAAAGAAAAGTTCGATAAAAATATATACGGTGCAACCATATACATCATTATTAATATACCGGTTATGCTCATTTCGGGGTCGTTCACATCGAACATGACAACAACGGGAACCAACATAAGTGCAACAAAGAACAAATATGCCGAAGATAGT
This sequence comes from Eubacteriales bacterium, assembly GCA_045535385.1. Lineage (GTDB taxonomy): Bacteria > Bacillota > Clostridia > Oscillospirales > CAG-382 > Coliplasma. The sequence goes on from JAZSLN010000018.1 coordinate 38,372, forward strand.
ATCATTTTCCATACTTTTCTCGAACGGAAACCCAATAATTTCCCTTTTCGGGGCAACTTTTTGCCGCAATTCGAGCAAAAATCGCAATCGTCTCCGAGGTTTTCCGTACCGCACGAGCCACATACTATCCCGCGCTTTGTTCCGCAATTCGGACAGAAGTTGCCCTCAAACTCTCTTTCGCATTTTCTGCATTTCATAACCTTCTCCTTAGGAGCAAATCTCCGCCTTTAAGCAATAAGCCACTTATACTTTTCGACGCTGTAAAGCGGAATGAACGGAACCATTATCGGAACGCTCTTTACATATTTTTGATATTCGGGGTCGTTGCCGTAATTTTTGTTCTGGCGGAGCTCGAGACGGCGCGCGCCGCTAAACATAACAAAGATTATTCCGATATAACCGACAGCTACGACAGCCCACTGCCAACCCGAAACGGCACCGATCGCAGACACAACGACACCCGTCCAGAAAATCATCTCGCCGAGATAGTTGGGACAGCGCACAAGGCGGTAGAGTCCTGTATCGACAAAACGGCGCGGATTGATCTTTTTGGCGTTGTTTTTCTGAATATCCGCGATCGTTTCGAGAATAAGACCGAGCGCCATAATGCCTGCACCGACGTAAACGAAAACGTTGTCGTTGCTCGCATTTTCAAGTCGATAGAAAACACCGGATACCTGAGTTACGTAGAGCAAAGCGCAGGTAACCCAAATGGCGATTTTGACACCGAAGGGAACGGTTTTTCCGTCCTTGATCTCGCCCTTCATATTCTTTTTATAGGAACTGCTTCCCAATTCGCGTATCGCAAGATAACCGCCGAGCCGCAAGCCGTATATTATAAATAACACACAGCAAATAATCGTGCCGATATGCAGCTGTTTGCCGTAAAGACACAGCATTAAAACACCCTCGCCGGCGATAGAGAAACCGTATCCGAGCGAGATAAACCATACATAATTCTTGAATCCGATAGCGCTTATAACCATAGCCGCTATAAAAAGCCACAAAAGCTCGATGGGAAAAACCATAATATTATCCTTTTCTCTTTTGAAAATTTTTCTGAAGATTTCAATATTGGAGTATATCACTCGTCGCAACATTTTGCAATATACGAAAACGAATTTCAACCGAATTATACCCCGTTGCGTTACAAATAGCTTTTTCTGCCTCAATACAAAAACTCCACGTGCGGAATCAAGTTGATCAATGAATGATGGGTCAGGAAAATGTATAACCGCTTGCAGAATATAAACTTAAGGTTTGTTTTCTCAATTTGGTTGAGCCGTTCAACCGAATTTATCAATTCCGGTTATTGAATATAGGAAACATAATGCTATAATTAAAGCGTAGCTACAATAACAAGGAAAGGAACTATATATATGAATGTTAGCCTTGCAGATAAATTAAAAGAGCTTCGCAAAGCAAAAAAGGTTTCTCAAGAAAAACTTGCCGATTATCTCGGTGTTTCCTATCAGGCGGTCAGTAAATGGGAAAACGGAGTAACGTCGCCCGACATAATGCTACTACCCGATATAGCACGTTATTTCGGCATTACCGTCGACGAGCTTTTGCAGGCCGAAAAAATTGACGAAAAGGCATTATACAATGAATATGAAGCAAAAACAGCAGAGCTCTGCCGCAACGGACGAGACAGCGAAACGCTTGCTCTTTGGCAAGAAGCGTATAAAAAGATGCCGAACAATATCGAAGTAAAAGAAATGCTTATGTCAACATACTTCGATACCGACAAAGTGAAGTATCAAAAAGAAATTATTGAGCTTGGAACAGAAATATTCTACGGAGATTATCCGTCATATTACAAAGGGCAGGCTATCGAACAGGTTGCACGTACGTATGCATATAACGGAAACCGTGAAATGGCAGAAAAGTGGGCGTTCAAAGCGTTTCCGCTTATGCATTCGAGAGAAATGCTGTTTGTTCAAATAACAGATGACGGCGAAGAAATGCTATCGGAATTTCGATTTGCAAATTATTGGTATTTGAACAGATTGTTCTATATGGCGGCGCGTATGTCCGGCTGCAAAAGCGTACCGGGCGGATTGGAATATACGCATTCGGCGGACAAAGCAATAGCGGCTGTATACGAACTTGTATTTCCTGATCTTGACATGGGTTTTGAAGACCTGCAACGGTTGTGTGTGCAATATAGAAGCATCGCCGAAGACGAGGTTTATTTGACAGGAAATGAAAAAGCAATTAAAAGCAACCTGACACGTGCGGTTGAATGTGCATTAAAGTCATTGACGGTAAAAGAACACGATTTGGTTCATCCGTTGGTAAAAGGTTGGAAAGTTTATGATGCTCCGGAGGATAATACTCAAATCGTAAGGTTGTTAAAATCAGAGTTGATGTGGGAATGTTTTGACGCATACCGAAACAAAGATTGGTTTGTCGAACTTGTCGCTCGGTTAGATAATGTTGAATAAAGCAAAAGAGGGATCGTGCACGAAGTACGATTCCTCTTTTCGATTCACAAAGATAAATTTGCAATTTCTCGTTTTGCCCAGTCAACACATTCGCCGTCGGAGATGCCGTAATCGTCGGAAAGCGATTTAATTATCAAATTCCACATTGATATCGCCTCGACTTTTCTTCCAAGGTTTGTGTATAGAAATGCTCTTGCGTAAACCGAGTCCAATTCTTTGGGTTTGGGTGCTTTCTCGTAGGATTGTTCGTAAAGCAATATTGCCTTTTCGGAAAAACCGTGTTTGTTAAAACGTTCTGCAGCTTCGAAAAGTATATAATGGTCGTCGTTGTACTTTTGTGCTACAGATTCCCATATAGTAAACGCAGTATCTCTGTTACCGGTTAACATTTCTATATCCCCGAGTAATAAATCAAAAATTGCTTTGGGTACAGATGAAGCAATAAGCGTCTTCGCGTTGTCATATCTGCCTGCGATTATATAAACCTCAATCAGCTTCTCTTTGACTGTATCGTTCTTCGGGAACTTGTCGGAAAGAGATTCATAGAAATTTATTAGTCTGTCAGTTTCGCTCCGTTTGCGGCGAATACGAATGAGCTTTCCATGCAGAGCGATATTAGACGGTTCGAGCAAAATACCTTCTTCGCAAAGCCTGCCTGCGTTTAACGTATCGCGGTTTTCGCGGTGCTCGTAGAGTTCGACAAGCAGAGTTCTGGCATCATTGTTTTGGGGTTCGTCGCAAATAACGCCTTTTAAGTATCGCTCCGCCCAAACAAAATTTTCGTGGCTGATGGTGTGTTCGTCGCGTATCATATTGCCGATGCGCTCCATATAATCGTCTTTGTTAATTGCGAAAAGCGAATCGATGCTGACACCGAAAAATAAAGCCAACTGCGGAATGATTGCGATATCGGGCGTGGTAGTGTTTGTTTCCCATTTTGAAACAGCTTGGAATGATACGCCGATTCTGTTCGCAAGCTCCTCCTGTGTAATTCCTCTTTCGGTTCTCAGCTTTTTTATTGTTGCTCCTAATTTAAGTTCCATTACTAACTCCGTAAAAGTATTATCAGCTGACAATTGTATTATATCCGAGAAATACGGATTAGTAAATAACCACGCGTTAGAATCAACTCGCTTGACAGGCGAATAGTGCTGATTTTTTCTATCAAAGATTGCATCGCAACGGACAAACACAAGCCTAAAACACATGCTCTTGACATAGCGGTAAAAAAGGCTTACAATAAAGACAGAATAAAGAGAATTGAATATCCTTCCGACCCGGCGGCAATTTACAACAAAAAATATTTTTTACAAAGGAGAGACCAATGAAAAAAGTTATCTTGTTTACATTATCAGTCCTTTGCGTGTTGATGCTCCTTAGCGGATGCGGCGGTTCAAGTAAGCTCATAGGTGTGTGGGAAGAGGTTGACGGCGACGGAATACTTTACTTTGCCGAGGACAACAACGGTCTTTCGGCTAACGTGGTATATACCTCCGAATCCTTTGAGTACGAAGAAAAAGACGATACGCTTACCTTTATTGCGGAAAGCAGAGTAGAGACAAAATATGCCGTTGACGACAAAATTCTTACAATAACGGCAGACGATACGAAATACCGTTACAAATTGGTTGAGCTTTCCGAAAGCGAGATCGAAGCATATCTTGCGGATCACGGCATAGACATAAGCGTTCTGCCCGATGGCGGAAACGGCAGTAAAGAAGAATCTTTTGACGATTCCCGCCCCGACCTCGACACTTCGAAGGGGGACACCCCCGAAAAAGGCGATACTCCCGGTACGATGACCGACAAAGAGATTGCCGAATCGATCGTCGGAGCATGGAGAGGCGGCGATGACTCTATCACGATGGTCTATATCTTCTACGAAGACGGCACCGGTATAGCGGGATTCTTCCCCTTCACCTATTCCGTCAAAGACGGTGTGATTTCGATGACTATAGAAGCCTTCGGAGAAGTTGCAAGTGGCAGCGGAAAATACGAAGTTTCAGGCGATTCCCTGACTGTTGTAGATGCCGACGGCGAGACACACGTATTACAAAGAGTCGATATGCCCGAAAATCTGCCCGAAATATCTTTCCCCGACAGATCAAACTAAATTACACACAGTAAAGAGAACAACGCAAACGAGGAATCGTACTTTATGTGCGATTCCTTTTTAATTATTGCACCGCAGTATACAAAGAAAATGCCCCGCGAGAGCGGGGCTATATTTTATTCGCTTAACAGTTGTTCGATTTCTTTTCGTTGTTCGATTGCGCTTTCTAAAATAGTTGATTTGAAAAATTTTGTTTCGAGAAAATCTTCTTCGAAGGCATCGATTATTTTCAGGGCGATTTTGAATTGTGCATTAGCTTTTTCGGTTTCACCGTTTTCTTTCAAGTGTTTGCCTGCAACCATAAGCATATCTATCAAGTCATACGCCGAAAGGTTTTTCTGCTTTTGCGCGGCTTCGTACATCTCTTCTCCTTCAAGAAGATGCGCAGCCACTTCAAGTTTTGTGAAATATATTTCGGGAATATGTTCAATGGCTTCTTTTGCTAATTGATATTCGCCTTTTGCCTTGTATGCTTCCGCCATAATACGATATGCATCAAAACGCACGTCATCATATTTTGTGCTTTCGATAAGTGCTTTTCCGATTGTGATAACTTCATCATTCTTGCCCAATTCTGACATAACGCCTATCAAGCAATTTAATAAAACATCATTTCCCGGATACTTTTTCAATCCGTCGCGTATAACCTGCTCTGCTTTTTCTTTGTCTGTATCCCAATACTTGCTGTATTCATCAACAATAGCTTCAACTTTTTTCTCGACCTCATAAAGATTAAAGTCAAAAAGCTCGTCGGTGGTAACTCCAAAAAACGAAGCGATCGCCGGAATCATCGCAACATCGGGCATCGTGTTTCCGTTTTCCCATTTTGAAACAGCTTGAAATGATACGCCAAGGTAATTAGCGAACACTTCTTGAGAAATATTTCTCTGCTTTCTCAACGATTTGATTTTTTCTCCAAGTTTAATCATCGTAATTCCTCCAAAATATTTTGGATCAGCGCTAATCTTGATTTAATTATAGCTCATTTATAAAGAAATACAATAACGCATTCGGAGAGAATTTTTCTAACAAGGGTTGAATTTCATGCAAAACAAAGAAAAGCCCCACAAGAAGCGGGGCGAATGAATTAAAGTGCGTATTCGCTTATACGGGTTTCGACCAAACGGTATTCAATATCATTGACAATCAATTTAGGATTGTCAGCAATGTGTTTCTTGAATTCATCGGTGTACCATTCGGTTTGTTCAATGCAATCAACCGATTCATACCAACGCATTAAAACAAGTCTACCGTTTGTATCAACGTAATTTTCAGTGATATTGTTGTTATTTTGAACACGAATAAATTTGATCGTCTCAAATGTTCTTTCCCCTATTGTTACATCAAAGGCTCCCATTGTGTATCGAATATTATATTCGTCAATATAAATTTTATCATCAACAATCCTCGGAGGATTCTCTTTGATAAGCAACGGTCTGCCATGAACTCTGTCATTACCGTTAACAATTACATCATAATCTTCTTCCAAAAAAGTGTATATCAATGTAGGGAAATCATCATCTTCGTCGCAATCACAATCAATTGTTGCAAGATCGCGAACATATTCATCGGTAAGTTGCGAGAACCATATTTTTTCATTTTTGTAGAGTTTCCCTGCTCTGATATTGTAGGTATCTCTACATATTTTAACACCTGCAACCTCGTGTATCATAGCTGCCTTGGGAACGTAACAAGTAGATACTAACGCAAGTTTATATCCGCGATATGTTCCTTCCGAATTTTTATTTCCGACAATCGGTACAATAAAAGATTCGTCGGCACATTTAACTTCAAAAAATGGACGAGAGCTTTCCTTGAGAATGAGCGCGGGCATATCCTCGGGGAAACCGCAGGTGTAATCTTTCTTTGCCATATTCTTTCTTCCTTTCTCAAACATCAAAATCTGTTCAGGGGTACACATAGAACGAAATTGTTTTCGCGCGTAATGTAAGCGACTTTTAACAGTACCAATTGGAATGTTCAAGCGTTTCGCAATATCAATTTGCTTATATCCTTGCACAGCTAGCTTTAACAGTTCTGCAGACTCTTTAGATAACAAATTCAAAACCTGATATGCGGTGTTGTCTTCCATTGTATCGGTATCAGCTATATCGGGTAATGCCTCTAACGAAATCAATTCGTTACCGTATTTTTTGCGAAACCACAAATTACATTGATTTCGTGCAATGGATAATATCCAAGGCTTGAATAATTCTTTATTTCGAAGTTTTTCGTAACCAATATAAGCTGCATAATATGTTTCTTGAATTACATCATCGGCATCAAAGGTGCTTGGCAATCTAAAATTGATATATCGCTCTACAACAACACGATGCTTTTTTAGCAATGCTTCAAAAGATAATTCTTGTTCCATATG
>JAZSLN010000070.1:0-18141 GCA_045535385.1 Eubacteriales bacterium
ACGGTTGTCGAAGAAAACTGACGTTTTTCGAGATATGCACGAGCGATAGCTCCCTCGGGAGCGAGGAGTGATTTATAGAAAAACCTTGCAGCCTCACGGTTGAGCGAGAACATTCGGTCGCGCTTTACTGTAGGTTCGGGAGAAGAATTCTTATCAAACACCTCTTCGACCTTTATACCTGCACGTTTTGCAAGCTGTTCAACAGCCTCACGGTATTCGATATTTTCGGACTGCATAACGAAGGTCACAACGTCTCCGCCTGCACCGCAGCCAAAGCAATAATAACTAGATGTCGCAGGGAACACCGTAAAGGAGGGAGTACGTTCGCTATGGAACGGGCAACGTCCGACGAGGTTACCGCCCGCGCGCTTCAAGGGTACAACGCGCCCGATAACTTCTTCAATATTGTTTCTTATTTTAATTTCTTCGAGAAACTCTCGGGTAAAAGCCATAGTATCCTCCTTTCGTTTTGTATCGAATCACGTCGTAAACAGTCAATTATTTATCGTCTACAAGAAAATATTTATACGTCTTTTCTATTACAGTATTGGTTCCGTCAGATGCGGTGTGCGTTTCTTTTACCAAATTTCCAAGCTCGTCATATTCATAAGTCCATACACTAAAATAATCGTCATTCGAATCGATACCATCATCAAATCGGATCGATCTGATCAAGTGATTATCCTTGTCGTATATATAACCGTTTACACCGGACACTGTTCCGTCATCCGAATAATAAGTATAGGAAATCATATTACCGTTTCCGTCAAATTTACCCTCTTCAGTAATTTTATCGTTAACGGTCATCTTATACTGAACATCGTCTTTTGTATAATACTGAACTACAATATAATCTTCCTCACCGCCGGTGATTGTATAGTTACCCTCATCGTCATAACGATAGACGTGTGTGTTTTCTTTTCCGAAGATCATAACATCGGGTACAATACGTGTAGCGATTCTGCCTTGCGAATCGTAGGTATACTTTTCCCACTCTCCGACGCCGGAATACTCTAAAAGTAATCCGTTTTCGTCATACGTCCATTTGCTTTCGCTACGGTCGTTATCTTCTTCTTTTACAACCGAGACCAATCTTCCCTCGGGGTCATAAGTATATTTTTCGGAGATTTTTCTTCCGTTGTACAGTTCCGTGTTCTTTTCTTTCAAAACACCGGACGTATCGTAGGAATAGGTTACGGTTTCGAACACAGAGCCGTCGGAGGATAAATGCTTTTTGCTATAGAGCAAAAGTTTTTCACCGTCATGCGGAGCATCAGATGCTTCGGAATTATCGGATGATTCCGCATCAGAAACAACCGACGATTCAGCCGATAAATCATCACCATCGGTACTGCAGGAATACACAGACAACGCAAGACACAGGATAAGAAACAGTACAGCAAACTTTTTCATAACGCGCTCCTTGGTGTTTTTTATTTATTAATGTTATTTATACTGCCAGACCTTCGGGACGAAAAGTTCATTAAAGCAACCGATGGCGTAACGGTCGGTCATACCTGCGATAAAATCCGCCACTACGACGCTTATACCGTCGCGCTCGGCATATTTAAGATACTCTTTAGGTATAGAATCGGGATGGGCGGAAAAATGCTCATAGAGGAAGGTGATCATACTGATTACCTTTCCGTCCTCGCTCTTTGCCGTCTCGTTTCTGTAAACACGTTCAAACATAAAGTCGCGCAATCTATCCATCGCTTCGCCGTACGGCTCGGTAAGACCTATACCGTTCTCGACACCGTTATCGATCGCGGCAGTAACGAGAGATGTTATGCGCTCGCTATGGGTATTGCCGAGAATAGCGCTTATATCCTTCGGAATATCGTTGATATTAAGCAAACCTGCGCGGGCGGCATCGTCGATATCGTGGTTTATATAGGCGATTCTGTCGGCAACCTTAATTATTCTTCCTTCAAGTGTTTCGGCAGGTTCGTCGCCGGTATGACACAAGATTGCATCACGCACCTCGAAGGTAAGGTTAAGTCCTTCTCCCTCATTCTCGAGATAATCCACCACTCGAAGGCTTTGCTCATTATGGCGGAATCCGCCGGGGAGAAGATAATCGAGTGCACGTTCGCCTGAATGACCGAAGGGCGTATGACCGAGATCGTGTCCGAGCGCGGCGGCTTCGGCGAGGTCCTCATTAAGTCGAAGAGCCCGTGCGATAGTACGCGCTATCTGACTTACCTCAAGGGTATGGGTCAGTCGGGTACGGTAATGGTCTCCCTCAGGGGCGAGAAAGACCTGCATTTTATGCATAAGACGTCGAAAGCTTTTGCAATGGATAATACGGTCGCGGTCGCGCTGAAATTCGGTGCGGATGGGACATTCGTCAATCGGACGGACTCTGCCGCGCGTATTTTCGACGCGAAAAGCTTTATCACAAAGAAAAGCATCCTCATATTTCGAGTGATTTTTATTCAACATTCATACCACCTCGACTTAATCAATATAAAAATATATACGCAAATTAACTATTTTTTACTTTTTTAGACGAAAATTATTTTTATTTACGTTTTGTTTTTATTTATCAGCCTTGTGTTTAACAAATATGTGTGATATAATGTAATTTGATTTATTATATCCTTCGGAGGATCTATGTTCGGTTATATACGTCCTGTAAAGGGCGAATTATACGTTAAAGACAGTGAATTTTATTCAGCTACATACTGCGGTCTATGCAGATACGGCGGAAAAAGCATATCGCATCTTACGAGATGGCTGCTCAACTACGATTTCGTGCTTTTGGCGCTTTTAAGAATGGCGCTTACCGACAGCAGCATATGTGTCGAGCAGAAGCGTTGTCCCTACAAATTGAGAAAAAAGAACTGTGTCTGTGCAGACGAGGTATATTCGTTCGTTTGCTCCGCTTTCGGTATTCTAACATACGGCAAATTACTCGATGACATACGCGACGAAAGAGGCTTTAAGAGGCTCTGCAAAATAGCCGCCAAGCCCATTTTCAAGCATATCGAAAAAAAATCAGATAATTTCGAAGGATTGAAAGATATCATCTACGAAGGTCTCAACGCAACGCTCGAAGCAGAAAACGTAAAATGCAAGTCGATCGACAAAGCGGCAGACGGATTCGCGGATATGATGAGGAAAATTGCCGCATACGGTCTCGAAGGCGAAAAGAAGCTTATTGCCGAAAACTGCGGATATCACATCGGCCGCTTTATATATATCGCAGACGCATACGACGATATGGAAAAAGACGAAAAGAGCGGCAATTACAACCCTTTGATACTTTCCTACGGAAGCGCTGAAAACGCAAATTTGCACTCGGACGAAATCAAAGAAACAATATACGACAGTCTCAACGCATTTTCCAACCACTATGCGCTTGCGGCGATGAACCCCATAACCACAATCGACCGTCTTATATTCAACATCGTCGAGCTGGGCGGACGGGAGGCTGTACGCAGAATTGACGAGAGAAAAACAAAGAGGAATAACTGATGAATAACCCTTACGAGGTTTTGGGCATTTCCGAAAATGCCACTGACGAGGAAGTAAAAAAAGCATACAGAAAGCTCGCCAAGCAATACCATCCCGACAACTACGCAGACAATCCGCTGAAGGATCTTGCTTCCGAAAAGATGAAGACCATCAACGAAGCGTATGACACCATACAGAAGATGCGTGCATCGGGCAGTCGGTCGGGCGGATACGGCAACAACTACACAAACAACTCATACGCAGGCGACACACCGTTTTCCCGCGTAAGAAGGCTTATTAACTCGGGAAGAATAAGCGAAGCGGAGATTATTCTGGGCGGCATGAGCCAGGGCGAGAGAAACGCGGAATGGCATTTTCTTATGGGAATGGTTTATTACCGTAAAGGCTGGCTTCAAGACGCAAGAAACGAAGTAAACACAGCCTGTAATATGGACCCCTACAACCGCGAATACAGAACCTTCCAGCAACGTATGAGCGCGGGTTCATATTCGAGTCCGTACGCCGGAAGAAACACCAACACCTCCGTGGAATGCTCACCCTGCACGGTATGTAACACGATTCTTTGCGCCGACTGCTGTTGCGAATGTATGGGCGGCGACTGCATCCGCTGCTGTTAATTATGAAAAAATCCAAAAAGACTGCATTTGCAGGTATTTTTTCAGCATTATGTGTGGCAGTGCTGTATGTCGGTTCTATATTTCAGACACTCGATTTAAGCGCCGCCGCATTCGGAAGCTTTATAATTCTCGCCGCGCTAATTGAGCTCGGAACGGGATGGGCGTTCGGTGTTTACGGAGCTGCATCTCTCCTATCAATAATTCTACTCCCGTACAAATCGCCCGCTATAGTCTTTTTATGCTTTGCGGGCTTTTATCCCATTGTCAAGCAATATTTCAACCGTATAAAATCGATTTTTCTCTCGTATTTAGTTAGATTTTCGGTTTTTAACGTTTTTCTCACCCTGATGATTTTCCTCGCCGAGAGCGTTTTTATGCTTGAGGATGATTTTTTCGGATTCAATTGGCTTATATACGTCCTTTCGAACGTTGTTTTTGCCGTTTACGACTTAGCTCTTGAAAAGATGGCGATATACTACATAAATAAGCTCAGAAAGATGTTTTTCGGAAGACGATAGTTGACAAAACTTAATACACGTGATATAATTATATGATATTTTTTCGGAGGACTGTAATGATAAAAAGTATGACAGGCTACGGCCGCCACCGCGAGGTTATCGACGGCCGTGATATATTATGCGAGGTAAAGTCGGTCAACAGCCGTTATCTCGACACAAACATTAAGATGGGCCGCGCTTACGCCGCGCTCGAGGACAAAGTCAAGCAGTATGCTTCAAGCCGTGTTTCTCGCGGTAAGATGGATATATACATTTCCATCGACAACGTTGCGGGCGACGACCACGGACTTTCCGTAAACGAGAGTTTTCTCGAAAGCTACGTTAATCTCCTCCGCGACATAAAAGAAAGATATTCTCTCGGCGGAGACGTTACCATTCAGACGGTTGCGGGAAGAAACGAGGTTTTCGTTCAGACGCGTCCCGACGAGGATACCGAGAAAATCGGCATAGCGCTTATCGCAGTGCTTGAAAAGGCGTTTGATAATTTCACCGCGATGAGAGAGACCGAGGGTGAAAAGCTTTCCGCCGATCTTATTTCTCATCTTGAGGTGCTTGAAGCGATACGCGAAAAAATCGCCGAAAGGGCTCCCTTATCTGTGCAGGAAAATAACGAAAAAATGAAGAATCGCATTCGTGAGCTACTCGAAGGAGTCAATTACGACGAGGCAAGATTACTTACCGAATGTGCCGTATTTGCAGACAAGGCGGATATCAGCGAAGAGCTCGCAAGGCTCGGTTCGCATTTCTCGCAGTTCAGAAAAATCCTTTGCGAAAGCGTGCCTGTCGGACGCAAGCTCGACTTCCTCGTTCAGGAAATGAACCGTGAAGTCAACACCATCGGTTCAAAATGCAACGACAGCGACATCGCAAAGCAGGTTATCGAAGCAAAGAGCTACGTCGAGAAAATCCGCGAGCAGATACAGAACATCGAATAAGGAGTTTTGCAGATGAAGCTTTTCGACGCAGGTTTCGGCAATTACATTAATGCCGACAGAATCATATCCATCGTATCTCCCGACTCGCTCCCTGTAAGACGTCTCATACAGGACGCAAAAAACGCAGGCCGTATGATCGACGTAAGCTGCGGAAAGAAAACCAAATCGGTTCTTATAACAGACAGTGATCACGTTATTTGTTCTGCGGAAGAACCCGAATCTATCATAAAAGCCATTGAAGAATAACACCGTATTAAAAATTAACAAATATAAAGAGGTTTTTGCATTATGATGCTTTATCCCACCGTTCAGGAACTCACAAACGAAAACGTAAACCGTTATGGTCTTGTTATTGCTACCGCAAAGTGCGCACGTCATATAATCGACAAGGCTAACGAAGCACGCGAGCTTGAAGAAGCGAGAAGACTCGATACCGACCGTTTCAGCAAGGAAAGCAAGAACGAAAACGACATTCTCCTCACCGAAAAGCCTGTATCGATCGCTGTACAGAAGCTTTACGAAGGCGAATATTCCATTATAGCAGAATAAAATAATGAGCAGCAAAGCGTACGCCTTCGTACACATAATTGATATCGCGTACGGGATAGACAGAAGATATACGTATTTTGTCCCCATTGAATTACGCGAAGAGATGAATATAGGCTCGGTTATTGTTGTGCCTTTCGGAAACGCAAACAAACGAGTCAGCGCAGTTGTTACAGGTTTTTCCGACGAGTGCGAATATCCGCACGTAAAGTCCGTCGAAAGTATCATGCATTATCCTTTCGAGGTTACGGAAGAGCTGTTAAAAACCTGCGCCTTTATGAAGGAACGCTTTTTCTGTACTTTCGGTAATGCATTTAAGGCTGTTATCCCGCCCGGTGTTAACCTTGGAAGCGAGATCATATACAGCGTAAACAGTGAACACGACCTTTCAAAATTAAACGAGCCTGCAGAAGTGCTCGTACGTTTGATCGAATCGAAGGGAATCGTTACCGAACGTGAAATTATTAACGAATACGGCGAGGAGGGCAAAAGACTTCTCTCTTCGTTGTTGAAGCTTGATGTTTTAATCAAGGACAGCCGTGTTCCCGAAAAGCTCAACGAAAAGAATCTTTACACATACAGTTTGACGGTTTCAGCCGAAGAGGCAACCGAGATAATCGAATCGGGCGAAGGTTTCACCGACAAGCAAAAGAAGCTAATCGAGTTATTGATCAATTATCCTGCCGCAACGATGCGTGAGATCGAAGAGCTCGGCGGTTTTTCCACCGCTATCGTCAACGCGCTTGTTAAGAAGGGCATTGTCGAAAAGCGTGAAACATCGTTTTTCCGCGAGGCTTATTCGTTCGGCGACGTTCCGAAGGAGGGCGAATATTCGCTTTCGGACAACCAAAAGGACGTCGTGGACGGACTTATTGTGCTTGCCGATTCGCACGAAGCAAAAGCGGCTTTACTTTTCGGTGTTACCGGAAGCGGAAAAACACGTGTAATTATCGAAACCGCAAAAAGTATTATCGCAAGCGGAAGACAGGTAATTGTATTATTACCCGAAATAGGGCTTGCGTCGCAGGCCGTAAAAGCGTATGCCGCGGCATTTGGAAAAAGGCTATCGGTAATACATTCGATGCTTTCGGTCGGCGAAAGAACCGACACGTACAGACGAATCCTCGCGGGAGACATCGACATCGTCATCGGCACGAGGAGCGCAATTTTTGCTCCGTTCAAGAAGCTCGGTATGATCGCGGTTGACGAAGAGCAGGCACACACATACAAAAGCGAGTTATCACCCAAGTACAACGCTATTGACATAGCGCGATTCAGATGCAATGAAACAAAGTCGCTTATGCTTTTAGCTTCTGCGACACCTTCTATAGAAAGCTTTTACAAAGCAAAAAAAGGCATATATTCCCTATTCCGTCTCGACAACAGATTCGGTTCGGCGAAATTACCCGAGGTTATTATCGAAGATATGCGCGAGGACGGCGCCAATATCGACGACAAGCTGATCGGAAAGAGATTGTCAGATGAATTAAAAGCTGCGAAAGCAAACGGCAAGCAGTCGTTATTATTCGTAAACCGCAGAGGGTACAATTCACACATTTCCTGCAAGAGCTGCGGGTACGTTTTTGTTTGTCCCAACTGTTCGGTCTCGCTCACTCACCACGCATACGAAGGAAACCTTCGAGGCGGGCGGCGTTTATCCTGCCATTACTGCGGCTACACCTGTTCTCTTCCCGCGATTTGTCCCACTTGCGGAAGCGACAAAATCGGTTACACAGGGTTTGGAACACAAAAGCTACAGGACGAGTTGGAGACCGATTATCAGGATTTTTCGGTTACCCGAATGGACTCGGACACAACGGGAGGAAAGTTTTCTCACGACAAATTAATAGAATCATTCGCTAACGGCGAAAGCGATATATTAATCGGCACCCAGATGATCTCGAAAGGCTTTGACTTCCCCGACGTTCTTTTAGCAGGCGCCGTATCGGTTGACAGTTCGCTTTATATGGACGATTTCCGCGCAGGCGAGAGAACGTTTTCGCTGGTTACGCAATTAGTCGGACGCGCAGGGCGCGCAGACGGAAACGGAAAAGCAATTTTACAGACATATAATCCCGAAAACGAGATTTTGAAGTTTGCCGCAGCTCAGGATTACGAACGTTTTTACGAAAGCGAGATACGTTTGCGCAAAGCGATCGTATTCCCTCCTTTCTGTTCGATGGCCGTTTTCGGTTTTGTATCGGCTAACGAACGCGATTGCGAAAATTACGCTCAGCGATTCGATTCTATATTATTATCGCTCCACGGCAAAGAATACAGCGATTTGAAAATCATCAAATTCGGTCCGTTCAAGCACGGAATTTACAAAGTTATGGGCAAATACCGTCAGCGGATCATACTTAAATACAAAGACAGCTCGAGAGCCAGAGAATTTTTCTCGAAGCTTTTGACAGAGGGACTTTCCAACGCTCCGAGAAGCGTCAAAGTCGACCTCGACGTTAACCCCACCATCGTATAGAGGAGATCATTATGGCTATATTGAACATTCTTAAAGAAGGCGACGAAACGCTCCGCAAAAAATGCAGAAGGGTCGAGGAGATCACTCCGAGAATCCATCAGCTTCTCGACGATATGCATGAAACACTCGAGAAGGCTCAGGGTGTCGGACTCGCCGCGCCCCAGATAGGTGTTCTGAGAAGAATCGTCATCGTTGAAATCGACGACGTAAAATACGAAATGATAAATCCTGAAATCATCGAAACCAAAGGTTCGCAAACAGAAATCGAAGCCTGCCTTTCGGTTCCCGAGACCTTCGGAAGCGTTGAAAGACCTGCGTGGGTCAAGGTACGCGCGATGGATCGAAACGGAATGATTTACGAAGCGGAGGGCGAAGGTCTTATGGCGAGATGTTTCTGCCATGAATTAGATCATCTTGACGGCATTTTATATATCGACAAGGCTACCGAAACCTTCGGTCCCGACGACGTTGAGGAAGCGTAAATGAGAATCGTATTTATGGGCACGCCCGATTTTGCCGTTGCTTCGCTTGAGGCTTTATGCGAATCGGGACACGAGATAGTTTTAGTTGTTACACAGCCCGATCGCCCAAAAGGCAGAGGTTATACCCTTACCCCTTCTCCCGTAAAGCAATATGCCATCGAAAAGGGGTTAGACGTAATTTCTCCGACAAGTCTTAAAGACGAAGAAGTTATTAAGACACTTGAAGACACAAATGCTGATTTATTTATTGTAACAGCATACGGTCGTATACTTTCAAAACGTATTCTCGACATCCCCAAGCTCGGATGCATCAACGTACACGCTTCTCTTCTTCCCAGATGGAGGGGTGCCGCGCCGATAAACCGCGCCATTATGAGCGGAGATAAAATCGGCGGTGTTACCGTTATGTATATGGACGAAGGACTTGACACCGGAGATATGATCGTCAAGGTTCCAATTGATATCCGAGAAGATTGGACCGCCGAGGAATATCACGATACACTCGCAGCGATCGGCAAGGACGCGCTCAAAGAGTTCTTGGCTTTGGCTGAAAGCGGAAATATTCCCCGCGAAAAGCAGGATGAATCGCTCGTTACTTATGCTTCGAAAATAGGCAACGATGACGCGTATATCACGTTTGAGGAAACGGCAGAGGAAACGAGAAACAGAATAAGAGGGTTATCACCCTTCCCCGGCTCGTTCTTCTTTATGAACGGCAAGCGCTTCAAAGTCAGAAACGCGATAATTTCGGACGGATGCGGTGTCGCAGGTACGGTTATTTCCACCAACAAGGGCGGTATTGAGATCGCCTGCACCGAGGGAAGCGTTATTATCACAAAATTATGCCCCGAAGGAAAGGGCGTTTGCGATGCGGAAAGTTATCTGCGCGGAAACAAAATTGAGATTGGAACCAGAGTAAATGAAAGATAAAGCAAGATTTGCGGCGTATACCGCCGTCAAGCGAATATTCGGCGGTGCGTACTCAAATCTGCTTACCTTCGACAAAGATTTGGCAGGTATCGACCGAGCGTTTGCGGAAAGCATCGTTCTCGGCACGCTCGAACGCAAAATCACTTTGGAATATGTCATTTCTTTATATGCCGAAAGGGCTATCAAAAACGACGTAAAAGCGCTTTTAATGACAGGCATATACCAAATCCTTTATATGGACAAAGTCCCTGCCAGCGCGGCTTGCGACGAAACGGTCGAGATTGCAAAACGCATTTTCGGAAAGAGCACGGCAGGATTCATAAACGCAGTTCTACGCTCCGTATCGAAGGACAGGAAAACAGTTTTAGAAAAGATCGACAGCGAGGCTAAATACATCAAATATTCCGCCGACATGGAATTATACGATTTGATCGAATCGCAATACGGCGAAAGCAGCGAAAGGATCTTCGAGTCATTCTTCGGAAGCGCTCCAACCTTTTTAAGAGTAAATTGTATAAGATCCGATGCCGAATCGGTGGCGAACAAAACCGGCGGTAGTGTAATCGGCGAAAAGACCGTTCGGTGCGATAACACACAGGAAGCATTGATCGGACTCGAATGCGGAGAATATTATGTCCAGGGGCTCGGTTCCCAAAAAGCCACAGAGCTTTTAGGCGCACGTGAAGGCGACACGGTTATCGACGTTTGTGCCTGCCCCGGAGGAAAAAGCCTTGCAGCGGCGATAGATATGAGCAACCGAGGTAATATTTATTCCTTTGATATTCACGAAAACAAGCTTCCGCTCATAGAAAAAAGCGCAAAACGGCTTGGCATAACCATCATATCTACCGCAAAGCAAGACGCAAGGTTTGCGAAAGAAGAATTACTCGGCGTTGCCGACAAAGTCATTTGCGACGTACCCTGCAGCGGAACGGGTGTTATGGGAAGCAAGCCCGAGATCAAATACAAAAAGCCGAAGGATTTCGAGGGGATTTACCGCACTCAAAGCGCGATAATCAATTCCGCATCGAAATATCTCAAGATCGGCGGAACGATGGTATATTCCACCTGTTCCATCAACAAACTCGAAAACGAAGATATTGTGAAAAAATTTATATCCGAAAACGTTGGATATAAACTAATAGAAGAACATACATATATGCCGTACGAAGATACTCACGAAGGATTCTACGCGGCGAAGATAATACGGGAGAAATAAGGTTTATGAAGGTCGATTTACTTTCGATGTTTCCCGAGGAATTGGGCGAATTCGTCGAAACGATGAATCAACCGAAATACCGCGGAAAACAGATTTTCGAAGGGCTATACAAGGGCGCGCGTGATATTGATGAAATATCCACGTTACCCAAAAATTTCCGCGACAAATTAAAGCAATCGGCATTTGTTCCGACTGCGAGTATAAAGCGAAAGCTTGTTTCTTCTATTGACGGAACTGTAAAATATCTCTATTCGCTTCACGACGGAGAGACCGTCGAAAGCGTATTTATGAGATACAAGCACGGCAACACAATGTGCATTTCCACCCAGGTCGGATGCAGAATGGGATGTGCTTTTTGTGCATCAACGAAAGCGGGGCTTGTACGTTCGCTTATGCCGTCCGAGATGTTATTACAGATCATCGAAGCCGAAAGAGATTTGAACGAGAAGGTTTCAAACATCGTATTAATGGGTATGGGCGAACCCCTGGATAATTATGACAACGTAATGAAATTCTTAAGGCTTGTCAACCACGAAAAGGGGTTAAACATCGGTTTGCGGCACATTTCCCTTTCCACCTGCGGTCTTGTCGACAAAATTGACGACCTCGCCGAAGAAGGTTTACCGGTAACTCTTTCGATATCGCTCCACGCGCCCAATGACGAAATACGTCGGCAGACAATGCCCATCGCCAACAGATACAGCATACAAGAGCTTATAGAGTCGTGCAAGCGATACATCGAAAAGACTGGCAGAAGGATATCCTTCGAATACGCGCTGATTGCAGGAGTTAACGATTCGGAAGACAACGCAAGAGAGTTAGCTCAGCTTGTCAAAGGCATGGTATGCCACATCAATCTTATACCTGTAAACCCGATAAAAGAACGAGATTTCAAGCGAAGCGAAAAAAATGCAATAAAAGTATTTACAGAGACATTGGAAAAGTATAAAATTAACGTAACGGTCAGAAGACGTTTGGGCGCAGACATAAACGCGTCTTGCGGACAGCTACGGCAGGAAGACTCAAAATAAAAACGTGAAAGGAAAGCGGCTATGAATTACGGCGGTAAAACGGATATCGGCGCAAAAAGAAGGAATAATCAAGACAGCTATGCCGTTTTTTCAAAACAAGGATACTTCTGTGCAATCGTATGCGACGGCATGGGCGGAGCCAAGGGCGGTAATATTGCCAGCGGTCTTGCGGTAAAGACCTTCATTTCAGTTATCAAAAAGGCTTTTTCCGAAAGGAACGCCGATGATTTTGTCGAAACCGAAATCAAGCGTCTTTTGAAGAACGCTATCGACGAGGCAAACGAGGCCATATACAGAAAATCACAATCAGACGTTGAGCTCGAAGGTATGGGAACGACGTTGGTCGCCGTACTCAGTTGTCTATGCGGTACATTCGCGGTTAACGTAGGTGACAGCCGTTTATACAGACAGTTAGACGGTGAGATAGATCAAATCACTACAGATCACTCGTTTGTACAGTATCTTATCGACAAAGGCGAGATTTCGCCGGAAGAGGCTAATAACCATCCAAACAAGAATATAATTCTCAAGGCATTGGGAGTAAATGACAGAGTCGAGGCAGATTATTTCAGGCTCGACAACTACGACAGATTACTTTTATGCAGCGACGGTTTAACAAACCACGTTTCCGATCAGAGAATTTCAGAAATAATTTCGGGCGAATATATGCCCAAGCCCACCACTTATAAAGCAAGAGCGGAACGGCTTATAACAGAAGCAAACGAAGGCGGCGGTTCGGATAATATCACCGCGATCTTAATCGGAAACTGTTAATATAATAAGTAGATATGTATCCTAAGTTTTTCGTATACGAAAGGATTTATATATGAATAAATATGAAGCTTTCGTCGGGAAGGTTCTCGACGGACGATATAAAATATTAGAGCTTGTCGGTATGGGCGGTATGGCATGTGTTTTGAAAGCGCAGGACCTTGTTATGAACCGTATCGTAGCGATCAAGATCCTCAACGATGAATACAACGGCAACGAGCAGGCCGAGGCAAGGTTTATCGACGAGTCTAAGGCTGTCGCTATGCTTTCCAACAAAAACATCGTAAGCGTTTACGACGTTGCCATATACCCCGACATCAAGTATATTGTTATGGAATATCTTGACGGTATCACGCTCCGCGAATACCTCGATAACAAGGGTGTTATAGGTTGGAAGGAAGCGTGCATATATACGCTCAAAATTTTAAGAGCGCTTGAGCACGCACACAGCAAGGGCATAATCCACCGCGATATCAAGCCCCAAAACGTTATTCTTTTGAAGAACGGTGATATTAAGGTTACCGATTTCGGTATCGCAAAGCTCCCCAATTCCGTTACAGACAACACTGCGGAAAAGGCTATAGGAACGGTTTATTATATTTCTCCCGAGCAGGCCTGCGGCAAAACTACGGATGCTTACTCCGACATATATTCGGTCGGCGTTATGCTTTACGAAGCGGTTACGGGCACACTTCCCTTCACAGCCGAAACTCCTATGGAAGTTGCCATGATGCAGGTCAACGACGAACCGATCAACCCCCGAGATATTGTTCTCGATATACCTGTCGGCGTTTCCCAAATCATATTAAAAGCAATGGAAAAGGCACCCGAGGAGCGTTTCCAATCGGCGCATACTATGGCAAAGGCCATCGAATGGGTATTACGCAATCCCGAGGTAATCTTCGCCATGAGCGCGCTCGGCGCATCCGAGAGCCCCGCAGGCGGAAGCGTTGTATCGATAGATATGATTGACACCGCAGAAATAGAGCCTTATGATGAAGAGGAAATCGAGGAAGGCGTTATCCCCGGAAAACCTGCCAAAAAGACAAAAAAAGGCGGAAAAAACGCGAAAAAGAAGAAAAAGTCCAAAACCAACCGAACGATGTTCCCCATCGTTTGCGGAGTAGCTATACCCTTCTTATTGGTAGTTGTTATTCTTGCGGGCTTTACCATCGCCAATTTCTTCCAACAGATATCCGGAGGTAACGACACCGTTGAGCTTATTATCCCCAACTTGAAAGAGAAGAATATCGACGACGCTTTAGAAACACTCAAAACCGTCGAAGGTTATGAATATCTTGATATTGAGATCATTCAAGAGGCCAACAACGACAAGGACAACGGCGAAGTTTTGAGAACCGTTCCGAGCAGCGGTACCCCTAAAGCTGTTGACGAGAACACAAACAAGCTCAAGCTCAAGATTTATGTTGCCGAATCACAATTTGTAACAGTACCCAATCTTTTCGGATATTCCGAAAACAGTGCAAAAGAGATCCTCGGCAAATTAAAATTAAAGTACGAAATCAAAACCACGACAAACGCAAGCAACGAGTATTTCGAACCCAAGCAGGTCGTTAATACCGAGCCTGCACACGGAAATACGGTAAGAGTAGGTTCTACCGTAACAGTAACCGTATACCAGCGTCCCGCTTCTACGCTTACCGCAAAGATGCCGAATCTTGTCGGATGTACCGAAGCTGAGGCAAGGAAGCTTGCAGAAACCTACGCAAAATTCAAAATCGGAAGCATTTCCTATCAGGAAGTCGAAGGCGGCAACAACACCGTTATTCTGCAGAGCGTAACGCCCGGAACACGTGTTAATTTAAGCAACAACTTAGTTGACATTGTTATCGGTAAGCCGTTGTCCAATATGGTAAACGTTACCGGTATGTCTTTAGCGCAGGCGAAGATGATGATCGATTTTGACCCTGTTCTCAAAGAAAAGAACATTCAGTTTAGAGTCGACAGCTCGTACGAAGCCAGCGAAAGCGACAGAGCACTTATCGAAAACATCGCCGCGAATGCATCCGATATATTCTCTTGTAATTTACAGCTTACAACCGGTACATCGTGTGTTTCTTCTTGGCCCGAGAGCGAAAACGCCATAATAGTTTTCCAGAGTCTTAAGGCGGGCGAACCTATTTCCCAGCCTAATTCTATGGACGGAAACATATATATCGATGTTATTGTTGTTAACTTTGTAACCGGTACGCCCGGACTTAACGGCGGCGATAATTCAGCTCCTTCGGATAACAGCGGTACTGTTTCGGAGGTTACTCCTTGAGTATCGTTGAGAAGGAAGGTCTTATCCTTTCAGGAAAGAACGGTTTATATACGGTAGAATACAGCGGTGAGATTTACAAGTGCCGTTGCGGAACAAAAATACGCAAGACAGACGGGCGTATTCTCGCAGGCGACCGAGTTATCTTTCGAGATAACGGCGACGGAAACGGTTTCATAGTTTCACTTATACAGCGAAAAAACTCGCTCATAAGACCTCCGGTTGCGAACATAGACCTACTTGCGATGGTTGTGGCACCGAGAGACCCGGCACCTTATCTTTACAACGTCGACCTTCTTTCGGTAATTGCCGAAAAAAACGGAATCGAATGCGCGATTATCATTTCCAAAAGTGATTTGGACGATTGCAGTGAGATATACGAGGCATACAAAAACACTCCTTTTACCGTTATCGAAACAAGTTCCGAAACAAAAAAAGGGATTGACGAAGCGAAACAGTTACTTCGCGACAAGATTTGCGTTTTATGCGGCGCTTCGGGTGTCGGGAAATCCTCGCTGATCAATTCGCTGTATCCCGAGCTTGCGCTCGAAACGGGTGAATTATCGCGTAAGATATCGCGCGGAAAAAACACAACGCGCACAACAGAACTGTTTTCTCTCGGAAACGGTACGTATCTTGCGGATACACCCGGGTTTACTGCAGTTAATACAGAGCTATACTGTGCCATCGATCATAAAGAATTATCACTTTTCTTCCCTGAATTTGCAAGTCATACGTCAAATTGCAGATACAACGACTGCACTCACACCAAGGAAGAAGAATGCGGTATCGCACAAGCGGTCGAGTGCGGCGAGATTTCTGTTTCACGGCACGACAGCTATAAGAAATTATACGACGAATTAAAAAGTATCGACAGATATAAATGATTCGGGAGGTAATATATGTTTATAGGATTCTTTTCATTAGCTAATACCATTACCTTATGCGGACTTATATCAGCCGTTATTTCCTGTTTTCTGGCAGCGAAGGGCGATTTTAAGTTAGCGATCTATATGTTGTTCTTAGCGTGTCTTTGCGATACGTTTGACGGCAGGATAGCACGTGCAAATCCAAACCGTTCGAACGCTCAAAAGTTTTACGGAGTACAGTTAGACAGTCTTTGCGACGTAATCAGCTTTGGTGTAACTCCCTGCTTTATCGCTTTCTCGTTTGGTTTTAACGGTATAATCGATGTAATCATATATGCGATATTCATCGTATGCGGTGCAACAAGACTTGCCTACTTTAACACTCTCGCCAACGCAAATCCGAACAAACCGAACAAAGGCTTCAAGGGTGTTCCGATCCCTATGTCAACATTCGTAATTACGATTTTATTTGTTCTTACGACATTTATCCCTGCTGTTGCTATGGTTTGGATATTCCGAATCGCTTTACTTCTTCTCGCGATAGCTTTTGTATTAAACATACGAATCAAAAAGCCGAACTTGAAAACCGCTATTATTCTTATCGGCATAGAGATCGTTCTTTTACTTATACTTTTGATCGCGGGAGATTGCAAGGCTCCTGTCGAAAGCGTTGGTTCCGATGCAAGTCAAGACGTTTCGATAGAAGAAACGAGCAAATAAGTTATACTTATAAAGCAAGAAAAACGGAGCTAACGCTCCGTTTTTCTACATAATAAGAACAGAGGAAGAGAAACGAAGTCATTTTCCGCAAAAAGCGAGCGTCGGCTTACAAAGGTAAGGTGATCGAGCTTCTCATGGAAACCCTTGAAAATACAATAAGAAATTAAAGTTCTATATAAAAATAATATGCTTCCCGATTTTTGTTCGAGAAGCATATTAATTATTGATTATTCTTTCAAGGGTGCAAAAAACGAGTTTATCTTCGCTCTGTTCTGCCGCAAATCTTGAGTTAAATATTATTCGTAATCTACAAAGAGGAGAGGATTTACCATTTCGCCGTTTACATGAACTTCGAAGTGGAGATGAGGTCCGGTAGAATTACCGGTGGAACCGATAAGACCGACCATATCGCCTGCCGCAAGAGTATCGCCGACCGAAACGGTGATTTTATCCAAGTGGGCATAGTAGGTATGAATACCGTTACCGTGGTCGATAACAACACAATTACCGTAGCCGCCGTGGTACTCAGCCATAATCACAACGCCTTTTCCTGCAGCATACGCAGGATCTCTAAAGCAGCTTCCGCCCAATTTTACGATATCTATACCGTTATGGTTTCTACCCCAGCGAGAGCCGAAATAGGAAGTAATATAACCATCATAAGGTTTCTTAAAGGTGCCGAGAGATTGAGTATATTTACCGTTTGTACGAGTACCTACACGAACAACCTCGGTAACGGGAGCGGTTGTAACGTTTAATTTTACATCATGATTGATTTCGACACCGTCGATGGAAACTACGGAATGAGTTTCAATGCCTTCACCGTCGAAGCCCTTATTAAGAACCTTAGTAGCGCCGTCCGCAATAGCATCGGTGTAGACGGTCTTCACATTATGTTCAACAACAACCGATTCGGAATAATTAACAACCGAGCGAACAGAAAGCTTAACATCAAGCTTATTTCCGTTATAGTCGGTAAGAGAACCGTTAGAAACATCAACAAGCGATTTAAGATCAACAAATGCATCGGAAGGATAGGTTCCTTCTAAAATTTCGATCTTGTTAGCAAAAGAAACTTCATCGGAGTCGATAGAAAGAGCGGACACTCGGTCGGACAATACAGAAGCCAGAGCAGAATCGGCATCCTTAGAATCGTTAACCGCGGAAACTAACACTCCGTCAACATATATACCGTTACCCGACAACATCTCAGGTCCGGCGCTTACGGACGATTCAGCCAAAGAGGAAGCATCGCCTGCATCG
>JAZSLN010000009.1:0-19102 GCA_045535385.1 Eubacteriales bacterium
AAGACCGCTTGGCCTCCGACTTCACCGTGGAAGCCGAGGAAGGTCTCGAAGGGGATATCGTGTCCGTCGGGACGCATTTTCGTGCCGCATTTCGGACAATCCTTATCGTCGAGGTCGAATCCGGAACCTACAGAGCCGTCGGTAATAAACTCGGAATATTTACAGTTAGGGCAAGCGTAATGGGGCGGAAGGGGGTTAACCTCGGAAATTTTCGCAAGAGTAGCGACAAAGGAGGAACCAACCGAGCCGCGCGAGCCTACAAGATATCCGTGCTCTTCGCTGTTTTGAACCAATCGGCGAGCGATAACGTAAAGTACCGCGAAGCCGTTTTTTATAATAGAGGTCAATTCCCTATCCATACGGTTTTTAACCACATCGGGAAGCTCGCCGTTATATCCGTACATTTCGAGTGCGGTTTGCATACAAAGGTCTTGTAATTCTTCTTCCGCACCATCGATTTTAGGAGTATAAGTACCGTCGGGAATAGGCTTGATATCATCTATATCGGCAATAACCTTTTTCGGGTTTTCTATAACGAGTTTACGAGCCAAATCTTCGCCGAGATAGGAAAACTCATCAAGCATTTCCTCGGTGGTTTTGAAATAAATCTTAGTATCGCGCATCGCATCACTGAAGCCCATACCGCGCATCATTATCTGACGGTATATTTCGTCCTCGGGGTCCATAAAATGGACGTCGCCCGTAGCAACGACAGGTTTTTGCAGCTTATCGGCAAGTGCGATTATCTTACGTACGTTATCGTGAAGCTGTTCGACGGTATAATTCTTCTCGTCGATAAGATAGCCGTTATTACAATCGGGTTGAACCTCAAGATAATCGTAGTATTTAGCGATATTTTCTATCTGACGCTCGGGCTTGCCCTCCAATATAGCCTCATACAGTTCACCCGACGAGCAGGCAGAGCCGATTATAAGCCCTTCACGGTATTGGGTAAGAAGCGTTTTGGGAATACGCGGATGTTTATGAAAGAAATCGATATAAGAACGCGAAACGAGCTTATAAAGATTTTTAAGTCCGACAAGATTTTTAACCAGAATAACTATATGATACGATCTTAAATGCTTCGGGTCGGAATTATGCGCCATAGCGCTGTTCATATCGGTTATCGAAACGATACCGTTTGCCGAGAGCTTACGCGACATACACTCAAATATCTTAGCGAGCATTTCGGTATCGGCATCGGCTTTATGGTGGTCAAATTCGCCGAGATTATAATATTTCGCCAAGGTGTCAAGCGTATGCTTTCTCAGATCGCTGTTGATAAAGCGGGATACCGCAACCGTATCGAGATAAGCGTTATCGAACGGTATGCCGTTATCGACCGCGACACGGCGTATAAAAGAAACGTCAAAGCTCGCGTTATGAGCAACCAAAACTCTATCTCCGCAGAACTCGAGAAAGCTTTTTACGGCATCCTCTTCGCTCGGGGCATTCTTAACCATATCATCGGTTATACCCGTAAGTTCGACGATATTCGCAGGGATAGGCATATTGGGATTAACAAACGTATCAAACTTACCGATAATTTCACCGCCGACGTATTTCAGCGCACCGATTTGCGTTATACCGCAGGTTTTCGGTGAAAGACCGGTCGTTTCTATATCAAAAATTATAAATTCCGAATCGGCAAAGGTAATCTCGTTTTCATCGTTATAATTAAATACAGCGCGAGCGGTATCGTCAACGAGATAGCCTTCAATACCGTAGATAGGCTTAACGTTAGGATGCTTTTTAGCGGCAGCCATAACGATAGGATAGGATTGAAGAGTACCGTGGTCGGTAAAAGCGACGGCAGGCATACCCCATTTATCGGCACGCGCCATAATATCCTCGGGATCGGAAAGGGCATCGAGCGCGGACATATTTGTATGGAGATGGAGCTCGACACGTTTTTCCTCAGAATTATCCATTCGACCGACGTAGCCGCATTTACTTATAGCCTTAACATTTACGGTTATTTCATCGTCTTCAACCATTTGACGTGTATTACGGTCGAATATCTTACGGTGCTCCGCCTTACCAGCAATCAAAACGTAGCAGGGTGCCTTAAGCTTAGGAGCTTCGTTTTTAGGGCAAGACAGACGCGCGGTGATAGAAGCGGCAAGGTCGGTAATATAAAGAGTGAAGGTTATTTTATCTCCCTCGTAATTCTCTTTACTTTCGACCATAAAAAGCTTACCGCCGAAGCAGACGGAAGTACCGTTCTTTATATTTGAAATAGGGGTCAGGTTCCAGCTCTTACGGTCGCCGAGAACAGATTCGGGCGAGGTAACGTCGAGCGTCATATTACCTACACGGACGAGGCGTTTTTCTCCCGACTCGAAATAATCCGCATCGCCGACTTCGGTTTGAACCAACGACGCACGGGGAGTTTCTTTCGGTTTTTCCTGAGCTATTTCAACCTTTTGCTCGAGAATACTCTTTATCAATTCGTCCTCACGGGGGTTATGATATTGAGCAAGGTCGATCTTATCACATTCGAAGGCAACTGTTATTTTACGTCCGAATTGTTCGAGAACACATTGAGTGATAAAATTATCCGCGCCGTTAGTTTCGGGAATATCGGAGGTAACGTTAGCGCGGAGTCTGATCGTCAAGATCCCATAATCGCTATCGAAAGAATAGACCGCACCGTTAAAGAAGGGATAATCGAGCTTGGAGGTACGTTTTAGAGTTTCTATAATACCTAACATATAATTCTCGTTAAACGCTACCGAATTATACCGAGGATAAATATCGGCAGAATTAAGAGAATAGGACTTTTTGATTTCATCCGCTATATCGAAAAGAACGTGCGGTTCGACATAGGAAGAAAGCTCCGCCATAACTGCGACCGAAAGCCGTTCGCGGTCGATTTTCACGGAGAAGGTTTCGAACTTTGATATGGCCTCCTTCATATTGGTAGTGAAGGACGCTTTTTTGAATTTATTGAGAAATTCGTTAAGCATCAAGAAGTCCTTTGATTTCGTTCATAAGAGTATCGATAATTTGGGATTCGTCGATTTTTTTAATTATTTCGCCCTTTCGGAAAAGCAATCCATCGCCGTTACCGCAAGCGACGCCTACATCGGCATGCTTGGCTTCGCCGGGGCCGTTTACCGCACAGCCCATAAGAGCAACTGTTATACGTTTAGAGGTTTTGATATCTCTCGTACGACGTTCCAATTCGGCAACGAGAGGAATAAGGTCAGCAACGGTTCGTCCGCAGGTCGGGCAGGAGACAATATTTACACCTCCGCCGATACCGCAACAGAAAAGGATATCCTTAGCGGCGGCAACCTCGTTCACGGGATCATCGGTAAGCGAAACGCGAACGGTATCGCCTATACCGTCGATAAGCAGGCTTCCGATACCTATAGCAGATTTAATACTGCCGCGGCGTACATCGCCGGTTTCGGTAACACCGATATGTAGCGGATAGTCGCATTTATCGGCAAGGATTCTCGCCGCATCGACCATCGTCTTAACATCCGAGCTTTTTACGGAAAGAACGATATCGTTAAAATCACATTCCTCAAGCATTCTTGCGTTAGAGAGTGCGCTTTCGGCAAGGGCTTCGGCGGTTGGACCACCGTATTTTTCGAGGAGCGATTTTTCGGTACTGCCGCCGTTTATACCGATACGAATCGGTATATTACGCGTTTTACAGGCAACGGCAACCTTTTTTATATTTTCTTTATCTCCGATGTTACCCGGATTTACGCGAATTTTGGAAATACCGCGTTCGGCTGCAGCGAGTGCAAGACGGTAATCGAAATGGATATCGGCAACAAGCGGAATAGGTGAATTTTCAACGTAATAAGGGATCGCTTCAGCCGCATCCATATCGTTTACGGTAAAGCGCACTATGTCGCACCCTGCGGCAGAAAGCATTTTTATCTGATTAAGGGTAGCTTCTTTATCGGCGGTTTTTGTATTTGTCATAGATTGGATAGCGATAGGATTATTTCCGCCGATATAAATATTTCCTATTTTAATTTCTTTACTATTTCTCATAATCATAGCAACGTTATTACATCCTTGAACGCAACGAATATCATAAGAGCGAACAGCAACATGGTAAACGCAACGCTGATGTTTTGTTCAATTTTGGGATTCATAGGTTTACGGCGAATCGCTTCGATAACATAAAACAGCAGGCGGCCGCCGTCGAGAACGGGAATCGGGAGGAGGTTAAAAATACCGAGTGAGACCGAAATCATAACCAAAAGATTAGCGATCTGACGAACGGTTTGAGTTACATTTACGCTTTGCTCGATCGTATCGCTTATCTGACCGCCGATAGCGATCGGCCCTCCGACTGCCTCCATACCGTATCTGCCCGTAACCGTATCAACCAGAGAGTCGACGGTCATATAAATGGTAGAAACAGACTGGAAAAAGGATTCGTACAGAATGTTCGGAATAGTTTTTTCCTTAGCGTAAACCCTGAAATCAATCATTCCGTAGGTCATACCCTCGCCGTTCATTGTACCGAACGAAACGTCATTCAGAACGACCTCTTTTCCGTCTCGAAGGACGGTTATATCGATGGGTTCGATACCGTCGGAAAGAATTTTATAATGCATATCATCATAGCAATAGATGTTTTTCCCGTTGATTTCAATTATCTTATCGTTAACCATAAGACCGTAATCATCGGAAACACTATTATCTATAAATTCTCCTACGACCGTAGAAGCGATACCGCTGCTCGTGGCAACGAGTGCAATCATAACGACAAACGCAAGAATAATATTCATAAAGGGTCCCGCGATGACGATAAGGATACGTTTCCAAACGGGGCGCGAGTTCAACGGAATCTTATACGCGTGCTCCTCGGGGATATCCTCGTCATACTCGCCGACCATATTCACAAAACCGCCGATAGGGATCGCGCGGACGGAAAAGTCGTTATATTTACCTTTCCAGCTAAACAGCTTAGGACCCATACCTATGGCAAATTCGATTATACCGACTCCGAATTTACGAGCGACAATATAGTGGCCGAATTCGTGTATAAAGATAAGTATACCAAAAACGAAAACGGTTACCAAAAGCGTTACAATTGCATTGAGCATTAAAATTCACTCCTAAATGTGTGAAGAAACAAACTCTCTTGCCGCCTTATCGGAGGCAATAATATCGTCAAGAGACGGGTTTTCTATATAGTTTGCCGATTCGGTTGCATTTATTACAACGTCGAAAAGTTGAGTAAAGCCTATCTTATGATCGAGGAAGAGCGCAACAGCCTCTTCATTTGCACCGTTCATTACCGCAGGACAGTTACCGCCCTTCTTTATCGCTTTCTTTGCTAGCGCAAGAAGCGGGAAAGACTCGGTATCGGGTTTCAGGAAATCGAGCTGTTTTCCGAAAAGATCAAGACTGTCCGCAGGAGACGGTTTACGATCGGGATAGGTTATTGCATATTGAATGCAGACACGCATATCGGGGACACCGAGCTGAGCAATAATCGCGTTATCCTCAAATTCAACCATCGAATGGACAATACTTTGGGGATGGATAACGACCTCTACCCTATCGGGTTCAACATCAAAAAGATGGACCGCTTCGATCAGCTCAAGACCTTTATTCATAAGGCTTGCGCTATCGACCGAAATCTTTTTGCCCATATTCCAGCGAGGGTGTTTAACCGCCATTTCGGGGGTTACGGTTTCGAGAAACGCTTTATCCTTTCCGAGAAAAGGACCTCCCGAGCCGGTAAGAAGAATCTTTTTTACGGCGTTTTTATTCTGAATACATTGGAAAATCGCCGAGTGCTCGCTATCTACGGGAAGCAACACTGCTTTACCGCGTTTTACGGCATCGGTAACGAGTATACCTCCTGCGACAAGCGTTTCCTTATTTGCAAAGGCGATTTTTTTGCCTTTTTCGGCGGCGGCAATTGTGGGAAGAAGACCTTTCATACCCAAGACGGCGTTAACGAGTGTTTCGGACTCGTCTTCGCTCGCGAGCTCTTCAAGGCCTTCGTCTCCGCAGAGGATTTCTATATCGAGATCGCTTACGGCGAGCTTGAATTCATTATACCTTTCTTCGCCGATACAAACGGTTTTAGGTTTGAATTCGCGGCACTGAGCTTCGAGAAGCTTAACATTGGAGTTAGCAGAAAGTGCGGTAACGCGAAGGCCGAGATTACGGGCTACATCTAACGTTTGTGTACCGATCGAGCCGGTAGAACCGAGAAGAGATATGCTTTTATACATACTGCACCTCAAAAAACTCAAAGGAAAAGATCGATAGCGAAGAGCGCCGCAGTTCCGAGAATCGAAACAGGGATTATGCTGTCAAAACGGTCAAGCACTCCGCCATGTCCGGGGAATATTTTTCCGTAATCTTTAACATCAAAACGTCTTTTAATAACAGATGCAGAAAGATCGCCGAATTGGCTTACGACAGACAGAGGCAAGCCGATAAGTCCGAAGTAGAACGGATGGCCCCAAAGCCAGAAGATCAGCATAGCAGCAAGAGTACCGAAAATCGTACCGCCGACAGCGCCCGCAACGGTCTTTTTGGGAGAAATGTCAGGGCACAGTTTTTTCTTTCCGAAGAGCATACCGCTGAAATACGCAAACGTATCCGTAAACCAAGCGATACAAAGGATAAGAGCGACCACCCAAAGGCCGAAAATCAATCTGAGAACGGAAAGTGCGGTGAAGCCTGCGGTTATATAAACAGCAAGGCAGAAGAACATAAGAAGGCGTTCGACGTCGATGGATTTATGCATCAACACCGACAATATGAGAAAGCAAACAAGAAGCGCGGGCAAGCCGCCGAGAAGAATAACGATACAGCCGGTAAAATGCTCTTTCATTAAAATCGGAAGAAGCGCTATGACTGCCGAGAGCAAAATCGACGGGATAGATATAACCCATTTTTTCAAAAGCCCGCAGCATCCCAGCATCTCATACACACAGAATCCGGAAAGCAGTGCGAAAAGCGCGCCTGCGCCCCAAACACCGCCCCAGATCAAAAGCGGAACAAGAAGCAGTAATGCATCTACCGCTGTAATAATTCTCGTTAACATACTTTACCTCCCATAGCGACGTTCGCGCGCGGAAAATGATTCAATAGCCTTCATAAGCTCATTTTTATCAAAATCCGGCCAGAGAACGTCGGTGAAATAATATTCCGAGTAAGCCGACTGCCATAAAAGGAAGTTGGAAATTCGGCATTCACCGCTCGTACGTATAACCAAATCGGGATCGGGCACACCTGCTGAATAGAGACGCGATTCGATATCCTCAGCGGTAATTTCGGTCTTGCCTTCCGCCGCAAGAAGGTTGAACGCGTTAACAAGCTCCTGACGTCCGCCGTAAGAAAGGCAGATGCACAAAGTCATTCCGGTATTTACCGCAAGGCGTTCCTCTACCCCGCGAAGCGCAGAGCGATACACAGGCGCGAAGCGATCGATATCGCCGAGAAGCTTGAGACGTATATTTTTACGGTTCATTTCGGGCTCGTAACGGGATATACCTTGGCTCATAAGCTCCATAAGCGCAGAAACTTCCGCAGGATCACGGTTCCAATTCTCGGACGAGAACGCATAAACGGTAA
This sequence comes from Eubacteriales bacterium, assembly GCA_045535385.1. GTDB lineage: Bacteria > Bacillota > Clostridia > Oscillospirales > CAG-382 > Coliplasma. The sequence goes on from JAZSLN010000009.1 coordinate 7,576, forward strand.
GAACTTCTATACCCATATCACTGCAGGCATCAACGGTATTTACAAAGGCATCCAAGCCCACCTTATGACCCGCCGTACGCGGAAGAAGGCGTTTTTTTGCCCAACGGCCGTTACCGTCCATTATTATAGCTATATGGCGAGGGAGTTTGATTTCTGACATAACAGACCTCTATAATTTAAGACTATAAATGCCAAAAAGAAACGGCATAAAAACCGATTCTTTTTGCAAACAGAAATTTAGATTTCCATAATTTCCTTATCTTTTTTAGCGACTACGGCGTCAACCTCTTTAATAAACTTATCGGTAACGTCCTGGATAGTCTTTTCAGCGGATTTAAGATCATCCTCTGTGATTTCCGAATTCTTCTTCATAGCCTTAGCGGCATCATTAGCTTCACGGCGGATATTACGGATAGCAACCTTACAATCCTCACCCATCTTTGAAGTCTTTTTGGTGAGTTCCTTTCTGCGTTCCTCATTAAGAGCAGGGAACGAAAGACGGATACATTTACCATCGTTGGTGGGAGTAATTCCTACATCGGAAGCGAGAATTGCCTTTTCTATTTCCTTAAGCATATTTGCTTCCCAAGGGGTGATAACAAGAGTTCTTGCATCGGTTGCCTTAACGGTAGCGACACCTTCGATACCGGTAGGGGTGCCGTAATAAGGTACGGTTACTTTATCGAGAACCTTAACGCTGGCTCTGCCGACACGGATAGTGCCGAAATCCTCTTCGAGAACGCTGATGCTCTTTTTCATTTTTTGTTCAAAGGGTTTAATGTCAAACATTTTTTGTTACCTTCCTTTTTTGATATTTAGATATGTAATTATTAATTATGAAGTAAAGTTCCGATCTTTTCACCGCTTGCGGCACGAATTATGTTTTCGGGCTCGGACAAGGGGAAAAGCACGGTTTTGATACCGCATTCCTCGCCGATTGCAGCGGCGCTCTGGTCGATAGCTTTCAAGCCGAGGGACAGCATTTCGGAATAAGTAAGCTCGTCAAACTTTTTAGCATCGGAGAATTTTGCAGGGTCTTTGTCATAAACGCCATCGACGTTTTTCGCCGAAAGAACGGCATCACACTTTAATTCAGCCGCACGAAGCATCATACCCGTATCGGTCGAGAAGAAGGGATAGCCAACCCCACAGGCGAGAATCACGATTTCGCCCGACTCCATATACTCAATAGCCTTATACTGAGAATAGGTTTCACAGAATTGTTGGATCTGAACAGCACTCATAACACGAGCAGTGGTACCTGCTTTAATTATATAGTCCTGCATAGCGATAGAGTTTATAAGCGTTGCGAGCATACCCATATGGTCTCCGCGCACACGGTCGACAGTCAATCCGTTTTGTCTTGCGCCGCGCCAAATATTACCTGCGCCGATAACAACACAAACCTGAGTGCCGCCTTTCGCAAGCTCCGAGAGAGTTTTCGCAACGCGGGTCAACATATCGCCGTTGAGGATATTTTTACCGCTGTCCGAAAGGGCTTCGCCGCTTAATTTCACTAAAACACGTTTGTATTCCGACATTTTATTCTTCCTCGCTTTGTTCTTGATTATCTTCTTGGGTATATATAAAGCCATGATACAATTCAGGCAATTCGTTTATCATTCCGCAGCAATATGCCGTAACAGGTGAGACCGTTGATTCATCGAGAGAACCGCCCGACAAGATATCGTTCTTGAAATAGGCTTGGTAAAGCGATTCGGTATACTCGTCACAAACACCCGAGCGATAATCGTATGCACCAAGAAGCTTCAGCGCCATACGCGCTATATCGGCTTCCGTAGTATTTGTACCGACGAAAAGACGTTCGGCAAAATAGACCTCGGTAGTATCTCCGCCCTCATAGGCCTTATAAAGATTTTCACATTCTTTATTAAAGCAGACCGCGAAGAAATAATTATCGTACTTTGACAGGTCATATTTCTCTTCGGCGAAGTTTTGGAGGGTGCCGAATCCGGTTTCGCTGAAGACTATGTCGAAGGGCAGATCTCCGTTACCGATATTACCGATATGTTCAAAATAAGCATTATCGTACGTTACGTTTACCTCACCGCCCAACCGTTCGGTCTCAGACACAAGATAGTCGACAGCGGTCGAAACTCGGGCAGCGAAAGCGACCTCGTCTTCATCGGTAAACTTATAGTTCACGTCGGAAATAAAGAAGTTGATAACAAGAACCTCACCCGAAAACGCAGAAAGCGAACCTAAATCCGAAAGAGGGAGCTTTTTATCGTAAGAATTATCGGCAGGAAGTACGAAAAGCAGGCTGTTTTTAAGAAGCCATTTTTCGTTTTCGAAAACCGCTTCAAGCTCTACCTCCCTACCCGATTCGGTTTTAGCCTTAATAACGGTCGTTGCACCGTTATCGGAAGCGGTAACCGAAACAGAATCAGGAACGATAAAATCGTCAAATCCAAGTCCGGGATGGCGGAAGACATTTGTGATTCCGTCAACACCGCTCACCGAGGGGGCAGACTCGACAGGATATTTCAAGAAAGATTCGATTTGACCCCCGTCAGACGAATAGACCGACGAAAGCAGTTCGCGGATTTTATTAAAATCGCGGAATTCGTGGTTATCATCAAGCGGTAAAAATTCGACTTTTGCATCATCGCTACACAATGAATTGCAGGCGAAAATCTCGATAACCTTTTTATCCTTTTCGATCAGGTCCTTAGCTGCATTTACCGTCAAAGCCTTATTATCCAAAGAATCCGATTGAACCGCCGAGGATTCATCCGACCCAAATGAGCACGCGGAAAACGACATCAATACCGACGCAACGAGGACGATTAATATTAAATTCGTCAAGAAAATATTTTTCGATTTCATATCATATTAATTATAGCAGAGATTTATTACGATATCAATAGAAAATTGTGTTAAAAAAGAATATTCTCTCGAACCGTGCGCTTGATTTTCACTTTGTCACCAAAGAAGGCGGCCACATAAGTCGGATTGAGATAATCGTTGCCTGCGGCAGGGAGTTCGACACGCACAACAAGACCGAAATCACACTCATCCGCCGAAATGAATTTAACCATAGGCGCGATATCAACGGTTACCTCGCCTTTTTTGGAACGCTTAAGGACAGGCATAGCGCCGTTGAAGGCAGAAGAAAATTCGTCGGCGGTAAGTTCGGTAGCCAGATCAAGACGCCAAACGGCACGTTTTGTCGTGAGTTTTCCGACCGCTACAGTAACATCGATTATTTCCAACCCGGGAAACGCGGATGATTGAAGACGGGACTTTATTTCGTCGACAGAAACATCTTCTTCTATACGAAAATCGAACAGTTCGCGTTCTCCCTCCTGATAAATCGAAAGAGGGAGCGCGATATTAAGGCGGGGATGGGGGTTAAATCCCTCGGTATATCCTATCGGAAGACCGCTGCGAATAAGCATACGGTGGATAGCGCGTTGCAGGTCGAGATGGGATATATATTTAAGTTTATCCAATTTGGTAAAGCAAACGCGTATATCAGCCATTATTCACACCTCCGTTACAGACGCATTTTCCGTCGCAAAGCGAAGAAGCACCGCAACCCGAGCACTTCGTACGGCAATCGGGGGTTGTTTCTGCCTTCAACGAGCGTTCATATTCGAGCTTCATAAACTTTTTCGTTACACCGATATCGATGAAGTCCCAAGGAAGTATCTCATCGAGTCCGAAGCGGCGGTTTGCATAGAACGCAGGATCTATCCCGACGGAGTCGAACACCGAAATCCAGTTATCGTAATTGAAAAATTCGTCCCAACCATCGAGCATAATACCGCGGTTATACGCTTCGAGAAGCGCATCCGACAATTTTCTGTCTCCGCGCGCGAACACCGCTTCGAGGCGAGAAACACGTGCGTCATGATATTTATATGAGATCTTCTTCGTCTTTATTTCGGATTTAAGAAGTTGTTGCTTACGTTCAAGCTCTTCGAGGTTATCCTGCGGCTCCCATTGGAAGGGGGTGAAGGGCTTAGGCACGAAGCAGGACACGCTGACGGTAACGTTCACACCGCGGCCGCCTCCGAAACGCTTTTTGGAATAATATGTATCAACGATATTTTGACCGAGCGAAGCGATACCGCAAATATCCTCGTCGGTTTCGGTAGGAAGTCCGTTCATAAAATAGAGTTTGAGACTGTTACGTCCTCCGTCAAATGCTTTGGAAACAGCCGATATGATTTCTTCCTCGGTTATATTTTTATTTATGACATCACGTAATCTTTGGGTACCTGCTTCGGGAGCAAAGGTAAGTCCGCTCTTACGCACCGAGGAAACCTTTTCCAACAATTCCTCGTAAAAATTATCTATACGCATCGAGGGGAGCGAAAGGTTTATCTTCTTTTCGTTTGTCCAGGGGAGAAGGTTATCGATAAGCTCGCGGAGGTGGGTATAATCGCTTATAGACAACGAAGTCAGCGAGATTTCGGAATAACCTGTATTTTTCGTTGCTTCAAGTGCATCCGCATTCAAAACCTCGGGGGATTTTTCACGGTAAGGACGATAGATCATACCCGCCTGACAGAAGCGGCAACCGCGGATACATCCGCGAAAGACCTCAAGCATTACACGATCGTGAACCGTCTCAAGAAAAGGAACGGAGCAATTTCTCGGGAAATAGACATTATCGAGATTACTTATAATACGTTTTTTAACGGTTTTCGGAACGCCCTCTCGGTTAGGCTTAAAGGAAACTATTTTACCTTCGTCATCATATTCAACATCGTACAATGAAGGCACATAAAAGCCCTCCAGTTGCGACGCGCGGAAAAGCAGTTCCTCCCTGCCGATTCCGTTTTCTTTGCAGTCACGAACGAGCTCGGCAAATTCCACAAGAGCGTCTTCGCCTTCTCCTATCGAGAAAACATCGACAAAATCAGCCATCGGTTCGGGATTATATGCACAGGGTCCGCCCGCGATAACGATGGGATCGGCATCTGTACGGTCCTTCGAAAGAAGCGGAATATTACCGAGGCCGAGCATTTGGAGAACATTGGTATAGGACAATTCGTATTGAAGCGTAAAAGCAACAAAATCGAAGACATTAAGCGGATCGCCGCTTTCGAGAGCATAAAGAGGAAGTCCGTTTTCGATAAGCTGAGCCCGCATATCCTTCCAGGGCATATAGCAACGTTCGCAGCTTACAAATCCCGTATTATTAAGCGCACCCGAAAGAATTTTAATACCAAGGTTAGACATACCGATCTCGTAGGTATCGGGAAAACAGAAGCACGCGCGAACGGCAGCTTTTTCGGGGTCGGGTATTTCGGAGGCAAATTCACCGCCGACATAACGTCCCGGTTTTTCAACCTTTTCGAGCAAAGGCGCATATTTTTCGTAATCTATCACTTTAATTTCTCCTTTAGGTAAAATCCTGTATAGCTGTTGTCGCTCGCGGCAACCTCTTCGGGAGTACCTTTTGCAACAACGCGTCCGCCCGCATCGCCTCCGTCGGGACCGAGGTCGATAATATAATCGGCGGGTTTGATAAGGTCGAGGTTATGCTCGATCACGATCACGGAGTTACCTGCATCGACAAGCTTTTGAAGCACGGAAACGAGTTTATTTACGTCATCGGTATGAAGTCCCGTAGTAGGCTCATCGAGGACGTAAAGAGTTTTACCGGTTGCGCGGCGCGATAATTCGTTAGCGAGCTTAACTCTTTGCGCTTCGCCTCCCGAAAGAGTAGTAGCCGGTTGACCGATTTTTACATATCCAAGTCCGACATCGCACAAGGTATCGAGTTTTCGTTTGATCGAGGGGTAGTTTTGGAAGAATTCTCTTCCCTCCTCACAGGTCATTTCGAGGACGTCGTAAATAGATTTTCCTTTATATTTAATCTCCAATGTTTCGTGGTTATATCGTTTTCCCTTACAAACATCACAGGTAACGTAGACATCGGGCAGGAAGTGCATTTCGATAGTTAAGGTACCGTCGCCCTTACAAGCCTCGCATCGTCCGCCCTTAACGTTAAACGAGAAGCGTCCGTCGGAATAACCGCGAGCTTTTGCTTCGGGAGTGGAGGCAAAAACAGCGCGAATATCGTTGAAGAGACCGATATAGGTCGCAGGATTGGAGCGAGGGTTTCGTCCTATGGGCGATTGGTCAATTTGAATAATCTTATCTATCGCATCAGCACCGACGATTTCGCGGTGCTTTCCGGGAATAACAGAAGCTTTTCCCAGCTTACGCGCAAGTGTGTTATAAAGTACGGCGTTAACGAGCGAAGATTTGCCCGAACCCGACACACCCGTAACACAAACAAACTTACCCAGAGGGAAGGTTACGTCTATGTCCTTAAGGTTATTTTCCGAAGCGCCTACAACAGTTATAAAAGAACCGTTTCCGTTACGTCGGCGCGAGGGTACGTCAACCTTCTTTTTGCCCGAAAGATATTCACCGGTAATGGATTCCGAGCATTTACGTATTTGAGCGGGGGTACCGGTAAAGACCACTTCGCCTCCGTGGATACCCGCACCGGGGCCGATATCGACAAGATAGTCGGCTTCCTCAATAGTTTCTTCATCGTGTTCAACAACCAAGACGGTATTGCCGATATCACGAAGCTTTTTGAGGGTCTTAATAAGCTTTTGGTTATCGCGTTGATGAAGTCCTATACTGGGTTCATCAAGGACATACATAACACCGACAAGAGCGCTTCCTATTTGAGTAGCCAAGCGGATTCTCTGTGCTTCGCCGCCCGAAAGAGAGCCCGCTTTACGAGATAGCGTCAAATAACCGAGTCCTACGTTTTCAAGAAAGGAAAGGCGCGCATTGATTTCTTTTAAGACCTCTTTGGCGATTTCCTGCTCTTTATTTGTCAATTTAAGCGTAGCAAAGAATTTACGCGCGTTAATTACCGACAGATCACAAAGCTCGGAGATATTCATACCGCCGACGGTTACCGCCAAAACCTCGGGTTTTAAGCGATGGCCGTTACATTCGGGGCAAGGAATATAATCCATAAACTGTTCGTAATATTCGCGGCTTTCATAACCTCCGCCCATTTTATAGCGATGCTCGATCATATTGATCACGCCCTTGAACGACGGTTCGGTAACCGATTTACGCTTACGCTTATTACCGTACATAAGGATATTAAAGGCTTCTTCGGAGTACTGATCAATGGGTGTATGGATATCGAAGCCATGGTGTGCACCGACGGAATTAACAAGCTCGGCGAAGTATCCGCCGGGTTCGGCGCTCTTAAAGCCGTTACAAACTATTGCACCGCCGTACAGAGAATACGAACGGTCGGGAATAAGCTTTTCTTCAGAAAACACATTATTGTCTCCGAGACCGCCGCAAGCCTCACACGCACCCGACGGATTATTAAAGGAAAACATACGGGGAGTAAGCTCGCCTATCGAAATCCCGTGGGTCTTACAAGCGTAATTTTGAGAAAAGGTTATCTCGTTATCCTCTTTTGCGTCGGGAAGGAGAATCTTTATAATACCACCTGCCAAGCCCGACGCCGTTTCGATAGATTCGGCAAGACGGGAACGCATTTCCTCGCCCTTCATAACAAGGCGGTCAACGACTATATCGATATCGTGCTTTATATTCTTATCAAGCTCGATTTTTTCGGAAAGGTCATACATATTTCCGTCGACACGAACGCGGACATATCCGCTTTTTTTCGCGTCCTCAAAGACCTTTTCGTGCATACCTTTTTTTGCCGAAACCACGGGAGCGAGAACAATAAAGCGTTCACCTTGCTGAAACTCGCAAATACGCTCAACTATTTCATCGACGGATTGCTGTTTGATCTCCTCACCGCAGATAGGACAATGAGGTATACCTATACGCGCATAAAGAAGGCGAAGATAGTCATATATCTCGGTAACCGTTCCGACGGTAGAACGAGGGTTACGCGAGGTTGTTTTTTGGTCGATAGCTATTGCAGGAGACAGTCCCTCAATAAAATCCACATCGGGCTTATCAAGCTGGCCGAGAAACATTCTCGCATAAGACGAAAGCGATTCAACGAAACGGCGATGGCCCTCGGAATAGAGGGTATCGAACGCGAGGCTCGATTTACCCGAACCCGAAAGACCGGTAAACACTACGAGTTTATCGCGCGGGATGGTAACGTCTATATTTTTAAGATTGTGGACGCGGGCGCCCTTTACAACGATTTTGTCTGACATTTTATCACCTTATCATAAAAATGTAGGTATATCCTTCGGCTTCGCTCAGGATGACACGGCTTTTGATGTTACATAAGTCTGCGGATACGGTCGCGCAATAACGCGGCGGTCTCGAAATCGAGATCTTTTGCGGCACGTTTCATATCGGCCGTAAGCTTATCAATAAGCTTTTTCTTATCTGCCGCCGACATTTTTTTGGTTTTTTCGAGCTTTTCAGCTTCCTTTTTGGAGGTTATTTCTATCGGTGCGCGGATGTCCTTAACGATAGTTTTAGGTGTTATACCGTTAGCCTTATTATACGCATCCTGTATTTTACGCCTGCGGTTAGTTTCGCCGATCGCTTTGCGCATGGATTCGGTTTCGGTATCGGCATACATAATAACCTTACCCTCGGCGTTACGTGCGGCACGTCCGATAGTCTGGACCAAGGAAATTTCGCTTCGCAAAAAGCCTTCTTTATCAGCATCGAGTATTGCTACAAGCGAAACCTCGGGCAGGTCGAGACCTTCGCGGAGAAGGTTTATTCCGACGAGAACGTCAAATTCACCCGCACGGAGACCGCGTAGAATATCCATACGCTCCATCGTATCGATATCGTAATGCATATAACGGCACTTAATACCCGAAAGCTCAAAAAACTCCGTCAGGTCTTCCGCCATTTTCTTGGTTAACGTTGTAACGAGTACTCTTTCCTTTTTAGCGGCACGGATTCGGATCTCGCCCGCAAGGTCATCTATCTGCCCTTTAGTGGGACGGATCTCCACCTCGGGATCGAGAAGACCCGTGGGGCGGATAATCTGCTCAACGAGCTGAGTAGAAAGGTTACGTTCATAATCCTTGGGAGTCGCGCTTACATAAATGGTTTGTCCGCGTTTTTCGTTAAATTCATCAAAAACAAGAGGACGGTTATCGTAAGCGGACGGAAGGCGAAATCCGTAATCGATGAGATTAGTTTTCCTTGCCCTATCGCCTGCCGCCATTCCGCGCACCTGAGGAAGCATAACATGGCTTTCATCGACAAACATTATAAAATCCGAAGGGAAATAATCGAGCAAGGTATACGGCGCGCTTCCGGGCTCACGACCCGAAAGAACGCGGGAATAGTTTTCTACACCGGAGCAAAAGCCTATTTCGCGGATCTGTTCAACGTCAAACATCGTTCTTTCGCGAATACGCTGCGCCTCGATAAATTTATTTTGACTTTCGAAAAAGGCTATTCGTTCATCCAATTCAGCAACAATATCATCAAGCGCCTTCTTACGCGTTTCGGCAGAGGTTACATAGTGGGACGCAGGATATATCGCCACGTGGGACATATCCGCTACTGCTTCACCCGTAACTACGTTAATTTTACATATTCTGTCTATCTCGTCACCGAAAAGCTCGATTCGTACGGCATCGGTATCTGTATTAGAAGGAAAAATATCCAAAACGTCGCCTCTGACGCGAAAATTATTACGCTCGAAGCCTATATCGCTTCGTCCGTATTGCAGAGCGACAAGCCTTTTAATAATATCATCGCGAGGAAAGGTAGAGCCCTTACGGATCGAAATTACCTGCTCAGCGTATTCGGAAGGATCTCCGAGAGAGTATATACAGCTGACCGAAGCAACAATTATTACATCACGGCGTTCAAAAAGCGCGCTTGTAGCTGAATGACGAAGCTTGTCTATCTCGTTATTTACAGCCGCATCCTTTTCGATATACACGTCCTTACCCGGAACGTATGCTTCGGGTTGGTAATAGTCGTAATAGGAAACAAAAAACTCAACCGCATTGTTCGGAAAAAACTCGCGCATTTCCGTGCAGACCTGAGCGGCTAACGTTTTATTCGGCTCCAATATTATTGCAGGGCGATTTGATTGAGCTATAATATTAGCCATTGTGAAGGTTTTACCCGAACCGGTTACACCGATCAGGGTTTGGTCGCGATCGCCTCGTTTAAGACCGTTTACGAGCGCAGAAATTGCTTCAGGTTGGTCGCCCGTGGGCTTAAATTCGGACACAAGCTCAAACCGATTTTGCATCAAAGCACCCTCCTTATTGAAGAATTAACATTAAGTGATATATTATACCACATTATTACAAAAAATAAAAGGGGTACAGATGAATTTGTTAAAAACATCTGTACCCGAATTTTATATTTTTGCCAGAGAAGCATTTTATAGGATTCGTCTGAAATCAGTTAGGGATTAAAGTATGAACTTCCTTTAAAGGCGTTGTATCCCATCCTTCGGAGTCGGGATCATAATAAACAGTTACATCACCGTAAAACCTATCGCCGTCTAAAAGTCCGGGGCAATCACCCTCGAAATACATCTTAATAGCACCATTATTGGCAAATGTGGTTACGCCGATACCGGTTACACTTTCGGGAATAGTTATTTTTACTTCTGACGTTATGTCAAAAAACACATAACCCTGTATGTTTTCCCAACCCTCGTCGAATATTATCTCTTCAAGTGCCGGCACATTAAAAAATCTTGCGCCATCTATATTCATCAATTCCACTTTTGCGGGAATGTTTACGGACTTCAATTTCAAACAGTTTGAAAAAGCTTCCGCGCCGATTTTTTCGAGTTTACTCGGCAGCTTGAGTTGTTCGATAGATTCGCAATTATTAAAAGCTTTTGCCCCGATACTTTTTAATTCTTTTGCATTTTCGATATTAATACTTTTTAATGAAGAACAGTTTTCAAATGCTTCTACACCGATCGTGTTTAATTCGGAACCGGATTCTATATCAACAGAAGACAATGCCGTACAATTCATAAATGCCCTGTTACCGATCCACTGAACCGTATCAGGTATTACCACCGTTTCTACATCGGTATCTTGAAATACTCCTTGAATAAAGCCGTCAACATCAAGTCCTTTTAACGCTGTAACTGCAAGACCATCTATTTTGGAAGGAATAACGACATTTTTTGACTCACCAACGTATTTGGTTATCACCACATGTTGTTCGTCCGGGGAAAGTTCATATTCAAAGTCGGACGCGGGATTTTCCGCCGGTTTGTTGGAACACGAACACAGCGCACAAACCATAAAAAGACAAATCAAAATCAAAAATGGTTTTCTCATTTTCTGTTCCTCCTAATCTTCAATCGGTTATTGAATCAATTCTTTCTCCAGACCATTTTATCTACAACGCCCGTATAGCTTTGGATAAGCTTAACGACCTTAGTAGACACGTTTTCGTCGGTATAATCGGGAACGGGAATACCAAAATCGGCATCGTTATTCATCATAACGGCAGTATCGACAGCCTGAAGAAGCGATTTCTCATCGATTCCCGCGAGTACGAAGCAGGCTTTATCCAACGCTTCAGGACGTTCGGTAGAAGTACGGATACATACTGC
>JAZSLN010000115.1:0-12788 GCA_045535385.1 Eubacteriales bacterium
TGCTCGCGTTCAATCTCGAAGCATCGGCTATCGCAGGAGGCGGCGCGGCTCAAACCTCGTTCCGCGCGTACGGTGCTGACCTTTCGTTCTGGAACGTTAACAGCAGCGGCGGCAACAACTATTCTCTCGTCGACTTCGCCAAAATGAAGGCTGACGGATGTCAATTCGTTATTCTTCGTATCGGCTTCGAGGGAAGTTCTTCCCGTACAAACACCCTCGACACCGCATTTGTTGAATATTACAACCGCGCCCGTGCCGCAGGCATGCCCCTCGGTGTTTATTTCTACTCGCTCGCTACTACATACGCAGGCGCGCAGGAAGATGCAAACTGGGTTGCAAACATAATCGAACAATACGGTATGTATTTCGAATACCCCATCTACTACGACGTAGAAGACTCCACCTACACCCAGCAGACCTCTCTCGGCTCCGCTGCCATGAACAGTCTCTGCCTCGGTTGGTGTGAAACTCTCGAGGCTCGCGGCTACTTCCCCGGCGTTTACGGCGGCAAATCGCAGGTTCTCGACAAGCTCACTTCCGATTTCAAGTCCAAGTATGACACCTGGTACCCCCGTGTAAGAGTCAACGGCCACGGTACTCAGTACAGCCCTAACGAATACGACTTCAGCTCGCAATACAGCATGTGGCAGTATGCTTGGTACGACTATGAATACGACGGAATCGGTATGGATATGCTCGACGTTAACGTCTGCTACAAAGATTATCCTTCGATTATGACTCAATACGGCTACAATAACTGCAAGCCCGCCGAAAGCGAAGCCAAGGTAAACCTACGCAACCTTATCACCGCGGCTTCTACCATAAGCCACAAGGATTACAGCGAAGCTAATCTTGAAGCAATCCGTTACGCGGCTTACCAGGGCACTCTCGCGCTCAACAACTCCGCTTCCACCGACACCGATTTCACCAACGCATATAACAACCTTCAGGCTCAGCTTGCCAAGAAGGCTAATATACTTTCGGTAGGCAAATCCTACACCGCAACCACTCCTCTCCGCTCGGACGACTTCGCTGACGACGGCGTATGTCTTACCAACGGCGCCAAGAGCAACCGCGACGGCGGCAACACCGACTACGCAGGCTGGCAGAAGAAAGTAGAGATCGTTGTCGACCTCGGCTCGGCTCAAACCTCCGATACCTATACCGCATATATCGCAGCAGGTTCCTGGGCTATTCACCTTCCCAAGAAGGATTATTACAAGGTTGAGGTTCTCACCTCCAACAGCGCTACAAGCGGATTCACCTCCGTCGGCAGCACGAACGACCTCGTTCACGTTGCAGGCTCTAAGGTAGAGGATATCGGTTGGACCACCTACACCGCTACCGTTAAGGCTTCCTCCGCAAGAAGCGCACGTTACGTTAAATTCGTTATCACCAACGAGGAATGTACCGGACATATCTGGCTCGACGAGGTTGAAGTTTCCTACGGCGACCCCGGCGTTGTAAACAGCGCGTACATCACCTCTATCAACAGCAGAATCAGCGCAGGCAACTGCAACATCTTCAACCCCTCTTTCGGCACCATCTCCGTTGATACTGCTAACCACGCTTGGACTTATAACGTAATTGCTGAATATGATTCCGCTTACAACGCATACATCGTTAAGAGCGTTTCCCAGGGTATCGGCTCCGAAACTCCCGATATCACTCTTACCTCCGGTCAAATTCTTATCGCGGCTCACGAATGGGAGACCGGCGTTACCGAGGACGCTGTTATAGGCTCCGGCGAAAACTTCTTGACCGTAAAATCCGCTCAGGTCGGCGATATGCTCACCCTTTCGGGTCTTGACGTAAACAACGGTTATGTTACCGCAGGTGCATATATATCCTTCCGCGGCGTTGGCTACGTTGCAGATGACGCTCCCGCTGTTCACTATCCCGGCGACGACGCAACCTGCACCGATCCTCAGACCTGTACCGCCTGCGGCGGAGTCCTCAAGCCCTCTCTCGGTCATACCGAAGGCGAATGGGAAACCCTCGAAGACGGCACTCAGGTTCTCAAATGTACCGTTTGCGGCGAAGTTATCGACACTAAGGACTCTTATCTCTTAGGCGACGTCAACCTCGACGGTAAGGTTAATATGTTCGACTATGCGATCGTTAAGAGCATCTATATGGACAAATACACGCCTTCCGATGCAGAATTCGAACGCTCTGACGTTAACGACGACGGTAAGGTCAATATGTTCGACTATATTATCATCAAGGATATCTGCTTCCAATAATATAAAACTCAGCTTAATAAAACTGCCACGGTATTTTATCTGTGGCAGTTTTTATATTTAGGTTGAAAAATCAAAAAATATGTAGTATAATCGGGAATGATAAGAATTAAAGGAGGGTTGCCGATATGGATCTTCTCAAGCGCTCGACCTATTATTACGATCTCCCAACCGAGCTGATCGCCCAAACGCCGAGCGAAAAGCGCGACCATTCGCGTTTATTGTGCCTTAACAAAAACGACGGAAAAATAGAACACAAGGCTTTTTATGACATTATCGACAGCCTGAACGCGGGCGATTGTCTCGTAATAAACGACACGAAGGTCATACCCGCGCGCCTTTTCGGCCGTGCCGAGGGACGCGAAGGCGAAATCGAAACGGTTCTTCTTTCGCGCGTTGAAAACCAAGACGGCGAGGTATGGAAATGTCTTACCCGCCCCGGCAAGAAAACGAAGATCGGGCAAAGGGTCATCTATTCCGACGAACTTTCCGGCACAGTTATTGACGTTCTCGAGGATGGTATACGCGTGATTCGTTTTGAATACGACGGCGTGTTCAACGAGATTCTCGACCGAATCGGAATTATGCCTCTCCCCCCTTATATCACAAAAAAATTAGAGGACAGAAACCGTTACCAGACCGTCTACGCAAAGACCGACGGCTCCGCCGCGGCACCTACCGCAGGACTTCATTTTACTCCCGAGCTTTTGAAAAAAGCCGAAGAAAAGGGAGTTGAAATAGTACGCGTTCTTCTCCACGTCGGGTTGGGCACCTTCCGCCCCGTTAAGGAAGACGACCTTTCTTCGCACATTATGCACGCGGAATATATAAAGGTTACCCCCGAAGCGGCAGATAGAATCAACGCCGTCCACGCACGCAGAGGACGTGTTATCGCGGTCGGCACGACAAGCGTTCGTACCCTTGAAAGCGCTACGGGCGACGACGGTATAGTCCGTCCTTTTGAAGGCGAAACCTCGATTTTTATTCACCCCGGTGTTAAATTCAAATGCGTTGACGCGATAATTACGAATTTTCATCTCCCCGAAAGCACGCTTATTATGCTTGTTTGTGCGTTTGCGGGGTATGATAATACGATGAAGGCTTATAAAGAGGCTGTTGAACAGGAATACCGCTTTTTCTCGTTCGGCGACGCTATGCTGATACAATAAGCGGCGTAATACTTCGTTGCTCCTCGAAAGCGGCTCGACATAGGTTACTATGCCTTCGCCTTACTTTCTCCGGTGCGCCTCGTCTTACTTGCTTCTTGCACAGCATCCTATAAACAATCAACATTGGAGACGCTATGTTCATTTCATAGCCCCGAAAATTCGTTCCTCATTTTCCACGCAAAGGAGCTCAAAAAATGCTTGAAATAAAAAACTTATGCTTTACCGCCGAGGATGGCGCGGAAAAGATAGATATTCTCAAAAACATCGACTTGACTGTTGCGGACGGAACCTTTTTGGTTTTGACAGGCCCTAACGGCGGCGGCAAAACTACTCTCGCCAAAGCTATCTCGGGTATCGTTCAGCCTACAGGCGGCAGTATTTTCTGGAACGGCACCGACATAACGAATATGTCGATAACCGAACGCGCCCGCTTGGGAATAAGCTACGGTTTCCAACAGCCTCCGCGTTTTATCGGTATGAAGGTCGGCGATCTTTTATCGCTTGCGGCAGGCAAAAAGCTTTCGCGTATTGAATGCTGTGCCTTTCTTAACAAGGTCGGTCTTTGTGCCGCGGATTACGTCGACCGCGAGGTCGATACCTCCCTTTCGGGCGGTGAAGTAAAGCGTATCGAAATAGCGACTATACTCGCACGCGGAAGCGGTTTGATGATATTCGACGAGCCCGAGGCAGGTATAGATCTTTGGTCCTTCGCCAAGCTTACCGAGACCTTCTCCGAGCTTCACAAAACCTGCGATGCGACCATCATTATCATCTCCCACCAGGAGCGCATTATCTCGCTTGCTGACGAGATCGCTGTTCTTTCGGGCGGTAAGATCTCCGAGCGCGGAGCAAAAGACGACATTTTCCCGAAGCTTCTGGGAAGCCAGGCGCACGGATGCGAATATATGAGAAAGGGCAACTGATATGGAAAAACTCGATTTTAACCTCCTCAAAGAAATTGCCCTTATGGATTCCATTCCCACGGGCGCATATAATATCCGCAAAAACGGCGGTTCGGCAGGCAGATTTTCGACCGAAAACATCCGCATTGAAAACAAAGCCGACAAGCCCGGCATTGATATCAACATCAAAAGCGGAACAAAGGGCGAAACGGTACACATCCCCGTTATCATCACCGAATCGGGACACACCGAAACGGTATACAACGATTTCTTTATCGGCGATGATTGCGATATAACCATTATGGCAGGCTGCGGTATACACAACTGCGGCGACGGCGAATCCCGCCACGACGGTGTTCACACCTTTTATATCGGTAAAAACTCGACCGTTCGCTATGCCGAACGCCACTACGGCGACGGAGACGGCAGGGGCGGCAGGGTTATGAATCCCGAAACCGTCGCTTACGTAGGCGAGGGCTCGGTTCTCCAAATGGACACCACACAGATAAAAGGCATCGATTCAACCGCAAGAAAGACGAAAATCGTTGTCGGCAAGGATGCCAGCGCGATCATAAACGAAAAAATGCTTACTCACGGCGACCAATATGCCGAATCGGATATGGATCTTATTCTCGAGGGCGAAAACGCGAACGGGCGCATTATCTCGCGCTCGGTTGCACAGGATGACAGCAAGCAGATGTTCCGTCCCTGCGTAACGGGACGCGCAAAATGCTTCGGTCATATCCGTTGCGACTCGATACTGATGAACAACGCGATCATAAGCTCTATCCCTGCGGTTGCCGCTGAGCATACCGAAGCAAACCTCGTTCACGAAGCGGCTATCGGACGTATCGCGGGAGACCAACTGATCAAGCTTATGACGCTTGGTCTTACCGAAGAAGAGGCCGAAGAAAAGATTCTCGAGGGCTTCTTAGGCGAAAGCAATTGAGTAATCTTCATACTCTTCCCGAATTATAAAACCCCGAAATAATAATTGTCATTCGGGCAAGCTATGCTTGATTTGCAATCATATAATCAAAAAAGAGAGAACATAACGTTCTCTCTTTCTGTTTATATATTTAGCTTTGGAGCTTAAGCACCTACTACGTAATCGTAGTTCAAAAGTGCCGCCGCAAATTCAGCACGGGTTATCGACAAATGAGGCTTGAGGTTATTCTCGGTATCGCCGGCGATGATACTGTTTTCAATCGCCCACGCCATTTCCTCGTAATACTCGCCGTCGAGCTGATCGGCATCGTCCCAATAAAGGAGCGTATAGAAATTGTCAACGCTTGTATCTTTTCCTGCAAGCTGAGCAAGACGTGCGAAGTAGTAAGTGCAGACTTCGCGGGAAAGAGCCTCGCCCTGACCAAAGGTAGACGAAGAGTCTACGATTCCGTTTTCGTAGCACCAGATAAGAGCGTCTTTATACCAAGCGCCGTCTTCAACATCAGTGAAAGGAAGTGCTGTGCCTTTATGAGCGGGCGAACCTGCCAAACGGTAAGCAACCTGAACGATCATGCCCTTGGTAGCCGCAGTATCGGGAGCGAACTCGGTAGCGGAAACGCCGGTCATATAACCTTTATCGTACGCATATTTTACATAATCGTGATACCACGAGTTCTTGGTAACGTCAGTGAAGGGCAAGCCGTCGCTGGTTACATATAATTCAGACCAGAAGGACTTGTTGTCGGGATACATAGTCTGAATAGATATCTTCATAATCTTACCGTTGGTCAAGCTTGCCGCAGGGATGGTAAGCGAGGTAGTCTTATAAAGATAAGTGAAGCTTTCGGTAATGAGAGTATAGTCGCCGTTGTATTCGCAACCGGGATCACCGTCAAGCTCAACTACCTGCCAATAATAACCCGAGGAGCCGGGAGCATCGATCCAGGTAGCAACATAATCTTGGTTAGGAACACGTTCAGCGGGGCTCGTAATAGTAACACCGCCCTCGGTGATTCCGCTGATCCACTTGGTATCATTGTCAAGAGACATATAACCGTAAGCATCGCCGTACTGAATACGTCCGTAGCTGTTGTTGACGATTTCTACGACCTGAACGATTTCACCCGCGGGAACGGTTGTAATGATATCAGCGTTAGCAACGGCAGTTGCGCGGAGATACTTATTTCCGAGAAGCTCATAGTTGCCCTTTTCCCAAACCTTCTGTACAGAAGAAGAAAGGAGACAGAACCAGTCGAGCTTAAGCTTGCCTGTTGCGAGATGGGACTGAGTTACCCAGCAGTCGCCCAAGCCGGTAGCGCCGTAAGTATTGGTGCCTCTGGAAGACGAGGGAGCGCTGTCATATACGTGGAACTTATTTGTGCTGTAATCATAACCTACGATAGCGATAAAGTGGCCGGGAACGTGGCCGATAGCAACACCGCCGTTAGCGAGATGGCTCTTAAGCTTGGTGCTGGACGAGCCGGCCCAATAGCCCGAACCCGAGCTGACGTCGCAGGTAAAACCGTATGTAGCACCGTATTTTGCCTGAATTCTGGGATAAAGAGCGCTTCTGTCGGTACCGCCGAAGCCTGCGTTAAACGCGCCGATGCTATTCGCCCATTTTGCAGCCGAATAAACCTCGGGCGCATCGCCGGTAAGATATCCGATGGCATTTACCATCGAGAAAATGCCGCATGCGGTATCATACATAGTTCTGCCGCCGACATAATAGCTTTTCCATTTACTGTCCCACTGACGCTGAATAGTAAAAGCGGCAGCAGAAGCAGACAAAGTAGTAGAAGCAACAGCCGCGAAAAGCATCGTAACAACGAGCAACAACGCGACGGATCTTTTAATCACTGTCATTATATTTCCTCCTAAGATAATCAAAACCGTGAGCGCATATCACGGCATTATTCATTCACACCATACATTATACATTTTTTCAACATATTTGTCAATGACAACGAACAAAGCGAAAACTTTTTTGTTGTTTTGCACAAAAACTTTTTTTGGCTTTTATTAAATATGCTTATAAAAAAGCTGTTGCAAGCGGTTTTGCCTGCAACAGCCCTTAATTTTGTTTATTACGACATACAAACCTGTTTAACCATAATATAGTCGAACATATTGATCTTACCGTCGTTATTGATATCCGCGCGGACAAATTCAGCATCGGAAGGAGTATATTTATTGAGCGAAATACTCTTTATCATCATATAGTCGAACATATTGATCTTACCGTCTCCGGTAACGTCGCCGAGCTCATATTCGCCGGCAGCCACGCTGTCGAGAAGCTCACCGCATACCGAGCAACGAAGCTCCTTGCTTCCGTCCTCAAGGGTCTCCCATTCGCCCTCGGTATGAGAAGCGCTTACGTACGTATCGACGTAAGAATCGCCGCAGAGAGTGCAGGTATGGGTAGTATAGCCCTGTTCGGTGCAGGTAGGAGCGGTTACGACCGAGTCATAGCTGTGGTTGCATTCCTTAACGGCAACCGAGCCGTAAGCAAGAACATCGTAATAGCCGAGTGCGGTAGTAACACCGCTGAAGGTTATAACGTCGCCCGCCTTTACCTTCTTGAGAAGAGCGTTGTTATTTACGCTTCCGGGAACCGAGTCGACCGCACCTTCCCAAGCGTGAGCGGCGATCATGATCTGGTCGTCGGTAAGGGTAACCGATTTAACGCTTGCGCCGGTACCTTCAAACACTTCATCTACGGTAAAGGAACCGTCGGCATTCTTGGTCGCGATAACGTTCATCGTCCACGAATGGTTTGCCTTTTCGGCGGTTATTTCACCGAAGCCGGAAGAGAAAATCACGCACTGACCGGCATCGACACGGGTATTAAACGCGTTAACGTAGAATTTATCGGAGAGGAAGGGCTCGTCGTATTTAGCGACCTCGATTTCGTCAAGCCAGATAAATCCGCCGCCTTTATGAGTGAAATTGAACTTAATATACCGTGCATTGACGGTTTCGGTCGAGAAAGTAAGCTCGAACGTACTCCAGTCGACGTTATCCTCTGTTCCCGCTACGCCGCTGCCGTTTTTAAGAACAGCATCGTCGGAGATGCCGAGCGAGGTGTAGTTGGTCTTATCGTTAGAATAGGAAACCTCTACGTCAACAAGGTCGACAGGTGTGGAAATACCCCAGGTACAGCCGGCAAAATATGCGGTATAGGTATTCGACGCGATCGCCGAGCCGAGGTCTACAACTATCTCGGCGTTATTTTTCCAGCCGGAATAGGCATTACCGCCGTTGGGGTCGCCCTTCACACCGTCGGTAAGACGTTTGCCGTCGTCTGCCCAAGCGTCGGTACGCTCGGTAGGAGAGGTTGTATAGCTCTTTCCGACAGAAAGAATATTCGCGGTAGGATGCATAGCGGCATAAAGGGTATTATATGCGGTTTTGTAATCGTTATCGGTAGAGGATGTGTTATTCAAAACCGCAACCGCGTTAGCATACGCGTTACGTACAGCGATAACCTCGCCGTTGGTGTAGTCAACACAAATAAGGCTCTTGGTTTCGGAAACAAGCTCTTCGAGAGCAAGATATTCCGCCGAAGCGCCGGTAGCCGAAAGCAAGCAGAACCAGTCAAGCTTGAGCTTTCCGGTAGCGAGGTGGGAAGGAGTTACCCAGCAGTCGCCCAAGCCGGTATCGCCGTAAGTATTGGTTCCTCTCGCGGCGGTAGGAGCGCTGTCGTAAACGTG
The DNA here is from genome assembly GCA_045535385.1 of Eubacteriales bacterium. Classification (GTDB taxonomy): domain Bacteria; phylum Bacillota; class Clostridia; order Oscillospirales; family CAG-382; genus Coliplasma. The sequence continues at coordinate 8,976 of JAZSLN010000115.1, forward strand.
ATACATATTTGAGGAATAATCGTATCCGACGAGCGCGATAAAGTGGCCGGGAACGTGGCCGACGGCAACACCGCCGTTTGCAAGGTGAGATTTAAGCAACGAGCTCGAAGAGCCTGCCCACCAGCCCTGACCGTTGTTACAGTCGAGGGTGAAGCCGTAATCCGCGCCGTATTTCTTAGTAACCTTGGGATAAAGGACAAGACGGTAGGTACCGTCGCCGCCGTTTACGTTAAACGCATTAATAGAATGTGCCCAGGAAGCAACCTCGGTAATGCTCATACTGTTGCCGGTAAGATAACCGACAGCGTTAACGAGCGAGAATATACCGCAGCCCGTGTTGTAAAGGTTGGCTCCGCCGTAATAATAGTTTTTCCATTTCGTTTCTAACTGACGTTGGATAACGTAGGAATTTGCGGATGCGGAGAAACAGCTTCCCGCAACCATCGCAAACACCATAACGCACACCAGCACCAAGGAAAGCGATCGCTTAAATGTTTTCATAAAATAGCCTTTCTTTTATGTTTTTAAGAACAACGGGAACAAATCTCCGCTTCTGTTTATTTTGAAATACAAACGCTCTTGACCGCGATATAGTCAAACATATTCACCTTGCCGTCGGTATTGATATCGGAGCGGTAAAACTCTGCATCGGAAGGCGTATATTTATTGAGAGAAATACTTTTTACCAGGAGATAGTCGAACATATTGATCGTTCCGTCGCCGTTTACGTCGCCGAGTTCATAGGGGGATTCCTCGAATCCGAGAAGCTCACCGCATACCGAACAACGAAGCTCTTTGCTTCCGTCGGCAAGAGTCGTCCATTCACCCTCGGTATGAGAAGCGGCAACGTAATCCGAAACGTAGGAATCACCGCAAAGGGTGCAGGTATATGTAGTAAAGCCCTGAGAAGTACAGGTAGGAGCGGTTACGACCGAGCCGTAATTATGCGAGCAAGTCTTATAGGTTATCGTGCCGTAAGCAAGCACGTCGTAATAACCGAGCGAAGTAGTAACGCCGTTAAATGCAAGACTGTCGCCGGGTCTTACCGAAGAAAGAAGATCCACATTATAAACACTTCCGGGCACCGAGTCGGAAACACCCTCCCAAGGGTGGGCGGCGATCATAATTTGATCGTCGGTAAGGGTAACCGATTTAACACCGTCGCCATCACCGACAAATACCTCGTCAACAACGAAGGAGCCGTCGGGCTGAATAGTCGCGATAATGTTTCTCGTCCATCTGTGGTTTGCTTTAGCCGCGGTTATTTCACCGAAGCCGGATGTAAAGATAACGCTTTGACCTGCTTGGACCGAGGTATTCATACCGTTGATATAAAATCTGTCGGTAAGGAAGGGCTCGTCGTATTTTGCGATCTCGACCTCATCTATCCAGATATGGCCGCCGTTTATATGCTTTAGTCCGAACTTGATGTATCGTGCCCAAACGGGGCCGGTGGAGATGGTAAGCTCGTAGGTGCTCCAGGAATCCTCGCCGTCAACGGATATGCCGCTGCCTTTTTTGAGAACAGCCTTATTGGATTCCGCAAAGGAATAGTAGTTGACTCCGTCCTGAGACCAGTACATAGTTACGTTGACGTTATCTACCGGAGAAGATATGCCCCATGCACCGCCCGCGAAATACACAGTATAGGTATTGGTTTGCATTTCCCAGCCGAAGTCGACGAGTATTTCGGCATTTCCGTTCCAACCGGAATAATTGATTCCGCCGTCGCGTCCGCCCTTGACACCGTCGGTAAGACGCGAAAGATTGTCGGCGTAGTTATCGTTACGCGTGTTAGCGGAGGTAGTATAGCTCTTGCCGACCGAAACGATATTCGCCGTGGGATGGATAGTTGCATAAAGAGTATTGTAGGCTGCTTTATAATCGGCATCCTGAGAAGAAGTGTTATTCAAAACAGCAACTGCGTTGGTGTACGCATTGCGAATTGCAATAACCTCGCTATGGGTATAGTCCACGCAAATAAGTCCGAGAGAATCGCGAATAAGGCTTTCAAGCGCATAATACGATTCGGGCTTAGCAGGAACAGTAGAGGAAAGCAAGCAGAACCAGTCGAGCTTAAGCTGTCCGGTTGCAAGACGGCTTTGGGTTACCCAACAATCGCCCAAACCGGTGTCGCCGTAAGTAGCGGTGCCTCTCGAAGAAGAGGGCGCGCTGTCATATACGTGGAAATAGTTAGTGTTGGGATCGTAGCCTACGATAGCGATAAAGTGGCCGGGAACGTGTCCTATAGCAACTCCGCCGTTCGCAAGGTGATTCTTAAGGGTAGTACTCGAAGAACCCGACCAATAGCCGGAACCGCTTCCGACATCACAGGAAAATCCGTACGTTGTGCCGTATTTCGCCTGGATTCTCGGATAGAGAACGCTTCTGTCGGTTCCGCCGAAAGAAGACGTATTAAACGCGCCGATGCTGTTAGCCCACTGTGCGACCGAAAGAACGTCGGGCGCATCTCCCGTAAGATAACCTACCGCGTTAACGATAGAAAATATACCGCAGGCAGTATCGTAAAGCGTTCTGCCGCCGACATAAACGCTCTTCCATTTACTGTCCCACTGTCGCTGGATAGTGAAAGCCGCCGCAGATGCGGGCACTGCCGAAGCCGCGAAAATCGAAACGAGCATTACCGCAACGAGCAGCAGGCTGGACATTCTTTTGATCAAATTCATAAATATCTCCCTTATTACTAAAATACATAAGTTCTCATTTTACTACCGTAAATAATATATTACATCTTTTATGGGTGTTTTGTCAACGATTTTTCCCACCCGAAAATATTTTTGGGCAAAAGACACAAACCGGCACGTTTGGTTTTGGTCAAAGCGTTACCCCCTTTGTTGACTTTCTTTGCTGACCGTGATAAAATACACAAAACGGAGGTGTTATATTATGAATGAAGCAAAAAAATCTCCCAAAGCGGCTTTTATCGTTGCAGGTATATTGTTTTTGATAAACGGTATTATCTCGTTCATCACGTGCTCGGCGAGCCTTTTTTCCATGTTAACGTCGATATTTGACGGGCATGTCGGGATCTTTTTATGTGTGTTATACAACGTAATAGCGATACTCAGTGCACTATCAGTTTGCGCTCTTGGTGTAGTCCTTCTGATAAACCGCAAAAATACGAAATCCGTGGTTATAACCACCGGTGTTACGTTCGGTTTGGCGGCAATCCCTTTTATATTTAGCATCGCATCTCAATCAAACACATTTATCCCTATACACACGTATTCATACACGTTATACAGTGGTATTTATAACTTTCTTTTCACAATCTCCGACATTGTAGGCATTTGCGTACCGCTTCTTTTGTTTTTGCTCGCGATATTTAATCTTCGCGGAAACCAAAAACTCTGTAACCTTTGGTTTGTTCCCATAATCGTCAAGGTGCTTTACTGTTTACTGTCGCTCGCATACTCTATTTACCAATCTTGGCTTTACTCCTCGGCGCTGTATTTCGACTTCGCCGATTTTATAGTAGGAATAATACGTTATTTAATTGTCTCAGGCTTAGAAAATTCATTGGGACTTCTCTCGCTCGGCTTTTTATGCTTTGCCTTGCGGCGGGTCGTTACGGAAGAACCTGAAAAAACCGAAGAATCCACCGAAACCGAAGCGATTGAAGCACCTATCCCCTCTCCCGAAAACGAAATATAAATGCAAAAAGACGGTCGGCGACCGTCTTTTTTAGTTATGAGTTATGAGTTTAGTGTTATGAATTGCCAAGTCGGAGGCCAAGCGGTCTTAGGAAGACAAAATTTGTATTCAACTCCTTGGCTCACAGAACGACATGGC